>NZ_KB944466.1:0-91986 GCF_000389805.1 Cupriavidus sp. GA3-3
AGCCGAAGCCGAAGCCGAAGCCGAAGCCGAAGCCGAAGCCGAAGCCGAAGCCGAAGCCGAAGCCGAAGCCGAAGCCGAAGCCGAAGCCGAAGCGAGGAGCGGAGATCACGTCGTTGTCATTGGGGAACCCGAAGCGCTGGCAGCAGCCGGGCCCGCACTGGATATCACCGGCGCCGAGGCAGTAGCCCAGGCCGTGGCAAGCTCCGAGATGGGAGAGGGCAGCGCTCTCGATGCCTGCACCCCGGCACCCGCGGAGGACAGCGAACCGGACGGATTGATGGACGGCAACGGCCTGATCGCCGAGGAGGCGGAACCCGATGCGGCCGAGCCTGCCGAGGCAGCAGCACTGCCTGAAGCGACCGAGGCCCCGGAAGTCCCTGAGCCCGCTGAGGCGCCTGCACTGAACCAGGCTCCGGTCCCGGCCGCCAAGCCGCGCATCGTGCTGCCCGCCGTGGTCGGCCGCACCGTGCCGCTGGCTGCCGCCCAGCCTGCGCCCGTGCCGGTGCCGGTCGCGCCGCCGCCGCCGCGCCCCATCGTTGACTACCGCCTGCCACCGGCCGACCTGCTGGAGACCGGTGTCGACAGCGCCGAACAGGTGTCGGAAGAACGCCTGCGCGAAACCGGCGAGCTGATCGCCCAGCGGCTGGCCGAGTTCAAGGTGCCAGTCGCCGTGGTCGGCGCCGGCGCCGGCCCGGTGATCACCCGCTTCGAGGTCGAGCCCGCCATGGGCGTGCGCGGCGCCCAGGTGGTCGGGCTGATGAAGGACCTGGCGCGCGCGCTGGGCGTGACCTCGATCCGCGTGGTCGAGACCATTCCCGGCAAGACCTGCATGGGGCTGGAGCTGCCCAATGCGCGCCGGCAGATGATCCGGCTGTCGGAGATCGTCAACGCGGCCTCGTTCCAGGCGCACCATTCGCGGCTGGTGCTGGCCATGGGCAAGGACATCACCGGCAATCCGGTGGTGACCGACCTGGCCCGCGCACCGCACCTGCTGGTGGCCGGCACCACCGGCTCGGGCAAGTCGGTGGCGGTCAACGCCATGATCCTGTCGATGCTGTACAAGGCCACGCCCGAAGATGTGCGCCTGATCATGATCGACCCCAAGATGCTGGAACTGTCGGTCTATGAGGGCATCCCCCACCTGCTGGCGCCGGTGGTCACCGACATGAAGCAGGCCGCGCACGCGCTCAACTGGTGCGTCGGCGAGATGGAAAAGCGCTACAAGCTGATGTCGGCTCTGGGCGTGCGCAACCTGGCCGGCTACAACCAGAAGATCCGCGCCGCGGAGGCCGCCGAGCGCAAAGTGCCGAACCCGTTCTCGCTGACGCCGGACGCGCCCGAGCCGCTGTCGCGCCTGCCGATGATCGTGGTGGTGATCGACGAACTGGCCGACCTGATGATGGTCGCCGGCAAGAAGATCGAGGAACTGATCGCGCGCCTGGCGCAGAAGGCGCGCGCCGCCGGCATCCACCTGATCCTGGCCACGCAGCGCCCCTCGGTGGACGTGATCACCGGCCTGATCAAGGCCAATATCCCGACGCGCGTGGCGTTCCAGGTCTCGTCCAAGATCGATTCGCGCACCATCCTTGACCAGATGGGCGCCGAGAGCCTGCTCGGCCAGGGCGACATGCTGTTCCTGCCGCCTGGCACCGGCTATCCGCAGCGCGTGCATGGCGCTTTTGTTGCCGACGACGAAGTGCACCGCGTGGTGGAACACTGGAAGCAGTTCGGCGAGCCGGACTACGATGAAACCATCCTTGCCGGCGACCCGGCCGAGGCCGGCAGCACCGACCTGTTCGGCGACAGCGGCGGCGACGGCGAGGCCGACCCGCTCTACGACGAAGCCGCCAGCTTTGTGCTGACCAGCCGCCGCGCCTCGATCTCCGCCGTGCAGCGCCAGCTGCGCATCGGCTACAACCGCGCGGCACGCCTGATCGAGCAGATGGAGGTGGCCGGATTGGTGTCGCCGATGGGCCGCAACGGCGCGCGCGACGTACTGGCGCCGGGGCCGGGTAACTGACCGGGGTCGGCATCCACGACTTCCCTTCCAGGAGGCAGCATGCAGCCTGAACACGGAAACCTGCTGGCGGACGTCCCGGCCGGCGCGGCGCAGGAACTTTTCCAGCCGCTGCTGGAACGGCCCGGGCTGCGGATCGAGCGCATCGTCTCCAACGGGCAGGCCAGTCCTGAGGGCTTCTGGTACGACAGCGCAGAGGCGGAATGGGTGCTGCTGGTCAGCGGCAGCGCCGCCATCGAGATCGAAGGCCAGTCCGGCTTGTATCCCATGAAGCCGGGGGATTGGCTGCATCTTCCGGCCCACTGCCGCCACCGGGTGGCGTGGACCGATGCCAGTCAGCCCAGTGTCTGGCTGGCGGTGCATCACAGCGCGGGCTGAGCGCCCGCGCGCATTGTGGCTGGCGCCTGACGGCTTACTCCCCGGATTGCTCCGGAAACACCGGCTCGCCCAGGTTCAGCATCAGCCGGTTCGCCCAGGCAAAGATGGCGATCGAGTGGATCAGGTCCAGGATTTCCGCATCCGTGACGCCCGCTTCCCGCAACGGCTTGAGCTGCTCGGCAGTGACTTCGGCGGGCCGCTCGGTCAGTTCGATCGAGAACTTCGCGATTGCCTGTTCGCGCGCAGTCGTGCCGGCGGTATGGGGATCGTCGAACACCTGGCGGATCACGTCGTTGCGCTTGGCCAGTTGTTCGAAGCGCTGCGCATGCACCGATGCGCAGTAGACGCAGCCATTGATGCGCGACACCACCGTGGTGGAGAGCTCGCGTTCGGCACGCGGCATGCCGCCGGGGGCGTACATGATGGCGTTGAAGGCGGTGGAGCGCTGGCGCAGGATTTCGGGCTGGTGCACCAGGAAGCGGTAGTAATCCTGGACCTTGGCCTTGGGGTGGCTCTCTTCGAGTACGGCGACCTGCTCGGGCGTGGCCTGGTCGAGTTCGACCACGTCCAGCCAGGCCTTCCAGTCGAGGACTTCATTGGTGAAGCCGTGGGATTTGATGATCTCGCTCATGCCTGGGCTCCTGCGGCGTTGTCGTTCAGTGCTTTCAGCGCATCCAAGCCGGCCACCAGCCGGACCTGGTACGACAGGAAGGCGATCAGTTGCGCCAGCGTGACCACTGCCGGGGTGCTCAGGCCGGCGGCGGGCAGGGCCTGCAGCGCGGCCTTGTCGCCCTCAACGGGCTTTTCGATCAGCTTGCGGGTGAACTCCAGCATGGCGTGCAGGCGCGTGTCGGCAATATCCTCCGGCTGGCCTTCGGCCGCGGCGCGGACCTGGCTGACATCTGCGCCGGCCTGCTCAAGGCGCGCGCGATAGTGTGCCGCCAGCGCCGTCGACGGCGTCAGGCGTGCCGCGTACAACGCAACCAGCAGGCGCTCTGCCAGCGACAGGCCAGGCAGGGCGGGGTCGAACAGGGCGTCGTAGCTGCCTTGCGTGGCGGCCACGACCTTGTTGCGCTGGTGGCGCAGCGCGTGCGTCGCGCTACCCGGCGCGAGGCCGGTGAGCTGGTCGATCAGGTCGACCGTGGAAGTCGGGGGCTGGGTCATCGGACTCTCCAGGTTCAGGTCGGGGTGGGATTCAGGCCTTGGCTGCGCGCAGCGCCGGCGGCGGGGCCGGCACCCATTCGTCGCCGAAGACTTCGGGTTCGGCATAGGCCTGCAGCGCGGCGTAGTGCAGCTCAACGTCTTCCCGGTACAGCAGCGCGGCAATGCCCTGGCCGAGCCGGCGTGCGCCGTCGCTGATCGCCGGGATGTCGCCGGACACGGTGCCGTGCGACAGCGCCGCCGGATAGCAGAAGCAGTGGATGCGCGTGACGCCGGGGCAGGCGCCGGGCGTTTTCTCCTGGAATTCGAAGGCTGCGCCGAGATCGGGAGAGTCGGACAGCTCGCGGTCTTCCTGGCCCGCGGGCGGCGCATGGCGGTCGCGCCAGAAGCGGATATGCGGGGCGAAGGCGGCGAACTCCGGCCGTGTTTCCAGCGCGATGCGGAAGCCCGTCGAGAAGATCAGGAAGTCCAGCTCGAACGTGCCCTGCGGTGTCTGCACGTGCAGGACATCGCCTTGCGCCTCGATCGCTTCCAGCGCTGCGCCCAGGTTGAAGTAGGCATTGGCATGGCGCGACACGCGCAGCGTGCTGCCGCGCGGCGGCGGCACCTGCTGGGTGTTGATGTAATGGCGCAGCCGCCATTTCCAGGCATCGGGCAGCCCGTAGTGGCCGAAGGTCAGGCCAGGGTTGCCGGCGCCCTTGCTCTTGTTGACGCGCGGAATGTCCGGGCGGCGGATCAGCATTTCGACGCTGGCGGCGCCCGCCTCCAGCGCGGTCGCGGCGCTGTCCATGCCCGAGGCGCCTGCGCCGACCACGCCCACGCGCTTGCCGCGCAGCTTGGCGTAGTCCATCTCGTCCGACGAGTGCGCCCACAGGTGGCGCGGCAGCGTGTCCGCGACCGGCGGCACGTAGGCACCGCCCAGGCCGTCACGGCCGGTGGCCAGCACCACGCGGCGCGCCAGCACGGTGTGCGGGCCGTCCGGGGTCTGCATCGACAGCGCCACCAGGCCGTCCGCGCGCGGCACGATGGCATTGACCTGGTGCTGGTTGCGGATATCCAGCGCCAGCACCTGGCGGTACCAGCGCAGGTAGTCCATCCATTGCAGGCGCGGGATCTTGTCCAGCGTTTGCCAGGCGGCCTCGCCGAACTGCGCCTCGAACCAGGCGCGGAAGGTCAGGGCCGGCAGGCCCAGCGCGGGGCCGGTCAGCTGCTTGGGCGAGCGCAGCGTCTCCATGCGCGCGGTGGTGGTCCACGGGCCTTCGAAGCCCGCCGGGGCGCGGTCAAAGGCGCGCACGCGGATGCCCAGGTGCGTCAGCGTGGCGCAGGCTGCGAGTCCCGCCATGCCGCCGCCGATGACGGCGACGTCGAGCACGTCCTGGCCATCGTGGCTGCGCGGCATGGTCCAGGCCTTGGCGGGCAGGTCCAGCCAGGACAGGTCCTGGCGCAGGCGCGCTTCAAGCGCGGCCAGGCCGGCGGCGGGGGTAAGGGCGGGGGCGGATAGGTCAGTCATGGCTTGGAAGTCCGGCATCTTGCGTGAGCGTGTCAGCGTCGTCGCTGGCATCGCCATAGAGCGATTGCAGCAGCGCGCCGTGTTCGGCGGGATCGCGCCGCACCAGGTCGGGCAACAGCGCGGCGGCGGCGTCGGCCACGGCCTGCACCAGCCCCAGCACCGCCGTGCTGGCCGGGCGGGCCTGTGGCGTGATCACGCCGAAGTAGAAAGGGATATCTGCATCGATGGGCCGCACGGCGATATCGGCCAGCGGCAGGCCGCGGGCGGTCACCGGCTCCAGCACGGCGATGCCCAGCCCGGCGCGCACCAGGGTCAGCGCGCTGATCGAGGTGTTGGTGTCGATCACGCCCGCTTCGGGCACGCCGGCGCCAGCCAGGACCCGGTCGACGCGGCGGCGCAGCCGGTACGGGTTCTGCATGGTCACGATGCGGCGCCCGCGGCAGTCCTGCAGCGCGATCGCAGGCTGTGCGGCCAGTGCGTCGTCGGCACGCACGGCTGCGACGCACGCGGACTGGCCGATCCAGTGCACGGTCACGCCGCGGTGTTCCAGCGGCAGGCTGTTCAGACCGATGTCGGCGGCGCCGGTCAGCACCGCGTGCACCACCTGTTCGGGCGACACACTCTGCACCGCGACGCGTTCCGGCGCGCACAGCCCGCGCTCAAAGGCCAGCGCCAGCGCCGGCGGCAGCAGGCCGGCCGCCAGCGCCGGGGTCGCGGCAATGCGCAGGGGCCGGCCATCGCCGCGCGCCAGCGCCGCGGCGCGGGTGCGGATCTGCTGCATGCCGGCCAGCGTCTGCTCGACTTCGTCATAGAGCAGGAAGCCTTGCTCGGTCGGGCTGACGCGCGGGCCGCTGCGGGTGAACAGGGCAAAGCCCAGCTCGGCCTCCAGCTCCTGGATCAGCCGCGTGATGGCCGGCTGCGAGCGGCCGAGCAGGCGCCCGGCGGCGGTGACGCTGCCGGTGGTGACGACTGCGGCGAAGGCTTCCAGTTGCCGGATTTCCATGGCGGGCTGGGTCTCGGGATTAATGTATGTGTAATCCGGATTCTGATGCCTTCATCATGCAAATGGCAAATACTATTTCGGGATAAGGACATGCGGCAGCTATGATGTAGCGATGCCGGGCGCACACCGGCCCCATATCGGGACAGACGTTTTGGCTTGGATCCGCGGCAGTCGGGAGATCGGGAGAACAGGGCGCGCGTTGTGGCGGGCAGTGGCCTGGGTGCTGGCTGCCGCACTCGCGGGCGCGATGCCGGCGCGCGCGGCAGATCCGCTGCGTATCGGCTCCAAGCGCTTCACCGAGTCGTACATCCTTGGCGAACTGCTGACTCAGGCCGCGGGGCCGCCCGGCGCCGCGCAGCACCAGCCAGGGCTGGGCAATACCGCGATCGTCTTCGAGGCGCTGAAGGCCGGCGGCATCGACCTCTATCCCGACTACACCGGCACGCTCGCCGCCGAAATCCTCAAACTGCCCCCGGGGGCCGGCCTCGATGCCATCCAGCGGGCACTGGCGCCGATGGGGCTGGGCGCGGCAATTCCGCTTGGTTTCGAGAACACCTACGCGCTGGCCGTGTCCGATGCCCGCGCCGGCGCGCTGCGCCGGCTGAGCGACCTCGCCGCGCAGCCGCAGTTCAGGCTCGGCCTGTCCCACGAGTTCCTGGGGCGCGCCGACGGCTGGCCGGGGCTGGCCAGCCGCTATGGACTGCCGCAACGCCCGGTCGGGCTGGACCATGGCGTCGCCTACGAGGCCTTGGCCGCGGGGCAGGTCGATGCCATCGACATCTATTCCACCGACGCCAAGATCCGCAAGTACAAGCTGCGCGTGCTGGAAGACGACCGGCACTACTTCCCGCGCTACGACGCAGTAGTGGTCTACCGCCTTGACGTACCGCAGCGCTTCCCGCAGGCCTGGCAGGCATTGGAGCGGCTGGCCGGGCGCGTCAGCGCCGACGACATGATCGCCATGAATGCGGCGGCGGAGATCGATGGCCAGTCATTCGATGCAATCGCGCGCGCGTTCCTGGCCGGCACTGCGGGGCAAAAGGCAACGCATGACGGTGCCGAACCGCGCAGCCGGCTGGCTGCCGCGCTGTTCGGGCCCGACACCACGCGCCTGGCGCTGCGCCATGTCGGCCTGGTGGCGGGGGCGGTCGGCGCGGCAACGCTGGTCGGCGTGCCGCTGGGGATGCTGGCGGCGCGGCGGCGGCGCACCGGACAGGCTGTGCTGGGCGTGGTCAACGTGCTGCAGACGGTGCCGTCGCTGGCATTGCTGGCGATGCTGATCCCGCTGCTGGGCCGCATCGGCGTCTGGCCGGCCATGGTGGCGCTGTTTCTCTATGCCTTGCTGCCGATCGTGCGCAATACCGCGACCGGGCTGGAGCAGGTGCCGCAGGGCATGCGCGATGCGGGGCGGGCGCTCGGGCTGCGCGGCGGACAGGTGCTGCGCTATGTAGAACTGCCGCTGGCCTTGCCGGTGCTGCTGGCCGGGGTCAAGACCGCGGCCATCATCAGCGTCGGCACGGCCACAATCGCGGCCTTTGTCGGCGCCGGTGGTTTCGGCGAGCGCATTGCCACCGGGCTGGCGCTCAACGACACAGCGCTGCTGCTGGCCGGCGCAATCCCGGCGGCCGTGCTGGCACTGGTGGTACAGGCAGCGTTCGAGACCCTGGAGTGGGCGCTGCGCCGCCATCGCGATGCGCGCTGCTAGCTGCCTTGCTGCTGCGCGATGAGCCGGCCGAGGGTGGCTACCGCGGCCTCGGCCTCATCGCTCCACAGGTGCCCGTAGTTGAGCCGGATGCAGTTGCGGTAACCCTGCCGCGCCGAGAAGATCGGACCCGGCGCCAGCCCGATGCCTGCCTCCAGTGCGGCATGGTGCAATGCCAATGCATCGAAGCCGGGCGCAAACTCGACCCACAGGAAATACCCGCCCTCCGGCCGGGACACGCGCACATCTTCCGGGAAGTGCTGGCCGATGGCATCGATCATGCGCCCCTGCTGCATCTCCAGCACATGGCGCAGCTTGCGCAGGTGCTTGTCGTAGCCGCCGTGCTGCAAGTATTCGGCCAGCGCCACCTGCGTGGGCACACCGGCAGACAGCGTGGTCATCAGCTTGAGCCGCTGGATGGCTTCGCCAAAGCGGCCCGGCGCCACCCAGCCGATGCGGAAGCCCGGCGCCAGCGTCTTCGAGAACGAACTGCAGTGCATCACCAGCCCCTGCGTATCGAAGGCCTTGGCCGGCAGCGGGCAGCGGTTGCCGAAGTAGAGCTCGCCATAGACATCGTCCTCGATCAGCGGCACCTGGTGGCGCGCCAGCAAGGCCACCAGCGCCTTCTTCTTGTCTTCCGACATGCTGGCGCCGAGCGGATTCTGGAACTGCGTCATGAACCAGCACGCCTTGACCGGGTGCCGTGACAGTGCGGTGTCGAGCGCGCCCAGGTCGATGCCTTCGGCGGGGTCGACCGGGATCTCAACGGCCTTGAGCCGCAGCCGCTCCAGTGCCTGCAGCGAGGCATAGAAGCCGGGCGATTCGATTGCCACCACGTCGCCCGGCTGCGTCACCGCCATCAGGCACAGGTTGAGCGCCTCGAGCGCGCCGTTGGTGACGATCAGGTCCTCGGCCGGCTGCGGCGCGCCCGCGCCCAGGTAGCGCAGCGCGATCTGGCGGCGCAGCGCGGTATTGCCCGGCGGCAGGTCGTTGACCGAGTACCACGGGTCGAGCGCGCGGCCGGCGCGCGCCAGCGACTTGCCCAGCCGCTCCCACGGGAACAGCTCGGGCGAGGGAAAGGCCGAGCCGAACTGCACCAGCTCGCGGTCACGCGCGCCTTCCAGCACGGCGAAGACCAGCTTGGAGATGTCGACCTGCGTCGACACCTGGCGCGACGGCCGCGCCTGCGGCTGGGGCAGCTCGCGCCGCGCAGGTCCCGCCACGTAGTAGCCGGAGCGCTCGCGCGCCCGCACCAGCCCGCGCTCTTCCAGCCGGTAATAGGCCTGGAAGGCGGTCGACGGGCTGACGCCATACTGGGCCACGGTCTTGCGGATCGACGGCAGGCGCGTGCCCGGCGGCAGGCTGCCGTTGCGGATATCGGCAGCCAGGGTCTCGGCAAGGGCTTCGTAGCGTTTCATGGCGGGCGGGGGCGGGGCGGGTGAGCGCATTATCTCCCGGACAGGCAAACTGATACGTAAAATTTCCTGTTATCTGATGCTGTTATGGATGGCACGGACGACCCATAATCGGCACTCGTACACAAAGGCGTTGTGCAAGGAGATGCCATGAACCCGTTGAGGCTGTTGCGGACCGTGCTGTGGGGCTTCTTTGGCCTGCGCCAGGGGCAGGAGCACCAGCGCGACCTGGACACCTTGCGCCCGGTACCGCTGATCCTGACTGGCGTGGCCGTGGCCGCCGGGCTGGTGGTGTGCCTGGTGCTTGCGGCAAACTGGGCGGTATCGGCTGCCTGACCTGAAACTGCTCCCATGCATTTCCTGCCCCAAGGACCTGGTATCGCCACAGCCCGTGCGCTGCGCAAGCTGGCCTGCCTGACGCTGGCGGTGCTGCTGCCCGTGGGCATGGCGCTGGCCGCCACCGACACGCAACAGATCGAACGCGGCCGCTACCTGGCGCGCATCGCCAACTGCGCCGCGTGCCATACCAGCGAAGGCGGCAAGCCGTTTGCCGGCGGGCTGCCGATCCGCACGGCGGTCGGCACGGTTCATTCGACCAATATCACGCCCGATGCCGGCAGCGGCATCGGCGCCTATACGCTGGCCGAGTTCGACCGCGCCTTGCGGCACGGCGTGGCGCGCGATGGCAAGCGGCTCTATCCGGCGATGCCGTATCCCTCGTACGCGCGCATGCGTGCCGAGGACGTGGCGGCGCTGTACGCCTACCTGCGTGCCGAGGTGGCGCCGGTCACGCAGCGCAACCCCGCGCCGCAGATGCGTTGGCCGTTCAGCATGCGCAGCCTGCTGGCCGCGTGGAACGTCCTGTTCGTCGATGACGACCCGGTCCGCACCGACCCCGCGCGCGGCGCAGCCTGGAACCGCGGTGCCTACCTGGTGCAGGCGGTGGCGCACTGTGGCGCCTGCCATACGCCGCGCGGCAACCTGTTCGCCGAGAAGGGGCTGGACGAGCGCAGCCGCCATTTCCTGTCCGGGGCGAGCGTGGAGGGCTGGTCCGCCACCAACCTGACCAGTGACCAGGTCACCGGCCTGGGCGCGTGGTCGCGCGCGGATATCGCCGAGTTCCTGCGCACCGGGCGCAACGGGCACGCGACCTCGTTCGGGCCGATGTCCACGGTGATCTCCACCGCCACCCAGTACATGAGCGCGCCCGACCTCGATGCCGTGGCCGCCTACCTGAAATCCCTGCCCGGCGCGCGCGGCGAGGACAAGCCGTTCCGGCATGATGCCGCCACCGCGCAGCAACTGCGGCAGGGCCGCTTCGATGTGCCCGGTGCGCGCCAGTACGCGGTGTTCTGCATGCCTTGCCACGGCGCCGACGGCAAGGGCTTTGCCCGCGTGTTCCCGCCGCTGGCCGGCAACCCCACCGTGGCCGATCCCGACCCGGCCTCGCTGGTGAACCTGCTGCTCGACGGCGCCGTGACCGCGCGCGTGGGCACCGCGCCGGCGGATTACCACATGCCCGGCTATGGCTGGACGCTGGACGACCAGGAACTGGCCAATGTGCTGACCTTTATCCGCGGCAGCTGGGGCAACCGCGCGGCGCCGGTGCCGGAAGCCGCCGTGGCGGCACGGCGCAAAGAGCTGGCCGCGCAGCACCCGGCCGCGGCAGGCGACGCATCCCGATGAGCACCCGATGACGATTACGCGCAGAGACTTCCTCAACGGCACCGCCCTGACCATTGCCGCCGGCCTTGCGCCGGTGCAGTTGCTGCACGCGCAGCAGGGCGGGGCAGGCGTGGCGTATCCGCCCGCGCTGACCGGTCTGCGCGGCAACCATGCCGGCACCTACACGCTGGCGCACAGCCTGGCGCGCGAGGGCGCGAAATACCCGGTCGTGCTGGCGCGCGAGGCTTTCGACCTGGTGGTGGTCGGCGGCGGCCTGAGCGGCCTGGCGGCGGCGTGGTTCTACCGGCGCCGTTTCGGCGCCAACCGGCGCATCCTGATCCTGGACAACCACGACGACTTCGGCGGTCATGCCAAGCGCAACGAGTTCACGGTGCGCGGCAAGCGGCTGGTGACCTATGGCGGCAGTGCAGAAATGCCGGCAGGCGCTGCCAGCGACGCCGCGGTGCGCGAACTGCTGGCGGGGATCGGGCTCGATGCCACGCGCCCGCCTGGCACTGTGCCTGCGGATCCCTATGGCGCGCTCGGCATGGGCCGCGCCGTGTTCTTCGATGCCGAGCATTTCGGGCGCGACCAGTGGGTGGCTGGCGATCCGTTCGGCGAGCTGATCGATGTTCGCAGCGGGCAGCAGGCCGGTGCCCCGGACGCGGCTGCCCTGTCGCGCTTCCTGGACAACACGCCTTTGCCTGTGGCGGACCGCGCCGCGCTGGCGCGGCTGGCCGCCGGCACCACCGATTACCTTCCGGCGCTGTCCGGCACCGAGCGCGCGGCTGCGCTGCGCTCCATGCGTTACGCCAGCTTCCTGCGTGACAAGGCCGGCATCGGCCTGGCCGGGCAGCGCTTCCTGCGCAGCCGCAGCAACGATGCCTATGCGCTCGATGTCGATGGGATTTCGGTTGCCGACGCCATCGCCATCGGCCTGCCTGCAGGCGCCAACATGCCCGCGCCGGCGGGCAATGCGCGGCTTGGCAAGTCGCCGGCATCGCGCCTGTGGTTTCCGGATGGCAATGCCTCGCTGGCACGGCTGCTGGTGCAGAGCCTGATCCCGGGCGTGGCGTCGATCGCCCGGCCGGCCGATGTGGTGTCGGCCGCGTTCGACTACAGCCGGCTGGACGGCGACGGGCAGCCGGTGCGCCTGCGCCTGAACAGCACCGCGATCGCGGTCGAGCCCGACGGCAATATCACGCGCGTGACCTACGGGTTCAGCGGCAACCTGCATCGCGTCGAGGCGCGCCACGTGGTGCTGGCCGGCTACAACATGATGATCCCGTACCTGCTGCCGTCGCTGCCGGCCAAGCAGAAAGAGGTGCTGCACAACGAGGCCAAGGCGCCGCTGGTCTACACCAAGGTGGCGCTCGACCACTGGCAGGCGTTCGCCGCGCTGCGCACGCGCCGCATCCACGCGCCGGCCATGGCCTATACCGACCTGTGGCTGGAACCGCCGGCGGGCAGGCAGCCCTCCGATCCGGCCGTGCTGCACATGCTCTATGTGCCGACCGTGCCTGACAGCGGCATGCAGGCGCGCGACCGCTTCCGCGCGGGCCGCGCCTTGCTGCTGGGCACGCCGTTCGACACGCTGGAGCGCGACATCCGCGCGCAGCTTGACCGCATGCTCGGGCACAAGGGCTTTGCTTCGAAGGACGTGATCCGCGGCATCACCGTCAACCGCTGGGCGCATGGCTACAGCTATATGCCCGACAGCCTGGCCGCTGAGAACGTGGCGCCCGACGCGGTGTGGCCCGGGCTGGCCGGCGTCGGCAATATCAGCATTGCCAACAGCGACAATGCCGGCAGCCCTTCGCTGACCGCGGCGGTGGGACAGGGGAAGCGGGCAGTCGAGCGGCTGCCCGGGTAGCAGGGCTTCAGCCTTCGCGCGGCGGCGTCAGCGCATCGATCTCGGCGTCCTTGGCTTCCCACTGGCGTGCCAGCCAGTTGTGGAATTCCGTGCGGAAGGCCTTGTCGCTGCCGTAGTCGGCCTCGCAGAAGGCCGGCGGCACCGGCAACTGCCGCATGCGCACCAGCACCGGGCCGGCGCGTCCGCAGGCCAGGTCCCAGAAGCCTGGCGCGCCTTCCGGGTACACGATGGTGACGTCGAGCAGGGAGCGGAACTTGTTGCCCATCGCATTCAGCGCCACCGCCAGCCCGCCGGCCTTGGGCTTGAGCAGATGGCGGTACGGTGAGTCCTGGGCCGCGCGCTTGGCCTCGGTGAAGCGGGTACCTTCGGCAAACACCATCACGCTGGTCGGCACCAGCGAAAACTTCGCGCAGGCGCGCTTGGCCGTTTCCTGGTCCTGGCGCCGCAACGCCGGATTGCGCCGCAGCTGCGCCTTGCCGTGTCGCTTCATGAACGGAAAGTCCAGCGCCCACCACGCCAGCCCGATAACCGGCACATAGATCAGCTGCTGCTTCAGGAAAAACTTCAGCAGCGGGATGCGCCGGTTCAGCGAGCGCTGCAGCACGAAGATATCGGCCCACGACTGGTGGTTGCAGTTGACCAGGTACCAGTCGGCATAGCGCAGTCCCTCGTTGCCCTGGACGTCCCACGGCTCACGCTGGATCCACGCGAACCAGCCGGTGTTGCCGGAGATCCAGGCGGTGGCGATGCCGTTGAGCATCGGATCGATGCGCCGCCTGGCGGGGGCAAACGGCAGCACCAGCTTGAGCAGCGCGAGCGGAAACAGCAGCGCGCACCAGAACAGCGTGCTGGCAATCAGAAGCGTCCAGCTCAGGATACCAGTCAGCCACGCGAAACGGCCCCGCGGCACAAGAGCCGGGCGGCGTGCAGCCACGGAGGGGGGCGGGGGCTTGGGTTGGCCCGCGTCAGCGGCGACGGGCGGAGAAGAGGGCAGTGTGGTCATGGGCGCCAGTGTGCAGGCTTGTAATGGATCGGGGCTTGAGCCTGATCAACGCGGACGTTGGCGCGTGGATCCCTCAAGTTGACGCTGCTACCCCGTTCGGCTGACGCAGCAGGCTTAATACAGCCTACCAAATGTTTCACTGGTGCGCAGATTGCCGGTTCCCGAGAATGCAACAAAAATCCTACAAAGGAGATCACTGTGCGAGTTCCGGGACCAGGCATGCAGCACGGTGCCATCATCAAGCGGCGACGCAACCACGCCCTGCGGCCGATTGCCGCGCTGATCGCTTACTGGCTTGCGCCGGCCGGAACCATGGCCCTGGCAACGCTCGAAGTCCGCGCACAGACCGCCTGCGGCACGATTGCCAGCGGCACTTATACGGCACTGTCCTGTACGCCTGCATCGGGCAACGCCGAGATGGAGACCGTGTCAGGTACCACCTTCAATACGAACACAGGCGCGAGCCTGCGCGCGCTCGCGAGGGGGGCGAATGCCTCGGTGACCCTGACCGGGACCACCATCACGAATACCACCGCCACGGCTGCCAGTGGCGTCGCGTCACAAGTCATCACCAACCCGGGCGATGCCAGCGTGACGTTCAATGGCGGCACCAGCGCCATCACGATGCAAGGGGCCGGCATGGACGGCGTTGCCGTCACCAAGCACGGCCGGCGGGTCGGCTATCACCGTCAATGCGGGCACGACGCTGAACCTCAACAACCTGGTTGGCGGCAACGAGCGCGACGGGTTCGATATCAATGCCACCGGGGGCGGCAACGCCAGTGCAGGACAAGCCGCGCAGCGGCTGGCTGCGCGCAGTGGGCAAGTGGGAGGGCAGCCGCAGCAAGGACGGCAACTTCCGCACCCGCACCGACAGCTTCCTGCTGCACGGCGGTGCCGAGCTGGCCAGGTGGCGTGTCGCCAGCGAGACCGACCGCCTGCATGTCGGCGTAACGGGCAGCTATGGCAACGCCAGCACCGACGCGGATGCCGCCGGCAACCCCACGCGGGCCAGGGGCAAAGTGGAAGGGTGGGCTGCGGGTGTCTACGGCGCCTGGTACCAGAACGACGAGAACAAGCTGGGCGCCTATGTCGATGCCTGGTTCCAGTATGGCTGGTTCACCAACCGCGTTGAAGGCGACCAGTTGCCGACGGTGCGATACCACGCGCAGGGACTAGGGCTGTCGGGGGAAGTCGGCTATGCCATCCCACTGCCGCGCGACTGGGTGATCGAGCCGCAGGCGCAGCTCATCTATGTCAACTACAGCGAGGACGACATTGCCGAGCCCAACGGCACGCGCGTCAGCGGGGCGGATTCCAGCGGGATCATCGCGCGGCTGGGCGTACGCACGCATCGGACCTTCGTGCGCGAGGACGGCCGCAAACTGCAGCCGTATGCGACGGTGAACTGGTGGTATTCCGATACCGACACCAATATCTCGTTCAACCAGTTGCCGATCGGCGGGCTGTATCCGCATAACCGCTTCGAACTGAAGCTGGGGCTGAACGCCGATCTCGGCAAGCGCTGGACCGGCTGGACCAATGTGTCGGGTTCCTGGGGCCAGCAATCCTTTTACCAGTACGCGCTGAGGGCAGGGGTGAAGTACACGTGGTGAGCGGGCTCACCGCGCGCGCGGCCATCAGAACACGACAGTCGCTGTCCCCATGAACGTGTTCGTGCTCTTCAGGCGGTTCTTGCCGGCAACGGTCGGCACCCAGCGCAAGCCCAGCGACAGCAGGCTCTTCGCGCCGATCTTGGTGTCGTAGGTGACGATCGGGCCCACCGCCCAGTCATGGCCGCGGAAGCCGTTCAGGCGGTCGGCCAGCGGGCCGCTGTCGTCGCCGAGCTGCTGCGTCGTGCCCGCGATCAACCCGAGGCCCGCGCCGTTGGCAAAGCGCTTGAGCAGCATGGTGTCGAGCGTGAACAGCGGTGCGTTCTGGTAGTCGGTGGCGTTGTTGCGGGTGTAGAACTGGACCCCGGCGACGGCATCGAACTCGAGCCCGTGTTCGGGGAACAGCTTGGTGTAGGCCACTTGCGGAATAAACGTCCAGTTGTTCAGGCTGGCGTTGGCCAGTGCGTTGGGATCGTACTTGCCGGTCGGCGCCCACACATTCAGGCTCAGAGCCACATGCTCGGTCTTTGAGAAATGGTAGCCCGCGATGATCGGCGCGAAGGTGATGTCGAACAGGTTCGATGCAGTGTCCTGGGTGCTGGCGCCCCGGCCGCCGGCGCTGATGTTGGCCGTGACCTTGGTCCAGACATAGGGCAGCGTGAAGCTGGAGGCAAAGTTCCAGGGGCCGGTATCGGTGTCCCATACCTTCATCACCGTTGCCAGGGTGAACGCGACCTTGCCGTCCACGCCCAGCGCCGTCTTGCCTGCGATGGGCACGTTTCGGCTGCCGCCGATCGAGCCATCCAGGTAGATCTCGCCGACATTCACGATGAGCGCGGGTTCCGGCGACACGATCCCTACATTGGGGAGCACGCTGGTGCCGGTCACGGGTCGCCCCAGGGCGCCTTCAGTCGCGTTCGCACCTGCACAGGCAAAGAGGAAGGAAGCAGCAATGGCCAGCCGGTTTGCGATGGTCGTTGACATATTCAAGGAACAAGGAATGCAAGGCCGGCCAGGCGCTTGCCGGAATGCCGGCCTCTGGCGCATGCCTGCCCGCGCCAGCTATAGTGAAATTACACAGTAAGGCAATGCCCCACCCTCATATTTTCGTGACATTGCATACTACCAGCAAAGACCCCTGTCACTGCCAGCGCGCAAGCCGACGAAAATCTTCATCACGGCATCGCAAATATTTACTTCACAGGCCTTGAGGCGGTCTGCGATGATGGAAGCGCCATATTCAATCGGCGGGCGTTACCAATTTCATTCAGGGCAACGATTCCAAATGAATTCAGTCATGCAGGGATTAAGGCTTGCTGCGGGCAGCGTGGCAGCAACATTGCCGGCGCTTGCCTGTGCGGCAGGGCCCTCGACGGATGACATGAATGCGTCAAATAATCCGCTGAGCCCGACCATTACCCTGAATCTGCAGGACCAGTACGTGGGACGCTATTACGGACTCGGCGACGAGGACGGAAACAGCGTCCTGCTGCGCGGCACCATTCCGCACAAGCTGTTCGGGTTGCCGCAGATCGTCCGGTTCACGATGCCCGTCGTCACCACGCCGAATGTCGCGCCGGATGGCAGCAAGACCGGACTGGGCGACCTGAACCTGTTCAACCTGGTGTTGCTCAAGGGCCTGGGCATGGAATGGGGCATTGGCCCCCAACTCACCATTCCCACGGCATCGCGCGACCAGACCGGCACCGGGAAATGGCAGGCCGGCCTGGCCGGCGTGGGTATTTCCCCGCAGAAATGGGGCATGATCGGCGGGCTCGTGACCTGGCAGCATTCATTTGCCGGGGAAAGCGACCGGCCCACCCAGGACAACCTGACCGCGCAGCCGTTCGTGATCTATAACCTGCCGCAAGGCAGGTACCTGCGCAGCACCGCAACCTGGAATTTCGACCTCAAGCGTGGGAATTACTACATCCCCCTCGGTATCGGCGCGGGCAAGATCTGGAAAATCGGCAAGGAAATCTGCAACCTGTTTGCCGAGCCGCAATGGACGGTGGGGCACGAGGGAGTCGGGGTGCCCAAATTCCAGGTGTTCATGGGCTTGAATATCCAGTTCCCGCTGTAGCCATAAGCAGGGACCTTTCATAACTTGCTGATGACCCGCTCCCAGGCAAGCCAGCGCATTGCATCGCCGCTAAGCGCACTGGCCTTGCTCTGGTGCGACGCCGCCTTCGGCCAGGCTGAAGCGCCGGCTGAAAAGAAACCGCTGTCGTTCTTCGATCCTGAGGACGGCAAGCTGGACATGAGCGACTTCCTGCTCAATCACAAGGGCGCGCTGCCGGTGCCGGTCGTTATCACGGAACCAGCCGTTGGCTACGGCGGCGGGCTGGGGCTGATGTTCTTCTCGGAATCCATGGCGGATGCGGCGGCCAGCGCCAAGGCCAGTGGAAAGGGGCCCGCACCGCCGAACATTACAGCCATCGGCGGTGCGTATACGGAAAACGGCACCTGGGGCGCAGGCGTGGCGCACTTCCACACGTGGGACGGCGACCGCTACCGTTATCTTGGGGGCATCGCCAAGGTCAATGCAAACCTGGACTACTTCGGCTTGCTGAACCAGCCCCGTGCCTACGAACTCAGAGGCGTGGCATTGGTGCAGCAACTGCTCGTGCGGGTTGCCGATACGCGTTGGTACGTGGGGCCGCGCTACGTGTATTTCGATTCGACCGCGACCTTCAAGGTTGGCGATGCGGGTGAACTCGGCAGCTTCGACAAGACCCAGCGCATCGGCAAGGCCGGGTTGGTGGTCGACTACGACTCGCGCGACAACATCTTCTATCCCAGCCGCGGCAGCTATGCCGAGCTGGAGGCGCAGTTCGCGCGCGGCGGCTTCGGCAGCACGCAGTCATTCAATATGTATAACGCGCGCGGCTTCACCTGGCTGCCGCTGGCGCGCACCGTGATCCTGGGGCTGCGCGCCGATACGCGCTTTTCCACCGGCGACGTGCCGTTCTACGCGCAGCCGTTCGTGGACCTGCGCGGGGTACAGAAGGGGCGTTACCAGGACCGCAATGCGCTGGCGGCAGAAATGGAGCTGCGCTGGGACGTGACGCCGCGCTGGTCGCTGCTGGGCTTCACCGGCTTGGGCAAGGCATATGGGCGCTGGCATGATTTTTCCGATGCATCGACCATCTACAGCGTAGGCGCGGGCTTTCGCTACATGATTGCGCGCAAGCTGGGGGTGTCGATCGGTCTCGATGTGGCCCACAGCAAGGGCCAGAACGCCTTCTATATCCAGGTGGGGAGCGCATGGCACTGAGTTGCGAGGTCCGCTCGATGTGCCGGTAGGCTGTCCGGGCGCCCACGCGCCCAACCTGCTCGCTACGCTATGGCAATCAAGAAGGTCAAGGACAGGCGGGGCATGATGGCCAGGCTGTCCGCCTCCGATGAGACGTCCAGCCGGAACTACCTGCGCGAAGCGGTGCTGCTGTGCGAAACGCATCTGGCCGGGCTGCCGGATGTCTCCAAGCCTTACTTCGGCGGGCACTTCGTCTGGCAAAACCGCGTTCACTACTATGTGGCAGGCCAGGAGAACGGCGGCCGCAGCCGCTTGATCGAGGTGTTCGTGATCGACGCTGGCGAAAACCTGGAGCCGCTGCACGCCTTTCAGTATCCGCCACCGCTGGCAGCGCTGTTTCCGGCGGACTACGGCATCCTCAATGAGGGTGAGGAAGATCCGGCGGCCCTGACGAAGATGGTGCCAAGGGCAGATAGCGAGCGATGAGCAGGGCGCCAGTGGCAGTGCGCGCAAGAAAAACTTAATTCACTTGGCCCCCGAACGAGAAAAAGCTGACTTCTGATAACCGTAGCCATCTGAGATCATGGTTTGCGCTGAATCAGCATGATTTTTGTATACAAAGAGGCGGAGTGAATGAGCGGACGACGTAAAGGCAGCAATCCCGGCGCGGGCGCGGGGCGTTCCGGCTCGGTTGCGCTTGCCGCGGGACGGCGCAGCGGGCAGAGGGCACTGATCCTGGTGCTGCTGGGTCTCGGGGTCGCAGCAGGCCTCGGCGCCAGCTACTGGTACATGAAGGGGCGGACGCCAACGGCGCCCGCCATCGTCATCGGCGATGGCAAGCGCGGACCCGCTGGCATGGTGCGCGTGCCCGGCGGTGAGTTCCTGATGGGCAGCGACAGCAAGATGGCGCAGCCCAACGAAAAGCCGGCCCACAAGGTGCGCGTGCACGCCTTCTGGATGGACCAGCACCACGTCACCAACGCGGAATTCCGCAAGTTCGTCGAAGCCACGGGCTACGTCTCGACCGCGGAACGGGCACCTGACTGGGAAACCCTGCGGGTCCAGCTGCCGCCCGGCACGCCGCGCCCGCCCGACAGCGCCATGGTGGCCGGCGGCATGGTCTTCGTGGGCACGCCGCGGCCGGTGCCGCTGCAGGACTACTCGCGCTGGTGGCGTTATGTGCCCGGTGCCGACTGGCGCCATCCGACCGGTCCTGGCAGCTCGATCGAAGGCAAGGACAACCACCCGGTGGTCCAGGTCTCGTATGAAGACGCGCAGGCCTACGCCAAGTGGGCCGGCAAGCGCCTGCCCACCGAGGCGGAATGGGAGTTTGCCGCGCGCGGCGGGCTGGAGCAGGCCACCTATGCCTGGGGCGAGCAGTTCGCCCCCGACGGCAAGCAGATGGCCAATGTCTGGCAGGGCCAGCAGAACCAGCCGTTCCCGGTGGTCAGCCCCAAGGCGGGCGGGGCGCTCGGCACCAGCCCGGTTGGCACTTTCCCGCCCAACGGCTATGGCCTGGCCGACATGACCGGCAATGCCTGGCAGTGGGTGTCCGACTGGTATCGGGCCGACCAGTTCCGGCGCGAGGCCGGCAAGGCCCAGCCGATCGAAAACCCGGTCGGCCCGATGGGCTCGTGGGATCCGGCCGAGCCCGGCGTCCCGGTGAATGCGCCCAAGCGCGTCACGCGCGGCGGCTCCTTCCTCTGCAACGAGGATTTCTGCCTCAGTTACCGCCCCAGCGCGCGGCGCGGGACCGACCCGTACAACAGCATGTCGCACCTCGGTTTCCGGCTGGTGATGGACGAGGGCCGCTGGGCGGAACGGCAACGGCAGGCGCCGGTGGCCTTGGCCGGCCAGTCCGGGCAGGCGGCTCGATAGCGCTGCGCCCGCGCGAACCAAAGCACAACGACGAGCACGACAGCACGCGACAGGAGTGAACCATATGGACATCGCTGCCACCCGCGGATTCCTAGCCAGCCCCTCGCGCAGGGCCATTGCCGCGCTGGTGCTGGCCGGCCTTGCGCTTGCGGGCTGTTCGACGCCCGCCACGGCGCCCGAGTCTCAGGCCGCCGTCACCCAGGCGGCGCAGCCGGCCGCGCAGGCTTTGGCGTCGTGGCGCGACGGTGCGGCACGGCAGGCACTGCTGAAGTTTGTTGCCGACGTGACGCGCAAGGACTCGCCGACATTCGTGCCGCCCGAGGAGCGCGTCGCAGTGTTCGACAACGACGGCACGCTGTGGAGCGAGCAGCCGCTGTACTTCCAGTTCTTCTTCCTGCTCGACCAGATCCGCGCCGCCGCGCCGCAACACCCGGAGTGGCGCAACAACCCCGCCTTCAAGGCGCTGATGGCCAACGACATGGAGGGCCTGATGCGCAACGAGAAGCAGCTGGCCGGCCTGGTCGTCACGGCCAACAGCGGCATGACCACGGACGAGTATGACCGCACCATCCGCGACTGGCTGGCGAAATCGCGGCATCCCAGGTTCAAGCGGCCCTATACCGAGCTGGTCTATCAACCGCAGCTGGAACTGCTGTCCTACCTGCGCGCCAACGGCTTCAAGACCTACATCGTCTCCGGCGGCACCATCGAGTTCATGCGCCCCTGGAGCCAGGCTGTCTATGGCATTCCGCCCGAGCAGGTGATCGGCTCCTCGCAGGCCGTGCGCTACCTGGTGCGCGACGGCAGGCCGGTGCTGGTGCGCGACCCCAAGCTGGAATTCGTGGATGACGGGCCGGGCAAGCCGGTCGGCATCTACCGCCATATCGGCCGCCGGCCGATCCTCGCCGTGGGCAACTCCGACGGCGACCTGCAGATGCTGGAGTACACCACCGGCGGCGACGGTCCGCGCATGGGCGTGCTGGTGCATCACGACGATGCCGAGCGCGAGTTCGCCTATGACCGCCAGTCAAAGGTGGGCAAGCTCGACAAGGCACTGGACGCTGCCCGCGCCAAGGGCTGGACGGTGGTCAGCATGAAGCAGGACTGGCAGCAGGTTTACCCCACGGCTGGTGCGAAGTAGGCAGAAGAGGGAGCCGGCATGCCAGGCGTGCCGGACGCAGGTTGAAGCTGTTTGACTATCGGGAGCAGCAATGCAACGAATGACAGAGTCCACCCCGGCAAGGCGCGGCGCGCGCTTTGCCATGGCCGCAATGGCGATCGCCATCGCGGCGATCGCCGGCTGCAAGAAGGCAGACGAGCCCAAACAGCAGGCGCCTGCCGCGCAGCAGCCGGCGACCCCGGCCCCGGCTGCGGCGGCGCCGGACACGTCCGCGACGCCGGCACAGCCGCCGGCGCAGTCCAACCTGCCGGTTGCACCTGAAGCCGCTTCCGCGCCAGTGGCTGTCAATACGTCGGGCAAGAAGCCCAACATCCTGGTGATCTTCGGCGACGACATCGGCCAGACCAACATCAGCGCCTACAGCATGGGCGTGGTGGGCCATCGCACGCCGAACATCGACCGCATCGCCCGTGAGGGGATGATCTTCACCGACTACTACGCCGAGAACAGCTGCACGGCGGGCCGCTCGTCGTTCATCACGGGCCAGTCGCCGCTGCGCACCGGCCTGTCGAAGGTAGGCGCGCCGGGGGCGACCGTGGGCTTGCAAGCCCGCGATGTGACCATTGCCGAGGCCCTCAAGCCGCTCGGCTACGCCACCGGCCAGTTCGGCAAGAACCACCTGGGCGACCGCGACGAGTACCTGCCGACCAAGCACGGTTTCGACGAATTCTACGGCAACCTCTATCACCTGAATGCCGAAGAAGAACCGCAGCGCCCGTACTGGCCGAAGGACAAGAACGATCCATTCGTGAAGAACTTCTCGCCGCGTGGCGTGCTGCACTCCACGGCCGACGGCAAGATCGAGGATACCGGTGCACTGACTACCAAGCGCATGGAGACCATCGACGACGAGACCACCGACGCGGCGCAGAAGTTCATTACCAAGCAGGTCCAGGCCGACAAGCCGTTCTTTGTCTGGATGAACACAACCCGCATGCACGCGTTCACCCATGTGCGTCAGTCCATGCAGGGCCAGAGCGGCATGCCCGGCAACGATTACGCCGACGGCATGATCGAGCACGACGGCGACGTCGGCAAGCTGCTCAAGACGCTCGATGACCTGAAGATCGCGGACAACACCATCGTCATCTACACCACCGACAACGGCCCCAACCAGTGGTCCTGGCCTGATGCGGCAAGCACGCCGTTCCGCAGCGAGAAAAACACCAACTGGGAAGGCGCGTTCCGCGTACCGGCGATGATCCGCTGGCCGGGCAAGATCAAGGCGGGCACCGTCAGCAACGAGATGTTCTCCGGGCTTGACTGGTTCCCGACGCTGCTGGCTGCCGTTGGCGACGGCGATATCAAGGAGCGGCTGCTAAAGGGTACGTCGCTTGGCAGCAAGAACGCCAAGGTACACCTCGACGGCTACAACCAGTTGGCGTACCTGACGGGGCAGACCAACAAGGGCGCGCGCAAGGAGTTCTATTACTTCAACGACGACGGCGTGCTCGTGGCGATGCGCTATGACGACTGGAAGGTCGTCTTCTGCGAGCAGACTACACCGGGCGGGTTCCAGGTCTGGCAGGATCCGTTCAAGTGCCTGCGGGTGCCGAAGATCTTCAACCTGCGCATGGATCCGTATGAACGCGCAGACATCGTTTCTGACCAGTACAACGACTGGCTGGGCAAGAACGCGTACCTGACCGAGATCGGGACGATGAAGGCTGCGGCGTTCCTCCAGACCTTCGTCAACTACCCGCCGAGCCAGCGCCCGGCCAGCTTCAGCATCGACCAGGTGCGCGAGCAGGTCGACAAGAAGATTGAAGAATCGATGAAGAAGAAGTAATGCAGTCAGTCATCAGCGCCGTCCGCCTGTGACGGCAGTTGAAACCGGCGAAGGCCCGCGTACGCGCGGGCCTTCGCGCCAACGGTCCAGTTCATGATCGAATCTCATGCCGCCCCGGGCGGCCATGGTGGCAAGGACGGGCGCCGGGCGCGCTCCGTGAAGACCGAATATTCCGCATCCGCCTTGGCGCTGCGGGGCAACACGGCCGACCAGACGTGGCTTTGGGCGGCCGTGTTGCTGTTCATATCCGGCACGGCCGGACTGGTTTACCAGATCGTCTGGATCCGCCAGCTGTCGCTGGTGGTTGGCGTCGACGTGCACGCGGTCACCACCGCGGTCAGCGCCTTTTTTGGCGGGCTGGCCCTGGGTGGCTGGCTGTTCGGCCGCGTGGCCGACCGCCACGGCAATCCGCTGCGCCTGTATGCGTGGCTCGAAATCGGCGTCCTGGTGCTGGGCATCGGCGCCACCGTGGCGCTGGCGCATGCGGCAGCGCCGTTCGCCTGGCTGGAGCAGCGCACCGGATGGCTGGCGTGGGCCTTGCCCTTTGTGCTGGTGATCCTGCCTGCAGCCGCCATGGGCGGCACCTTGCCGGTGCTGATGCGCGTGCTGACGCCAGGCGCCGGCCGTGTGGGCGTGCATGGCGGGCGGCTGTATGCCGCCAATACGGCCGGCGCCATCGCCGGCACGCTGCTGGCTGGATTCGTGCTGGTGCCGCTGCTGGGCATCCTGGGCAGTGCGGTCACGGCAGGCATGCTCAATGGCGCCGCGGCGCTGGTGGCCTGGCTGCTGGCTGCGCGCACGCAAGCTGCGGCCGAGCCGGTTGCCGCCGCTGCCGGGCAAGGCGCCGCTGCCGGCGGCGATGCCGCCAACGGCCGGCTGGCGCTGGTGCTGTATGCCGCTGCCGGCGGCATTGCCCTCGGCTACGAAGTGGTCTGGTCGCAGGCCATCGTGCAGTTCCTCAGCACGCGTACCTTCGCTTTTACCGTGGTGTTGGCAACGTACCTTGCCGGCCTGGCTATCGGCAGCGCGCTGGCTGCGCGCCATGCCGACCGGGTGCGCGACCCCTGGGGCGCCTTCGGTCTGCTGGTGACGGGGGCGGGGCTGGTGGCGTTGCTTGAATTCGTGCTGCTGGGCGAATGGCTGCTGCGGGCGCAGGGCAGCCTGTCCGCCTGGGTGCAGGGGCTGACGTCCAGCCCGCTGGTGGCGGCCTGTGCCAGCTTTGCGCTGGCGGCGCTGTCGGTCGTGTTCGTGCCCACGCTGTTGCTGGGCGCGGCGTTCCCCTTCGTGCTGCGCGTGAGCATCGATAGCCGGCACGTCGGCGCCGGCGTGGGCAGCGTGGTGGCGCTCAATACTCTGGGCGGCATCGCCGGCACGGCGCTGGCCGGCTTTGTGCTGGTGCCATACCTGGGGCTGGTGCATACGCTGTCTCTGCTGGCAGTGAGCGCTGGCGTGGTCGGCGTGGTGGCGGTGGCGCTGGGTAGTGGTGTGCGCCGCGTAGCGCGCTGGGCGGTGCCGATGGTCAGTGTGCTGGCCGTGATCGCCGCCGCGCTGGCGCCTGCGGACCGGCTCGCCACGCTGCTGGCGCGCGCCCGCGGCGGCGACCTGGTGTTCTACGAGGAGGGCCGCGGCGCGACCGTGGCCGTGGTGGAGCAGACCTCGTCCAGCAACCGCTTCCGACGCCTGTATATCCAGGGCGTCTCCAATTCGGGCGATGCCATGACCTCGCAGCGCTATATGCGGCTGCAGGCGCTGCTGCCGTTGATCGTGCACAACGGCACGCCCAAATCCACCCTGGTCATCGGCCTTGGCACCGGTATCACGGCCGGCGCCACGCTGGCCTGGCCTGGCCTTGAACACCGCGTGGTGGCGGAACTGCTGCCGCCGGTGGCGCGCGCCGTGCCCAACTTCGAGGGCAATTTCGGCGTGGCCGCCGACAAGCGCATGGACATCCGCCTGCGCGACGGCCGGCGTGAACTGCTGCAAAGCACGCAGCAGTACGACCTGATCACCCTGGAGCCGCCGCCTCCGTCGGCGGCCGGCGTGGTCAACCTGTATTCGACCGATTTCTACCGCCTCGCGGCAGCGCGGCTGCAACCCGGCGGGCTGGTGGCGCAGTGGCTGCCGCTGCCGACGCAGAACGACGAAGACACCCGCATGCTGGTGCGCAGCTTCCTGGACGTGTTCCCGCACGCCATGCTGTGGACCACCGAGCTGCACGAGATGATGCTGGTGGGTTCGCTGTCGCCGCTGGCGCTGGATGCCGCGCGCATCCGCACGCGCTTTGAACAGCCGGAAGTTGCTGCCGCGCTGCAGGCCGTGGGCGTGCGCTCGCCGGCGGCGCTGATGGCGACCTGGGTCACCGACCGCGCTGGCCTGGACTGGTATGCGGCCGATGCGCCGGCCGTCACCGATGACCGCCCGCGCATCGAATACGCCGGCTGGGTCCGCCGCGACGCCTTCCCGGAAACCTTGTCCAGGCTGCTGTCGCTGCAAAGCGAACCCCCGCTGGCGGGCGCCGATGACGCATTCTGGAGCGACTTGCGCCGCGAGCGCGAAGTGCTGCACACCTTCTACCGCGCCGGCCTCGATGCCTACCGCGGTGACCGCGAAGCCTGGGCCAGCCATATCACGCAGGCCATGCGCGCCGATCCCGACAATCCCTACTACGCCTGGTTCGTCGGCGGCCAGTCAGCTCGCCCCGCCCGCCGCGCACCTGCTGAACCAAGGAACACGCCATGAGCGCACGCGACGACGTCCTGGCCCTGCAGCAGCGCATGGGCGAATCGATTGTGGGGCAGCAGCGCATGATCGAACGCTTGCTGCTTGGCCTGTTGGCCGATGGCCACCTGCTGGTGGAAGGGTTGCCGGGGCTGGCCAAGACGCGGGCCATCAAGATGCTGGCGCGCAACCTGGATGCGCGGCTGTCGCGGATCCAGTTCACGCCGGACCTGCTGCCCGCCGACATCACGGGTTCAGAGGTGTACTTCACCGAAGGCGGCAAGGGCGAGTTCCGATTCCAGGCCGGCCCGGTGTTCGCCAACCTGGTGCTGGCGGACGAGGTCAACCGCTCGCCGGCCAAGGTGCAGGCGGCTCTGCTGGAAGCCATGGAGGAGCGCCAGGTCACCGTCGGCGGCACCACCCACAAGCTGGAGCCGCTGTTCCTGGTGATGGCCACGCAGAACCCGATCGAGCAGGAGGGCACCTATCCGCTGCCCGAGGCCCAGATGGATCGCTTCCTGATGCATGTCAGCGTGGGCTATCCCGAGGCGGACGCCGAGGCCGACATCGTCAAGCTGGCCCGCGAGGAAGAGGCCGGCGGCGGGGCGGGGGGTGGGGCGCAGGCAGTGCGGCTGGCGCCCGAAGCGATCTTCGCCGCGCGGGCGGAGATCCATGGCATCCATGTCAGCGATGCGGTGGAGCGCTACATCGTGACGCTGGTGCAAGCCACGCGCGCTCCCAAGCCCGTGGACGACGACCTCGACAAGTGGATCCAGATCGGCGTGAGCCCGCGCGGCTCGATCGGGCTGGACAAGGTGGCGCGCGCGCACGCCTGGCTGCATGGGCGCGATTTCGTCACGCCCGAGGATGTGCAGGCGGTGGTGCACGACGTGTTCCGCCACCGGCTGATCCTGTCGTACGAGGCGCATGCGGCCGGCATCGGTGCCGATGCCGCAATCGACCGCCTGGTGCAGCGGGTGGCGGTGGCTTGACGGCGCGCGAGGGCTAGCCGATGCGTCTGCCGTTCCGCGCCATGGCCCGCGCCGCGCCATCTGCGGTGCAGGCGCCGGCTGCCGCGACCGTTGCCGGCGTCAGCGTGGACGCGGCGGCGCTGGCCGCGCTGGAAGTGGCCGCGCGCGACTTCCACTTCCTGCCGCGCCAGCCGGTGCACAGCGTGCTGGCCGGCCGCCACGCCTCCAAGGTGCGCGGACGCGGACTGACCTTCGAGGAACTGCGCCTGTATCTGCCCGGCGACGATATCCGCAGCATGGACTGGCGCGTGACCGCGCGCACCGGCAAGCCGCACGTGCGCGTCTACACCGAGGAAAAGGACCGTCCCGTGCTGCTGGTGGTGGACCAGCGCATCAATATGTTCTTCGGCAGCCGGCGCGCGATGAAGTCGGTCAGCGCGGCCGAGGCGGCAGCGCTGGCCGCCTGGCGCGTGCTGGCCGAAGGCGACCGCGTCGGCGGCGTGGTGTTCGGCGATGCGAAGGCCGAGGAGTTCACCCCGCGCCGCAGCCGCGAAGCCGTGCAGCAGCTGCTGGGCGCCATCGCGCGCTTCAACCAGGCCTTGCGCGCCGATGCGCCGGCGCGGCGCGCCGCGGGGCAGCTGAACGCGGCGCTGGAGCGCGCCGCGCGCATGGCGCGCCATGACTGCCTGGTTATCGTCATCAGCGATTTCGACGGCCATGACGATCGCACCCGCGACCTGATGCTGGAAATGGCGGCGCGCAACGACGTGCTGACCATCCTGGTCCACGATCCCTTCCTGAGCGAGTTGCCGGAGTCCGGCCAACTGGTGGTCAGCGACGGCGAACTGCAGGTGGAGCTGGGCTTCGGCCACGCGGCCACGCGGCGCAGCATTGCGGAGTTTGTCGATACGCACGCCAAGGCGCTGCTGGACTGGCACCACGCCATCGGCGTGCCGCTGCTGCCGCTGTCGGCGGCAGAGGAAACGGCGCTGCAGCTGCGCCGGCTGCTGGGCCGCCCGCTGCAGCAGACGCCGGTGCGGCAACGCGCAGGAGCGGCGCGATGAGCCTCACGCACAGCACCGCAGCGGGCGTCGAAGACAGCACGGGCGTGGCTACGCTGGCCACCCTTGCCGACGTAGCCGTGCCGCCGCCCCCTTCCTGGGCGCCGCAGACCATCGGCTGGCCGATCGCCGGCGCCTTGCTGCTGCTGGCCCTGGCCTGGGCAGGCTGGCGCGCGTGGCGGCGCTACCGCGCCAACCGCTACCGGCGCGAGGCGCTGGCCGAACTGGCAGGACTGCCGCTGGGCGCTGACCCCGCGCACCGCGTCGCCGCGCTGCGGCAGATGGCGGCGCTGCTCAAGCGCACGGCGCTGGCCGCGTGGCCGCGCGCCCAGGTTGCCAGCCTGGCCGGCGCCGGCTGGGCCGAATTCCTGCAGGCACACGCCGGGCGCGCACAAGACGCCGCGCCGCTGCTGGCTGCGCTGGTGCAGGACGCCGAATACCGCGACGACGCGGTGCTGGCGCAATGGCCCGAGACGCAGGTGCAGGCGGTGGCCGGCGCGTGCCGGCGCTGGATCGCGGAGCACCATGTACCAGTTTGAATACCCCTGGCTCTTCGTGCTGCTGCCGCTGCCGTTGCTGCTGTGGTGGTGGCTGCCGCCGTACCGCGAGGAAAGCCCGTCGGTGCGCCTGCCGTTCTTTGGCGAGGTGGCCAGCGCCGCCGGCCTGACCCCGGCCACCGGGGCCGTGGTGTCGCGCCGCAACCGGCTGCAATGGGTGCTGGCGCCGCTGGCGTGGGCGCTGGTGGTGACGGCGCTGGCGCGGCCGCAGTTCCTGGAGGCACCGTTCCAGAAGGTGCAGCCGGCGCGCGACCTGCTGATCGCGCTGGACTTGTCGCAGTCGATGGACACACGCGACTTCCGCGACCCGTCCGGCGCGCTGATCCCGCGCGTGCAGGCGGTGCGGCAGGTGGTGAGCGGTTTTGTCGCCAGGCGCCCGGGCGACCGCATCGGCCTGATCGTGTTTGGCGACGCGCCGTACCCGCTGGCACCGTTCACGCTGGATCACCAGTTGGTGCAGACGCTGATCACCGGCCTGCTGCCGGGCATGGCCGGGCCGAGCACGGCGCTGGGCGATGCCATCGGGCTCGGCATCAAGATGTTCGAGCACAGCGAAGCGCCCGAGAAAGTGCTGATCGTGCTGACCGACGGCAACGACACCGCCAGCCGGATGCCGCCCGAGCGCGCGGGGGGGATCGCCAAGGAGCGCAAGGTGGTGGTACATACCATCGGCATCGGCGATCCCAATGCTTCGGGCGAGGAGAAGGTCGATCTCGGCGTACTGCAGCGGCTGGCCGCGCAGACCGGGGGGCGCTACTTCTTCGGCGCCGACCAGGGCGGGCTGGAGACCATCTACGCGACGCTGGACCGGATCACGCCGCACAACCAGAAGACCTTGTCATGGCGGCCGCGGCGCGAGCTGTTCATGTGGCCGCTGGGGGCGGCGCTGGCGCTGGTGCTGGCGTACCAGCTGCTGATGTTCGGCTACTCGGCGTGGTTGTCGCGCCGGCGTGGCACGGCCAAAGGAGCTGACGAGATCGCGAATGCCGCCGGGGAGGGGCGCTGATGCAGGCCCTCGACACGCTTGCGCACTTCCATTTCCTGCGCCCGTGGTGGCTGCTGGTGCTGGTGCCGGCCGCGCTGCTGGTGTGGGCGGTGCAGCGCCGCGGCGATGTGCGGCGGCGCTGGCGCCAGACCATCGCGCCGCACCTGCTCGACGCGCTGGTGATCGGCGAACGCCGCCGCGTGGCGCTGCGCCCGGTGCACCTGACCGCGCTGCTGCTGGCACTCGGCGCCATCGCGCTGGCAGGGCCGAGCTGGCGGCAGGAGCGCCCGCCGTTCCTGGATGACAAGGCACCGCTGGCGATCGCCGTGGACCTGTCGCGCACCATGGACGCGGTGGACGTCACGCCCACGCGGCTGGAGCGCGCCAAGCTCAAGATCAAGGCGCTGCTGGCGCGCCGCGACGGCGGCCGCACTGCGATCTATGCCTATGCCGGCTCCACTCACCTGGTGCTGCCGCTGACGGACGACACCAACCTGCTGCAGACCTTTGTCGATGCGCTGCAGACCCGCATCATGCCGGTGCCGGGGCGCGACATGGCACAGGCGCTGCGCACCATCGACGCCGACCTGGCGCGTGAGCCGGTGCCCGGCACCATCCTGTTCCTGACCGACGGCGTGGACCCCGCCGCCGCCAGGGCCTTCCGCGCGCAGGCGGACAGCGGCCGCAGCCAGCCGGTGGTGCTGGCCATCGGCACGGAACAGGGCGGGCCGCTGCGCAATGCAGCGGGCGGCTATGTCGAACAGGACGGCGCACGTGTGTTCGCGCGGCTGGATGTGGCGGCGTTCAAGCGCTTCGGCGACGACAGCGGCACACCGCTCGCCACCTTCACGCCCGGCAGCGACGACGACGTGGCGTGGGTGCAGCGCCATGTGCAGTCGCACCTCGAACAGATGCAGGCTGGCGACCGCACGCGCTGGAAGGATGAAGGCTGGTGGCTGGTGCTGCCGGTCACGCTGCTGGCCATGCTGTGGTTCCGCAAGGGCTGGACCGTGCGCTGGACCGCCGGCCTGCTGCTGGCGCTGGCGTTCGCTGCGCCGCAGCCGGGCTTGCGCGCACAGCAGGCCGATGGCGCGCGCCCGTGGCGTTTTGCCGACCTGTGGCTGACGCATGACCAGCAAGGCCGCCGCGCCTTCGAGCAGCGCGACTTCGCGCGCGCCGCGACCCTGTTCGACGATGCGATGTGGCGCGGCGTCGCCCAGTATCGCGCCGGCCAGTACGCGCAGGCGGTGCAGAGCTTCGCGCTGGTCGATTCACCGCAGGCCGACTACAACCAGGGCAATGCGCTGGCGCGGCAGGGCCAGTACCAGCAAGCCGCCGCGCGCTACCGTCAGGCGCTCAGGCGCCAGCCGCAATGGCCGGCGGCCACGGCCAACCTGGCGCTGATGGAAAAGCTGCTGGCGCAGCAGAAGCCAAAAGACAAGCCAGACCCCGACGACCAGGAAGAGCCCCCCGACGTGCCGCCGGATGAAATCAAGTACGACGCCGCGAAGCCGCCGGAGCAGGGCGGCCAGTCCATGCATATCGGCCTGACGCAGGACGCCGAGATGTGGATGCGCGCGATCCAGACCACGCCGACCGACCTGTTGCAGCGCAAGTTCGCGCTGCAGCGCGGGCAGGCCGCACCGCAGCAGGGGCAGCGATGAGCGGCCGCGCCGTGTGTCAGCGCGGGTGGCTGCGGCGGCTTGCGCCGCTGGTCATCTTGCTGATGGCGGCGTTGCTGCTGCCCTTGCTCGCGCGTGCCGCCGAGCCCATCGTGCGCGTGGAAGTGGGCGCGAAGCAGCCGGTGCTGGTCGGCCAGCAGATCAGCATCGACGTCACTATCCTGGCGCCCAACTTCTTCATGTCGGCGCCGGCCTTCCCGGTGCTCCAGGTGCCGGGCGCCGTCGTCACCATGCCTGACCAGCGCGCGTTGAACTCGACCGAAATCATCGATGGGGTTGGCTACGCCGGCATCCGCAAGACCTATGCCTTCACCGCCGAGCAGGATGGCGACTTCGAGCTGCCATCCGCGACCGTGCGCTTCACTTATGCGGGCGACGACGGCGCGTCGCGCGAGGGCAGCGTGACCTTCCCGCCCACGCGGATCCGCGCGGGAGCCGGCGGCGCGGTGAAGGCCGGCGCCGGAATCGGACGGCCCTTGCTGCCGGTGGCCCGGCTCACCGTGACACAGGCGCTGGACCACGCCTCCGACGAAGGCACCGTGCGGCTGCGCGCGGGCGATGCCCTGGTGCGCACCGTCACCACCTTTGCGCCGCAGACCCAGGCCATGATGATCCATCCGCCGCACGCCGCGGCGCCGCGCGGGGTGCGTGTCTTCAGCGCCGATGCGCGGCTGTCCGATCACGCCCAGGACGCGCCCGGGCCGGGCGGCACGCGCGTGGATGCCATCACCTACGTGTTCGAGCGGACCGGTACCTACACGCTGCCGGCGGTGACAGTGGATTGGGTCGATCCGGCCACACGCAAGCCGGCAAAGTCCGAAGCGCCCGCGATCAGGGTGGTAGTGGCTCCCGCGCGCGCGGGCAGCGCGCTGGCCCCGGGCGGTCCGTCTGCCGGCGCGCTGCCGGGCGAGGGCGGCTTGCCCTGGCGGACATTGCTGTGGGGGGCAGTGGGGCTGGTGGCTGTGCTGGCAGCCGGGCTGTCGTGGTGGCGTATGCGGCCGGCGCTGGCCCGGCTGCGCCAGCGGCTGGCCGAGCGCAAGCGCGCCCGCGCCGAAGGTGCCGACGCGCAGCTGGAAGCAACGCTGCAAGCCTGCCAGGCAGGCAGTGCCGCTGTCGCCAGCCAGGCGCTGGGGGCATGGACGCGCGCCGCCCACGGCACCACCCCCGCAGTGTGGGCAGAGTCGGTCGGCGATGCCGGCCTTGCCGATGCCGTGACCGACCTGCAACGCCATCTCTACGGCGCGATGCCGGCCCAGGCCGCCTGGAATGGCACCCCGTTGGCCCAGGGCCTGCGCCGCCATACTGCCAGGGCGCCGGTGCGACGGCACCGGCAAGCCATGCCCGCACTGCCTCCGCTCAATCCCTGACAATCAAGTCCCCCAAACGGCGCCCCCTCTATGAAATGCTCCGTTGATCTGTTTGCAGGCAACCCGTTGATGGTGCTCTTCATCACCGTGGGCCTGGGTTACTTCATCGGCAAGGCACGCGTGGGCCCGATCCAGCTAGGGGGAGTCTGCGGCACGCTGGTCGTCGCGCTGTTCATGGGGCAGACCGGTTGCCAGATGCACGGCGAGCTCAAGGACATGGCCTTCGCGTTGTTTATCTTCGCCATGGGCTATTCCGGCGGGCCGCAATTCTTTGCCAACCTGAACCGGTCGAGCCTGCGCTATATGGTCCTGCCGGTGGTGGAAGCCATCGTCGTGCTCGCCATTGCCGTCGGTGCGGCGGCCTACCTGGGCTTCGATCCCGGCACCGCCGCCGGCCTGGCCGCGGGTGCGGCGACGGAATCGGCCGTGGTCGGCACCGCCGCCGAGGCGCTGAAGCACCTGGGCCTGGACGCCGCCACCGCGAGCCGCTACGAGGCCAATATCGCCACGGCATATACGCTGACCTACCTGGTCGGCCTGATCAGCATCGTGTTCTTCACCAGCCAGATCGCGCCGGCCTTGCTGGGCATCGATCTGCGCAAGGCCGCCAGGGAAGTCGCCGCGAAGATGGATGCCGCGTCCGAGGACGACGTCGCGACGCAACCCGCGCTGCCGCGCCTGATCGGGCGCGCTTATTCCGTGCACCAGGCCGCCGGAATGACGGTGAGCGAGCTGCAGCAACAGGTGGGTGGCCGGGCGTCTATCGTCAAGGTGCTGCGCGACGGCACCAGTATCGAGCTTGGCGATGACGACAAGGTCCAGGCCAGCGATATCCTGGCCATGGTCGGGATCCGCAGCAACCTGCTGAAGGCGGCAGCCCTGATCGGGCCCGAAGTCCTGCTGCCCGAGGCCCACACGGATGCCATCCAGCTGGTCGAAAAGCAGGTCATCGTGAACAAGCCCAGGGTCAACGGCAAGACCATCGGCGAACTGGCCCGCCTGGCCGGCGCACGCCGTCTGCGTGAAGTCTGGATCCTGCAGGTGCGGCGCTCGGGGATGTCGCTGCCGATCACGCGTTCCACGCCGCTGCAGCATGGCGATGTGGTCACCATCGTCGGCCTGGAGCCGTCGCTGTCCGAAGCCATTGCCGGAATCGGCGTGGAAGCGAAGGCAACCGAGGTCACCGACCTGGTCTTCCTGTGCGTGGGCATCCTGGCGGGCCTGCTGGTGGGAACCCTGAGCCTGAGCCCTGGCGGCATGCATATTACGCTTGGCAGCGGGGGCGGGGCGCTGCTCAGCGGCCTGGTGTTCGGATGGATCAATTCAAGAAGGCCGTCGCTCGGCACCTTCCCGAGGTCGGCCGTGCAGATCCTGAAGGACCTGGGCCTGGCGGTTTTCGTCGCATGCGTCGGCTTGTCCGCCGGGCCGGATGCGATCTCGCTGATCCGCGAGCACGGCGCGGTGCTGCCACTGATCGGGCTGGCCGTGTCGCTGGGGCCGGCGTGCCTGTCCTTATGGATCGGTCACAAGCTCCTGAAGATCGAAGGCCCGCTGCTGGTTGGTGCGATTGCCGGGCAGCACGTGAGCACCCCGGCGATCAGCGCCATCCTGGCCGCCAGCCACAGCTCGGTGCCGTTGCTGGGCTACACCATTACCTATGCCATTGCCAACGTGCTGCTGCCGGTGCTGGGGCCGATCATTATTTCGCTGGCGTTCAGGTTCACTTAGGGAAATGCGGCCTGCTTCTCTCACATTACGAATGCCGAGGTCTGGATTACCTGCGCCAGCTCACTGATCAGCATTTTCCTAGTGTCCGCGAGGGCGCTCCGCCGGTGCCGGATCTGGCCCAAACACACTGCCGCTATATCGTTTCGCTCAGGCGCCGCCGGTCTCCGCCGGGCGATCGCCAAGTCAGCGGACGGAAGCGCTGGCACAAGCGCTTCTGTGCGCGCCGTGGCGTCGCTCGCGAGCCACGCAATGTGAGCAAGTGTCAATGCGCGGGATTGCCGATATGCCCGCCATTAACCTGGGCGAGATTGCTCCGATTGGCCCCATAAGCGGTTCGATGCTTGCGGATCGGATGGAGCAGATTTCGCCCGGCAAGGCACTGATGCTGGCATGCAACGACCCGCTGGCGATTATCGAGGACCTGAGCATCCTGACCAGTCCCAAGATGCACCCGAAGGCGAACAACGCGGTCATCTGGGATCAGTCTACGGACTTTTTGCTGGATCGTCTTGAATCGAACATCCGGGCCAGCGCCGAGGCGCAGCACACAAAAGAGGCGGAGGCCGCGGCGGCCGAGGCTGAGCGCATGAAGACCACGCCGGATGGATTTCCGGCTTACGAACTCATGTCGGTTCTGTTTAATGGAAAAGCGACGGCCGAGCGATGGAAGCGCGAAGATGCGGAGCGTGAAGCGACTCGCCTTGCGAGGAAAAAGGCAGCCGGCGATGCGGCTTGGGCGCCCTATGAAGCCGTGCTGGACAAGAGTAAGCGACACCAGCACCGCCGGGCTTATCTCTGCAGAACTAATTCTCGTTGGCACTCCGGTTTGGCCTCTCCTGGTCGTACTCTTCGCGGTGAACGTGGGGATCGCGATCCTGGACGACCCGGCCACGCTCAAATGGGCCACGCGCTGCCATTTCAGCAAGCAAGCGAATGGCGAACGCTACACCACCATGGAGAAGGAATGGGCAGAGTTTCTTCAACTTGACATTAAGGTTAGCGAGGATGCCAAGAAATGAAGCTCCCGACCAAGGATGAACGCATTCCACTTTACTTTCGCGAGAAGGGAAGACCGCCTGGAACATGGCAGTTGCAGCACCGCTTGTACATCGATAGGCCGTCCAGCGAAGTCGCCGATGAAATCGGCAAAGTTGGACGCGGACGGTAATGTGGTTCGTGCCTTCGTTCTCGGGCAGCAGATGTTCACGCTGGAACAGGCCCAGCAGCAGTGGGAATACTACCGACGTTATATGCAAGACGGTCCCGCCAACCTGCCTGAACCGAAGTTTTTTTGGGCTCCACGAGAGGGCTTTTGGGAGGGCTTCAAGATCTGCAGGGGCGACCTCAGGTCTGCTGGTGATCTGATCTTCCTGCCGATGATCTTGCTGGATGCGACATTCCGATGGCTCACGCTGGTAACTTGCAGCGATCCCGTGTGGCCTCCCGAGATTGAGGCGGCGTGCAGGCCCACACCCAACGACCCATATGCGCGTCCCCATGCCGACGAGTTCATCGGTGTGCCGAACGGCCCGGATGCCAGGCCTGGCATTGAAGACGGCAACCACCATGTCTAAGTCATGGGACGTGGAGGAAGTTGCGAATGAAGCGAAGGAAACATCAGCGTCCAGTCAAAGGAACTGACAATGCGAGCCAACGAAACAAGCCCGATGGCAACGCCCTCGGATACGTCGGCACTAAGAGTCTTGCTCAGGGAGTTACCCTCACCAACCCCTGGGGGACGGATGATACTGGGATTCATGCCTGGGCGAGTGGGCTTCCCATCGACCGCCTGGAAGCCGCTGAGCTTGACTACCTCCACGAGCATGCGGGCCTCTTCGCATGTCGCGAAATACTTCATTACTTTGCCAGCAACTGGGACCAGGCGCGTTGGACCGAGCAGTGACACAAGCCTTCCACACTGCCTGCGATGTACAACGTAGCCGGTCGTTGACGCGAGTTCCGGCATGGATGTCGATGGGCAACCCGCAGCACTGCATGGGGACCGCACCCGGTGCGGTGCCACGCTAATCGGCGGTGGCAGCGCGAACGTGGCTTAGCTGGCCGGTGCCGGCCTACGCATAATCGAGCGGCAGCGCCGTGGTGTACTTGATCTGCTCCATCGCAAAGCTGGAACTGACGTCGGCCAGCTCGGCGCCCTGGATCAGCTTCTTGTAGACGCGGTCGTAGGCGGCAATATCCGGCACCACCACGCGCAGCAGGTAGTCCGTATCGCCGGCCATGCGGTAGAACTCGGTCACTTCCGGGATCGATGCCACCAGCCCGTGGAACTGCGCCAGCCATTTCACGTTGTGCTGGCTGGTGCGGACCGAGACAAAGACCGTGACCCCGGCATTGAGCTTGTCGGCGTCGAGCAGTGCCACGCGTTTGCGGATCAGGCCGGCGTCTTCCAGCCGCTGGATCCGGCGCCAGCATGGCGTCGAGGTCAGGCCGACGCGTTCGCCGATCTCTGCCACCGGCACGGTGGCGTCTTCCTGCAGGATGGCGAGAATCTGTTTGTCGTAGCGGTCCATGGCGCGTAGCGGTTCAGGTGAGGGTGGGCCGGCGCCCGCATGCGGCGCGGCTACGCGCGGCAAGACCTAGGCGTCGGCGGTCGGCACCAGCAGGTTCACGCCGGTGGCAATGTGGTCGCGGTGCACGCCGTAGAGGTGCAGGGACACGGCGATCTCGTCGCTGGCATTGCCCAGCGCATGGATATGCTGCAGCCCGGCCGGCACGCTGAAGGTATCGCCGGCCGTGCGCGCGACGGTGTTGGCATGGCGCGCCTGCCGGCTGGCGGGATCCCACCGGTAGTGCTGCTCGCTCAGCGTGCCGCGCAGCACGCGGTAGGCACACCAGGTGCGATGGCCGTGCACGGGGCTGGCCTGGCCCGGGCGCCAGACCAGCACCATCGCCGAGAAGCGCTCCAGCGGGTCGGCATGGACCAGGTGGCGGGCATAGCAATCCGGCTTGCCGAGCAGGGCGCCTGGCGGCAGTGTTGCAAGCAGCGTGTCGGTGTCCGGCAGGTGCGTGGCGATGTGGCCGGCCACCATGCGCGCGCTGTGGGCGAAGGTGGCCTCGAGGTCGAGCGCCAGCTGGTCGAGCGGCGCGGCTGGCGGGGGCAGATGCGGGAGAGTTGCCGGAGGGGCGGCAGTCAGGGGGGATCCGGTCGGCATGGCAGGCACCTTGGTCTTGTTCTGGGTACGTGTCCATGATATTTGCGGGCCGGAGCACAGGCATGCGAATTGTCGTTCAATGTCGCCGGAGATTGTAATTCTATTCCTGGATTGGTTGAATTTTGAGAATCATATGCTCACATCAGGCCGGGCAGGGTGAATGGGTGCTCGCCAACGACGCCACGGCCGGGCCAGGGTGGCGTACCCCGTGCGCTGTGCAGCGAACGCATATATGCTGATATGGGCAGGCAGCCCGAGTAGCCGGGTCACGGACGACGGTGCGGCAAAGGAGCATGATCGATGCGCTCGCCAGCGAGGGACGCCACGCGCCTGGGACGCCTTGCGACCTGGGTTGTTGCCGTCATCGTCGCGCTGATCGCCGTCAGTCGCGTCACCGGCCTCGTTGTTGACTGGCTGTGGTTTGCCTCGGTTGGCTACGCCGGGGTTTTCCGCACGATCTTCCTCACCCAGGCGCTGCTGTTCCTTGCCGTATTCGCCGTTTCGGCAGGCGCGCTCTGGCTATCGGGCTGGCTGGCGCACCGCAGCGCGAGCCAGGCGCAGGCCTGGAGGCCGGAGGTCCTGGGCCAGCCGGTTGGCGAGATTGCGGCGCGCGTCCCCTGGCGCGCCGCCATTGCCGGCGTCGCCGTCCTGGTGGGGCTGCTCATGGCCGTCGGTGAACTGTCAAGCTGGGCCATTGCGCTGCGCTATTTCCATCAGGTGCCTTTCGGCAAGACCGATCCGATCTTCGCCAAGGACATCGGTTTCTATTTCTTCACGCTGCCGGCGTATCTTGCACTGAGGAACTGGCTGCTCCTGCTGCTGGGCTGCAGCGCAGTGCTTGCCGGCGTGGTCTATGGCTTGCGCGGCGACATCGCGCTGGTCCGGTCGCCGCGCGGGCTTTCGCCGGCGGCCGCTACCCATGGATCGGCATTGCTCGGCTTGTTCTTCGCGCTGCAGGCGTGGTCCTACTGGCTCGACCGCTTCATGCTGCTCTACGGCGACAACGGCGTCGTGGTCGGCGCGAGCTATACCGATGTCCATGTCGGGCTGCCGGTCCTGTGGCTGCAAGTCGGCCTGGCTGCCGCGGCTGCCGCCGCTTCGTGGGCCAATATGCGCTGGCGGGACTACCGGGTGCCTGCGGCCGCGGCGCTGCTGGTGGTCGGTAGCGCAATCGTGCTCGGCACGATCTGGCCGGCACTGTTCCAGCGTTTCTATGTCAAGCCGAACGAGCTGCAACTCGAGACACCGTATCTCCAACACAATATTGCGCTGACGCGCGAGGCCTATGGCTTGACGCAGATCGAGGTAAAGCCGTTTCCGGTCGAACAGAACGTGAATCTCGCCGCGCTTCAGGCCAATCGGCCGACCATCGACAACATCCGCCTGTGGGACCTGCAGCCGCTGCGCGATACCTATGCGCAGCTGCAGGAGATCAGGACCTATTACAAGTTCCTCGCGACGGACATCGACCGCTACCAGCTCGGCGCTGGCTACCAGCAGGTCATGCTGTCGGCGCGGGAGCTTGAGCCAGCACTGATTCCGGCCAATGCCCAGACCTGGGTGAACCTGCATCTGTTGTTCACCCATGGCAATGGCGTGGTGATGTCGCCGGTCACCGAGAAATCCGCCGAAGGCCTGCCCTCACTCTATCTGCATGACATTCCCCCGCTCTCCGACGGCGGCCCGGTCATCCAGGAGCCGCGCCTCTATTTCGGTGAAGGCGGCAAAGGCTATGTCATCGTCAAAGGCAGCGTGCCCGAGTTCGACTACCCCAAGGGCAAGGACAACGTCTATACGGCCTATCGCGGGCGCGACGGCATCGGAATCGGCGGCATTGCGCGCCGGACCCTGTTCGCCTGGCATCTCGGCGATCCCAATATCCTGCTGAGCGGCTACATCACGCAGGAAAGCCGCATCCTGCTCCATCGCAATATCCGGAACCGCGTGCGCACGATTGCGCCGTTCCTCAGCCTCGACCATGACCCCTATGTGGTCGTGAGCGATGGTCGCCTCTACTGGATCCAGGACGCCTACACTACCAGCCGCTGGTTCCCTTATTCGCAGCCCGGCACCGGTGGCGGCGCCAACTACATCCGCAACGCCGTCAAGGTCGTGATCGATGCGTACAACGGCACGGTCGACTTCTACACCAGCGACCCGGCCGATCCGATCGTGCAGGTGTACCAGCGCATCTTCCCGGGCATGTTCAGGCCGCTGGGCGCCATGTCGCAGGACCTGCAGCGGCATATCCGCTACCCTGAGGACCTGTTCCTGATCCAGGCGCGGATCTACCGCGCCTACCACATGGATGCGGCAGAAGTCTTCTATAACCGCGAGGATCTGTGGGAGTTTCCTCGCCAGCTGACCGGCATGAGCACAGGGAACACGCCCGCCGCGCGGATGATGCCCTACTACATGATCCTGCGGCTGCCGGACGAACCGCGCGCCGAGTTCGTCCTGATGCTGCCGATGGTGCCGAGCCAGCGCGAGAACATGATCGCCTGGCTGGCTGCGCGCTCCGATCCCCCCAACTACGGCAAGCTCGTCGCCTACACCTTCCCCAAGGAAAAGCTGGTCTACGGGCCGTTCCAGATCGAGGCGCGCATCCAGCAGAATACCGAGATCTCGCAGCAGATTTCGCTGTGGAACCAGATGGGCTCGCGCGTCATCCGCGGCCATCTGCAGGTCGTGCCGATCGAGAACTCCATCCTCTATGTCTCGCCGCTCTACCTGCGTGCGGAGTCCGGCCAGTTGCCCGAACTCAAGCGGGTGATCGCCGCCTATGGCGATCGCGTGGTCATGGAGGACACCCTGGGCGCAGCGCTTGCGGCCCTGTTCAAGGAATCCGCGCCGGCGGCGATTCCGGCGCAGGGCGCAGCGAACGCCCGCGCGCGCGAAGCACTCGCGCACTATGACCGCGCCGTCGAGCGTTTGAAGGCGGGGGACTGGAGCGGCTTTGGCGCGGAGCTCGATGCCTTGCGGCCGCTGCTCGAGGCGCTCGGGGCAGGGGGTGCCGATGAGCGGAAGTGAGCGGCGTGCCGGGAGCCGCCGGCAGGAGTGCCGTCCTATGTCGCCAGCTCCCTGATCTTCTCGACGACCTCCGGATTGGCAAGCGTGGATACGTCGCCAGGCTCCTGGTGGTTGGAGATCGCCGCCAGCACGCGGCGCATGATCTTGCCCGAGCGTGTCTTGGGCATGTCGGGGACGATCACGACCCGATGCGGACGCGCAATCGCGCCAATCTGGGATACCACCGCGGCCGAGACCTTGTTCGCGATCTTGATGGAGGGCGACAGTCCCGGCTTGAGCGATACATAGAGATCAGGTACCTTGCCCTTGACCTCGTCGGCCACCGGCACCACCGCCGCCTCGGCGACGTCCGGCACCAGCAGTGCTGCGGATTCGATCTCCTTGGTGCCGAGGCGATGGCCGGAAACATTGATCACGTCGTCGATGCGGCCAAGGATGCGAAAGTAGCCGTCCGCCGCCTGCATTGCGCCATCGCCCGCCATATACGGCCAGTCGTGCCAGTCCTTGCTGTCGGGATTCTTGCAATAGCGCGCATAGTACTGGCGCACGTAGCGGTCCGGATCCTTCCAGACGGTCTGGAATATGCCCGGCCAGGGATTGCGGATGCAGATGTTGCCCGCCTTGCCCGAGCCGGCCGGGACCTCATTGCCTTCCTCGTCAAAGATCACCGGATGAATGCCCGGGATTCCCGGGCCAGTGCTGCCGGGCTTCATCGGGTGGATGCCCGGCAGCGTGCTGCAGAGGAAGCCGCCATTCTCGGTTTGCCACCAGGTGTCCACGATCACCGCCTCGCCCTTGCCGACTTCACGGTGGTACCACTTCCAGACTTCGGGCTCGATCGGCTCGCCCACCGTGGTCATGTGCTTGAAATGGCAGTCGTACTTCGCCGGCTCGTCGGGCCCGTTGCGCCGCAGCGCGCGGATTGCGGTGGGCGAGGTGTGGAAGATATTGACGCCAAGGCTTTCCGCAATACGCCAGGGCCGGCCGGCGTCGGGCCAGGTCGGCACGCCTTCATAGACGACAGACGAAGCGGCGAGCGCGAGCGGGCCATAGACGATGTAGGAATGCCCGGTAATCCAGCCAATATCGGCCATGCACCAGTAGACGTCCTCGGGGTGGATATCCTGGATGTACTTAGAGGTCCACGCCACATAGGACAGATAGCCGCCAGTGGAATGCTGGCAGCCCTTGGGCCGGCCCGTGGTGCCGCTCGTGTACATCAGGAACAGCGGCGCCTCCGCCGGCATCGGCTCGGGCTCGACACGCCTGCCGCGGAACCCGGCGAGCACGTCATTGAGAATGACATCGCGGCCCTTCACCAGTAGGGCGGCACTGGAATACTTGCCCGGGTAGCGCTGCCAGATCAGGACCTTCTCGACCTGCTGACCGGCGCTGGCGGCTTCTGCCACGGCGATGTCGGCCTTTTCCTTGTGATCGAGCAATTCACCGCCGCGGTGATAGGCGTCCATGGTGATCAGCAGCCGGCTCTCGGAGTCCGCGATGCGCTCGGCGCAGGCCTTGCCGCTGAAGCCGCTGAATACCTGCGAATGAATCACGCCGATGCGGGCGCAGGCGAGCATGGTGATGGGCAGTTCGGCCACCATCGGCATATGCAGCGTGACGCGGTCACCGGCCTTCAGGCCGCAGAACTCGCGCAGCAGGGCGGCCAGCTCATTGACGCGAACGAAGAGCTCCTGGTAGGTGAGGTGATGCACCGCCTCATCCTCCGGCTCGGGCACGAAATGAATCGCGGTCTTGTTCCTGTATGCAGCGAGGTGGCGATCCACGCAATTGTGGCAGGCGTTGATCCTGCCGCCGACGAACCAGCGCCAGAAAGGCGGGTTGCTGGTATCCAGGGTCGTTTCCCAGTATTTGTACCAGTCCAGCAGGTCTGCGAACTCCTTGAAGCACTCGGGGAAACGTTCGAGGGAGAAGCGCTCGAAAATATGGGGATCGGTCAGATTGGCCTGCGCAATGAACTGGCCGGCCGGCGGGACGTAGTCTTCCTCGGGCCAATGGACCGCGATTTCGGCCTCGGACACATCGGCCAATTCCTGCTGGGCAGCATGGCGTGGCGCTTTGCCTTCAGACATGACGATCCCCCTTCACTTTCATGGCATCCATCCAGGGATGGTCGGTGCCACTATCCTGCGATAGCTGCCTGAAACGACTAGTCCATATTAAGTCCGGGCACGGGGAGTTTCCAGGAATTCGCCCTGCCGCTGTCCGCCGAGCCCGGAGCTTGCCTGGCGGCCGCCATGAGCTAGATTCGTAGGAGGGCATTGGAGGAATGAGCAATGACCAACGATCTTCTCGTGGAACGCGTGGACGTGTGGGCGGCAACCATACCGGACCGTCCCGGCGGCCTCGCCGAGGTACTGGAGACCTTGCGCGATGCCGGTGCGGACCTGCAATTCGCGATTGCGCGCCGCACGCCGGAGGACCCCGGCAAGGGTGTCGTGTTCGTGACACCGCTGCAGAATGACAGGGAAATCCGTGCCGCTGCCCAGGTCGGCTTCAACGTCACGCACAGCCTGCATTCGGTGCGAATCATGGGCGGGGACCGGCCCGGCATCGTGGCGGAACTGACCCGAAAGCTGGCGGAAGGCGGAATCAACCTGCGCGGATTCTCTGCCTCCGTCATCGGGATACAGTTTGTCGCGTACGTGTCGGTGGACTCGCTCGACGATGCGAACAAGGCAATGGCAATCCTGGGCAAGGGCTGAAGCGAGGTTCAGCCATCTCCTATCATGGAATCACGCCTTGCCTCTGAACGGGCAGGCAGATGGGGCCCGGCGCGAACCGGCTGATTCATGTTGATGGCGTCTCCGACGTTCCCCTCGCGGCCGGTTGCGCCGTGGCGGTCCGTCCGTTGGCGAGACCTGGCGACTTGCGCCGAAGTTGCGCATCGCTGGCATGCAAATTGGGAGAATTCCATGGGCAACAACCAGCAACAAGCTGTCTTGGCGCTGAACCAGCTGATCGAGGCTGGCAAGGACAGCGAACTGGCCTGCATGAGCGGAGCCAGCGAAGTGCGCGATGAAGCGCTGCGCGACATTCTGACCAGCACCGCGGAATCGTACCGGGCGTCGGTGAAGGAACTGCAGTCGATGGTCAGCGCCATGGGCGGCGCGCCAGCTGACCGGGGCAGCATGAATGGCATGCTGTACCGCCGCTGGATGGCATTCCGCCACATGCTGTCGCCGAACAACGACGACGCCGTGCTGGGCATGTGCGAGCACGAGGAAGATGCCGCCAGGCGCGAGTATCAGTCCGTCATGATGAAGCCGCTGCCGCCAGAGGCCAGCGCGGCGCTGCAGCGCCAGTATGAGGCGTTGACGCAGCATCATGGCCGGATTCATGCCATGCGCGGGATGCAGATTCACTGAGGGCCCGGCTTCGCGCGATGGGAGTAAGCAATGGCAACCTACGAGTTCAAGGACAAGGATCTACAGTTCCTTGCCCAGGGCGCCGACTCCTGTTTCCCGTCCCCTGACGCTGCTTTCGTTGAGTGCGCGGACAGCCATCCGGCGTTCCTGGTGACATGGCCGGAGAGTGGACCGACGACGATGCATCTCAAGGTGCAGATTCGGGCAAGCCAGTACGCCAGTTACCTGACGGATCCGTTCAGGGGACGCGAAGTCCTGCGCAAGGCGGTTGAAGATCGCCTTGCGCTGATCCATACGGTGAAAAGCGGGCTCCTGGTCGCCCCCGACATCTAGGAGCGGATGCCGAACAAGCCGTGCCAGAACGAATCGAAGGCGCCGGCATGACGCCTGGGCCGCGTTTCCTCGTCGGGGTTTGACGCTGCCGCCCCGTCGGGCGCCTGGGCGGCCTCGGTGTCCGGCGCGTGCGCGTCCCGCGCACTTGCCCGCCGCGACTCCTGCAGCGCCCATATGCTGTCCGCGATGCGTGACGCCAGTTCCGCCTCGCAGTCGCGGCCGAGCAGCACGCCGAAGATGACGTCGCGGTTGTGGCCGTCGTCGGCAAAGCGCATCGCGATACCGAGCATTTTCTCGTAGTGTTCCTGCGCGATGCGCTGGCTCTCGCGTTGCGCCTCGCGCTCCTGCTCTTCCTGGGCCTCGCGCTCGGCCTGCCAGCGCCGCATCTCCCGCTCGAATACCTCGTCGTAGATCTGGCGCTGCCCGGCATCGGAGAGAATGGTGTAGGCGTCGCGGATTTCCTGGAATGCCGCATGCGCCTCAGTCTCGCGGCCAAGGTTGCGGTCGGGGTGCCACTTCATCGCGGCGCGGCGGTAGGCGCGCTTGATCTCGTCCAGGGTGGCGTCCGGTGCCACGCCGAGGGTTGTGTAGAGGGTGGTCATGGGCCGATTGGGCGTCTTTCTGCCGGGCGGGCATTCATCCTAGCACGGGGTGACCCGCAGCCATGGCATGCGAGATCGATCCCGGCCCCGGTTCATGGGCACGCAAGCGCCGCGGCAGCGTACAGGAGCAGCGCCAGCAGCACCACCGCGGTGAATCCGACATGGATCGCGACCAGCGTGGCAAGGACCGCCGCCACCACCGAGGCGCAGGCGTTGATGCCCCATGCCCAGGGCACCAGCGTTTCGTCGCGCGCCGCGACCCGGGCCAGGCCGAGCGGGAACGGCATTCCCATCAGAAACGCCAGCGGCGCGATCAGCAGCACTGAGACACCTATCCTGGCCGGGTCCGGCAACCCGATCAGCAGCCTGAACACCGTCGGCAGCGCCGCCAGGTAGACCAGCGCGGCCACGCAGATGCCGTTGACGGCCAGCGCCGCCTGCCGCCGGCCGCGGTCATCGCCAGCGCGCGCGGGCATGCGCTGGGCGTATCGGCTACCCAGTCCCGCAAAGCAGAGAAAGGCGCACAGCACCACCGCGACCGCGTAGAGCGGGTGGCTCAGGAACAGGATGAATTTCTGGATAAAGGCGATCTCCACGAACATGAAGCCGAGGCCGACCGCCAGGAAGTAGAAGCCGGCCCGCCATTCGGGCAAGCGCCGCACGGCTGCGCCATTGCCGCCAGGCCCCGCGGCGGGCTGCGGCCGGGGGCGCCGCCGCAGAATCCAGAGCGGGACCACGATCAGCAGCCATGCCAGGGCGGTGGCCTGCAGCAGCGTCGCCACCAGCACCGGATAGCCCCATTCCAGCAAGGGCAGGCCACCCTGCGCCTTGAGCGACAGCAGTTCAGGCAGCGTGCGCCATTTGAAGAAATGGAAGAAATACGGCCTGTCGTCGGTGGCGGGCCGCACATCGAACTTGTAGCGGGACAGGAACCGGTCGTGTTCGGGGCCGAGCAGGGCCTGCGCGGCGTCGAAGAAGTAGGGCTGGTCCAGCACGTTGTAGCGATTCGCCTGGCCGGGCTGGATGCCGGGATAGTATTCGACGTCGAAGGAACGGGCGCGGCAGAAGTCGGCGAGGGCGGCAAGGTCCGCGGCACTGAATTCCCCGTTCTTGACCACCAGCGTGGCCGTCTTCCAGCCACGGATCAGTGCCAGCCGCCGGGACGGATCGGGCACGCCCGCGCCTTCCATGGCGGCCACGGCGGTGGCGAGCAGTTTGGGTATGTCGCGCGGCGGCAGCGTGACCCAGCGCGTGATCGCAAGCAGGCCGCCGGGCCGAAGATGGCGCAGGTAGCCCTGGAAGGCCTCAACGGTATAGAGATAGCTCTCGGAGAGAGCGTACAGTCCGGCCGATGAGGTGCTGAATGAATCCAGCAGGGCCACCTGGATCAGGTCGTAGCGTGCCGTGCTGGCCGCCAGGAAGCCGCGCGCCTCGCCGGCAAAGACACGCACGCCGGCGGCACTGTACGGCTTGCCGGAAAACGCAGCGAAGCGGTCCTGCACCAGGTCGATCACCTGCGGATTCAGTTCCACGGCATCGACCGCGCTGGCCTGGTGATAGACCGCCTGCAACACGTCCGCCCCCGCACCGCTGCCCAGCACCAGCACCTTCGGATTGCGCAGCAAGTGGTAGGGCAGGGCAGAGGTCAGGTCGCCCAGGTAGGCAAGCGGTTCGCGCCGGCCGTCATGGCGGTTGAGCGCACTGAGCCCGTCGCCATCGGTAAATACGGCCAGTTGTGCTGGCGGCTCCTGGCTGGCATTCAGGCTCAGCCCGGGTGCGTGCCGCAACGGGATCGAAGGGCTCTCGACCACCGTGACCAGGCCGAGGGGACTCGAGCGCTGCGCCACCACGCGCGCGTTGCCGATGCGCAGGGCCTGGCTCAGCTCCTTGTACTCGGACGGCCGCAGCGCAATCCAGTCACCTGGCACACCGGCCGGAACGATTGCCGCCAACAGCAGCAGCGCCGGCAGCCAGGGCCGGTGCCAGCGGCATTCCACGCATGCCAGCGCCGCCGCCGCCATGCCTGCCATGCCGACCAGCCGCAGCGCATCGACCGGATGCAGCGCGAACAGCGCCACGATGATGCCCAGGCAGCCCAGCCCGGCGCCAAGGATATCGAAGCTGTAGATGCGCGGAACCTGCCCGGTGAAGCGGGAAAAGCTCAGGCAGATACTGGTCGCGGCGCAAAAGAACGGCACGAACAGCAGCAGGTAGATCAGCAACAGGCGCAGCGGCTGCGATGGCTCCCACAGGATCTCCAGGGGGTTGAACGCCACGTGCTGGGCCAGGGCGAAGCAACCCATCGCGCTGACGCCGAACAGCAGGGCCCCGCCCGCGAACACTGGCACGAAATGGCGGACCAGCGTTCGCTGCGCCAGCGCCACCAGCGCACCCGCCGCGCCATAGCCCAGCAGTGCCACGCTGATCATCATGTAGGCGAAGTGATGCCACTGGATGATGGAAAGCAGCCGCATCAGCAGGATCTCGTAGCCCAGCGCGGCGGCAGAGAGCAAGGCCAGGGCGAACAGCGGGGGGCGTGGCATGGCGTCAGCTGGCCGGGCTGATGTGCCGCGCTTCAGTGCTTGCCAACCAGCGGCACGAACCTGACCGGCAGGATCTGCCTGGTGGAAACGGTGCCGTCCTCGGACTTTTCGACCAGCAGCAGGTACTGCGTCAGGAACTGGGCGCCCACCGGGATCACCATGCGCCCGCCTGGCTTCAGTTGCCGGATCAGCGGCGGCGGCACGTGGCTGGCCGCCGCGGTGACGACAATGGCGTCATAGGGCGCGTGTTCGTCCCAGCCGTAGTAGCCGTCGCCCACCTTGCACGCCACCTGCCGGTAGGCCAGCCGCTTCAGGCGGTCGCAGGCGTGCCGTCCCAGCGGCTCGATGATCTCGATGGTATAGACCGCGCGCGCCAGCCCGGTCAGCACCGCGGCCTGGTAGCCGGATCCGGTGCCGATTTCCAACACGGTGTCGCCAGGCTTGACCAGCATCAGGTCGGTCATCAGGGCGACGATGTACGGCTGCGAAATGGTCTGGCCATGGCCTATCGGCAGCGGCCGGTTCTCATAGGCGTGCGGCTTCTGCGCGTCCGGCACAAACTCGTGGCGAGGCACTTGCCCCATCACGGCCATGACGCGCGGGTCGATGGCATGCCTGCCGCTCTGGGCGGCGGCCGCTGCCGCGACCGCGGCGATCTCCCTGACCATGTCGGCGCGCTGCGGGGCAAAGGCGTCGTCGGCGGCGGTGATCGAGCAGGGCAAGGCCAGCGCGATGGCGGCGACCAGGATTGGGAGGAGTGGGCGGGGCGCTGATGGCTTCACGAGTGGGGCAGGCAAGGAGCCTACCGTCATCGTAGATCATCGGCCTGGCTGGCGCAGATAAGTGGCAAATGAGGCGCCTGCCAGTCGATTCGCGCTGGTCTGCTACCCCGCGATCAACTTGAGCCCGGCGGGCAGCGCCTCCCCAAACACCCGCCCCTCGTCCGCGGTATTGAGTTCCACCACTTCGCGCACCATGGCAATCCAGCTTGGCGGCGCGTTGGCGGCTTCCAGCCGGCGCACCACGGTTGCCCGGATCTCGTCGGGCAGGTCGCGGCTGCGATCGCCGGTCATGCGCGCGATCTGCACGGCGGCGAACGCTGCCGGCTCGACCTTTTTCCAGTCGAGGGCCAGGATCGCGTCCACCCATTGGGCGGCGGTCCCGGCCGGCACCACGCTGTGCGCGCTGCCGTAGAACGGCCGGCGCGCGCCGATGCGGCCCACGGCCCACCAGCCCTGGCTGTTTTCGGATGGCTTGCGCAGCCGGGCCAGCAGCCATTCGGCCAGTTCGATCTTGGCGTCGGCGGGAATGCGCTCGAGCGAGCCGGCAAGGCGCACCATATCGGCATAGCCGCCCCTGGCGGGCCCGGCGGGCTTCTTGTAGCGGGTGCTGCCGGGTGGCTGCAGGTAGAAGGCCATGTCTTCCAGCAGGCGCAGTTGCGCGCTTTCGTCCAGCCCGCCTGCCGCGCGCCGCCACAGCGTCCACCACTCGGACCAGTTCTGGCTTTCGTTGACGTACTGGATGCCCTGGTCGTACTGCGACCAGAGTTGCCCGACGCGCCATTCGTCGAGCGGATAGCCGAATCCCGGGCGCACGCAATAGCCGGCCAGGTTCAGCCACAGGCGTTCATGGTCGGCAGTGCGCCGCCTGCGCCGGGCGCGTTCCCAGAAGGCGCCGAACAGCTCGCGCAGCACGGCGCTGTCCCATTGCTCGCGCGCACCCAGCAGTTGTTCCAGCTGCGCACGCAGGCGCTTGACCTCCTTGGGGCCGACGTCCTGCAAGCGCGCGCCAAAGGTGCGGTCAATCGCCTCCAGGGCCTGGGGCAGGGACGGGTGTGCCGTATCGGGCGCCGGTGCCGCCTGGGTGTCATTGCCACGCAACTGGAACTCAAGGCGCCATCGCTGCGAGGCATCTGCAATGTCGATGCAGTGGACCTCGAGCGTGCCGACCTCGGTCAGCGAGGCGGTGATCTGCACCGGCGTTTCCCGCGGGCCGCTGGCGCCGCGCGGCGGCACGACGGTGGCGATCGGCGGCAGGCGGATGAAGTCGCCCGCCGACAGGTCGGTCAGCTGACCGGGCTGATAGGCCGTGTCGGCGACGGAGGATGCCAGGTGGAATTGCACCGGATGGCCGAGCCGCAAGGCGAAAGTGCGGTCGCTGAGGTGAATCTCGTGGCCCTCCTCAGTGCCGCGCGGCAGCAGGCAGATCCCTTGCTGCCCCGACGCGCCATCATCGAGGACCAGAAAGTAGCTGCGCGGCGAGCCGCCGCCGATGCGCGGGGCCTGCCCGGCACGGGCCCGGGCATACGCGACCGCGCCCCGGGCCACGGCAACGTCGGGATTGTCGTTGTGCAGGACCTGCAGCGGCGCGCCGCGCCACGTGCCCAGCGTGTCGGCGATGCGGCCGGCCAGCGCCTGCGCCCTGAATACGCCGCCGTTGAGGAGCAGGGTATCGGGCATCGGCAAGGCATCGGCCGGCGCCTGTGGTGCGTCCAGTGCCGCCCGCGACTGCGCCGCATGCTGGCTCAGGAACGCCGCAACGTGCCGGGTCACGGCGGGGTCGGACGCATACGGCAGGCCGAACTCGACAATCGCGCCCCGTGCGCGCCCCGGCCTTTCACTGGCTGGCACCTTGGGGAAGAAGCCGTCGACGATCAGCTGTTCGACCTCCTGCCGCGTCACTTCCACCGAGCGTGCGCCGCCGACCAGCCTGGCACCAGCGCCCAGCAGCGTCACCGCGACCGAGTCCGGCGCCTGCGCGCCGAGCAGCTGTTCCTTGGCGGCGCGGCAGCGCGCGACCAGCTGCGACAGGCCGGCCGCCGACAGCCGCGGCTGCGCGGCCCCGCCGGCGCCCAGGCGCGCCTCGACCAGATGCGCCAGGCCAAGATCCATGTTGTCGCCGCCGAGCATCAGGTGGTTGCCCACGCCGATGCGGGTCAGCTGCGGCTGCCCGTCCTGCATGTCCACCCGGATCAGGGTGAGGTCGGTGGTGCCGCCGCCCACGTCGCAGATCAGCACCAGGCGGGTTTGCGCCAGGTCCGTGTCCAGGCTCTGGCGATGATGGAACAGCCAGTCGTAGAGCGCGGCTTGCGGCTCCTCGAGCAGGCGCAGCGCGGGCAGCCCGGCCAGGCGCGCCGCCTCAAGCGTCAGCGCGCGCGCGCCTTCGTCGAACGAGGCGGGCACGGTGAGGACCACGTCCTGGTCCTCGAGCCGCGCATCGGGAAAACGGTGGTTCCACGCCGCGCACACATAGCCCAGGTAGCTGGCGCTGGCGACGACGGGCGAGATCTTGTCGAGATCGTCATCCCCGCCCCAAGGCAGGATGGCCGCGGTGCGGTCGACCGAAGCATGCGACAGCCAGCTCTTTGCGCTGGCTACGAGCCTGCCGGGCACTTGCGCGCCGAGCGTGGCCGCCAGGCGGCCGAACACGGTCCGGCGCGCGGCGGCGCTGGCGGCGGATTGCCAGGGCAGTTGCAGGTCGTCGCCGCTGAGCTCGCCCGGTGCCGCGTGGTAGCGCACCGAGGGCAGCAGGGGACGGGCCGCGACCTCGCCCGGGCTGACCAGCTGGTCGATATCGAAGACGCGGATATCGTCGGACCCGGCCTTCGCGTAGGCGACGACGGTGTTGCTGGTGCCGAGGTCGATGCCGACGACGTATTGCTTCGTCGCCGGCCCGGCCGCTTGCTCAGGCATCGGCGCTGCCGCGCACATCGAACTCGACCTTCCAGCGCTCAGCGCTGCCGCCGGGCACGGCTTCGAGTTCCAGGGTGCCGGCCTCGGTCACCCGCGCATGCAGCCTGACCGGTACCACTTCGCCCGCGGTGCGGCCTTCGGCCGGCAGGGTCGCCTGGATTTCTTCCAGCTCCTGCAGTTCCTCCGGCCCCCAGTAGTCCAGCAGGGTGCCGACCTGGTCCTGGCGGCGCACCGACGAGCCGAAGAAGCGGAAGTGCACGGGTTCGCCCACCACCAGGCCGAATTCCTGCGGCGGCAGCGCGGCCTCGGTGCCTTCCTCCATGCCGAACGGCGCCACGCACAGGGCCTGGATCGGCGGTTCGAAGCCAGGCACGGCGGGCATCGACGATTCCACGGCGATATAGTAGGCGCGCGCGGTGCCGCCACGAATCCGCACCCCCTTGCCGCGCCGCACGTAGCCGTAATAGGCGGCGCCGCGTGCCACGGCCAGGTCCAGCTCGGCGCCGTCAAGCAGGCGGGCAGGGGCAGCGCCTTCCGCGGCGAGCCAGCCGTTCAGCGTCTGCAGGATGCGGTCCGCCAGCAGGCCGGACTTGAACACGCCGCCGTTGAACAGGACGGCGGTCGGGTGCAGCAAGGTCGCGCCTTCCGGCTGTGCGCTCTGCAAGCCTTCGATTTCGGCCAGCGCCGCCACCTGCCGGCCCAGGAACGCGGCCAGGTGCCGCGTGATGGCCGCATCCTGCGCATAGGGCAAGCCAAGCTGCGTCAGGCCGGCGCGTGCGCGGCTCACCGGGCGGGCCGAGGCCTCGACTTGCGGGAAGAAGCCTTCCAGGATGGTCTGGGTCAGCTCGGCGCGGGTCAGGTCCGTGCGGATCGAGCCGCCGATCAGCCTGGAGCCGCGGCTGGGCACGACCAGGGGCACGGTATCGGTATCCGGGTCGGTCAGCAGCGTTTCCTTGGCCGCGCGGCAGGCATAGGTCAGCGCGCGCAGTTGCCACGGATCGGCCTGCGTGCCCTGGGCCGCCAGCTTGCGCGCCACCACGTGGGCCAGCGCCAGGTCCATGTTGTCGCCGCCGAGCAGGATATGGTCGCCGACCGCAATACGGTGCAGCTCAAGGTTGCCTTCGCGCTCGATCACGGCGATCAGCGAAAGGTCGGTGGTGCCGCCACCCACATCGACGACGAGGATGATGTCGCCGACCTTGACCTGCTTGCGCCATTGGCCGCCGCTTTTCTGGATCCAGCTATAGAGCGCGGCCTGGGGTTCCTCGAGCAGGGTCATGCGGGCATAGCCGGCCGCGGCGGCCGCCTCGGCCGTCAGCTCCCGTGCGGCCGGGTCGAACGATGCGGGAATCGTCACGGTGACGTCCTGCTCGCCAAACGGCGCTTCGGGGTGGGCCTGGTCCCAGGCTTCACGCAGGTGCGTGAGATAGCGCACGGAAGCCTCCAGCGGCGACACGCGCGTCACCTCGGGCGGTGCGTCGTTGGGCAGGACCTGCGCGCGGCGGTCGATGCCGGGATGGCACAGCCAGCTCTTCGCGCTCGACACCAGGCGGATCGGCGTGGCCGCGCCGCGGCTGCGCGCCAGCTCGCCCACGGCGAAGTCGCGCGCGGCGTTCCACGGCAGCGCCAGGTCGCCCGGGGCGAGTTCGCTGGCGTGTGGCAGGTACAGGAAGGAGGGCAGCAGGTCCAGGTCTTCGACGGCCCCCGGCGCGGTCAGCTGCGTGATGGGCAGGACGCGCTGGCTGGTCTTCTCGCCATCGCTGGCGGCCAGGTCGACGTAGGAGACCGCGCTATGGGTGGTGCCCAGGTCGATGCCGATGGCATAGCGTGCTTCGCTCATCAAAGCTCCACCTCGGCGGGGGCAATCACGGTGGCGTCATGGCGTTCGGCCACGCGCGGCAGGCGGACTTCCTCGACCTTCCAGCCGCGGTGGCTGATGCTGCCATGGAACGGCGCGCTGCCTACCACGTTGCCGGTCAGGCGGATGGCGGTGGCATCGAAGCCGTCGGCCAGCGTGACACGGCTGCCCTCGGCTTCCTCGCGCACCGGCCGGATGGTGAAATGCTCGCGCAGCACCCCGCGGCAGCCATCGTGCACCAGGCGCGCGGCGGCACCGATCTCCGTGTCGGAATAGCGCGCGATATCTTCCTCGACGAAGTCGATGAAGCGTGCATCGCGCTGGAGCAGTCCGAGCAACTGCAGCGCCGCCACCGGGCTGGCTTCCTTCAGCACGGGTGCGGCAGCCTCCGCCACCGGGGCGGGAGCAGGTGCTGATACAGGCGCGGGCGCCGGCGCCGCGGCGAATCCCTCGCCGTCACGCAGGCGCTTGACACCGGCCGCGAGTTCGCGGTTGCCAAGGATGGCGAAGAAGGTGCCCATGGCAAGCGAGACCCTGCCGAAGAAAGATAGGTTCGAGTCAGTCATCCGAAAGCTCCTGTCTGCTCTGTGTCAGTCGGCCAAGCGGCTGTTGCCGGCAAGTATCAGGCGTCGCGCAGATAGGTGATCAGCTGGTCTGCCCGGCTGGGATGCCTCAGCTTCTTCATTGCCTTGCTTTCAATCTGGCGGATCCGCTCGCGCGTGACATCGAACTGCTTGCCGACTTCTTCCAGCGTGTAGTCGGTGGACATATCGATGCCAAAGCGCATCCGCAGCACCTTGGCTTCACGCGGCGTGAGCTCGTCGAGCATTTCGCGCACGACGGCGCGCAGGCCCGCCTGCAATGCGGCGTCGGCGGGCGTGGCCGTGTCCGAGTCGGCAATCATGTCGCCCAGGCTGGTATCGCCATCCTCGCCGACCGGGGTTTCCATCGAGACCGGCTCTTTCGCGATCTTCATGATCGAGCGAACCTTGTCTTCGGTCATGTCCAGGCGCTCGGCCAGCACCGCCGGATCGGGTTCCTTGCCGGTCTGCTGCATGATCTCGCGCGACAGGCGATTGAGCTTGTTGATCTGCTCGATCATGTGCACCGGGACGCGGATGGTGCGGGCCTGGTCGGCAATCGCCCGCGTCACGGCCTGGCGCACCCACCACGTCGCGTAGGTGGAGAATTTCCAGCCGCGGCGATATTCGAACTTGTCGACCGCCTTCATCAGGCCGATGTTGCCTTCCTGGATCAGATCCAGGAACAGCATCCCGCGGTTGGTGTACTTCTTGGCAATCGAGATCACCAGCCGCAGGTTGGCCTGCGTCATCTCGTGCTTGGCCTGGCGCATCTGCCGCTCGGCAGCCAGCATCTTGCGGTTGACGCCCTTCAGGTCGGGCAGCGACAGCGCCGCCCGGGCCTGGATGTCGATCAGCTTTTGCTGGTGCGCCTCGAGGTCCGGCAGGGCCCGCGCGACCGCCGCGCTGTACGGACGGGACTGGGCGACCAGCTCCTGCCCCCAGGCCAGGTTGGTTTCATTGCCGGGGAAGCGGGCGATGACCTCCTCGCGCTCCATCCCGCAGCGCTCGACCAGCAGCTGGACCACCTGGCGCTCGACCGTGCGCACCTCGTCGACCATGGCCTGGACGTTGGCGCACAGGCGCTCGATGGTCTTCGCGGTAAAGCGGATCGTGCGCAGTTCTTCGCGCACCGCATCCCTTGCGGCCAGGAAGGCTGCCGAGCCCGCGCCATTTGCGGCGCTTTCCTGGCACATCAGCTCGAATTGCGCGGTGACACGCGCGAACCGCTTCAGGCATTCCTCACGCAGTTGGGCCAGGGCTTTTTCGTTGCTTTGCTGGGTCGAGCCTTCGTCGTCGGAGTCTTCGGAATCGTCATCGGCCTCGTCGGCACTATCGACGCTGTCGTCGGTCTCGTCAGCTGCCGCCGCCACGGCTGCTTCGGCAATACTCTCGTCGCTCAGGCCATCGACCAGGTCGTCGATGCTGATTTCATTGCTGGCGACCTTGCCCGACAGCTCGAGAATCGCGGCGATGGTGAACGGGCAGGCCGAGATGGCATGCACCATATTGTTCAGGCCTTCCTCGATGCGCTTGGCGATCTCGACTTCCTGCTTGCGCGTGAGCAGCGTTGCCGAGCTCATTTCGCGCATGTACATGCGCACCGGGTCGGTGGTCCGGCCGAACTCGGAGTCCACAGTCGCAAGCGCTACCTCGGCCTCTTCATCGGCCTGGTCGTCCGAGGCCACCACCGGGCCATCGCTCAGGAGCAGCGTCTCGGCATCCGGCGTCTGCTCATAGATCTTCACGCCCATCTCGGCGAACGTGCTGACGATGCTTTCCATCGCCGCCGTGTCAGTGAAGTTCTCCGGCAGGTGGTCGCTGATATCCGCGTGGGTCAGGTAGCCGCGCTGCCTGCCCAGCTGGATCAGCGCACGCAATTGCTGGCTACGCGCGGCGGCTTCCGTCGATGGATCAGGCTGCGCCGTCGACCCTGCGCTGGTCTGGCCAGGGTCCTTGATTGCGCCTATTTCTCGTGTTTTAGCTGCCGTTCGTTGTACGCCGCTTGTCATTTACTACTGTTTCCTTCGTGAATCGCGTTTCGACAGCAGCGCGCACGCTGTGCGTGCGCTATCGGGCCTGCTGTCAAGGCTCGTGAGGTACCGGTGCGGCGCGGGCCGATATCGGACGCCGTGACCATTGGAATCGGGGAGGACGCGTATTCTACAGCCATTGCTGCTTCGCAGCGTCAACTCGCCGTATCCCGGTGGAGCCGGCGCACAGTTGAGGGTAGCCGGTGCGCCACAGCTGCGCGTGCTTTGCGTTCGCGCGTTGTCGTCCTACAACTGGAAGTGTGGGCCGGAAGCCACCGGGCCGCACCGGTCAAGGAGGAGCATCATGTGCCGCTGGCTGGCTTACTCGGGCAAATCCGTTCCGCTGGAAACGGTGCTGTTCCAGCCGGAACACTCGCTGATCGACCAGAGCCTGAATTCGCGGCTGGGTCATACCACGACCAATGGCGACGGGTTCGGCGTCGGGTGGTATGGACGTCACTCGGAGGTGCCGTTCCGCTACCGCTGCCTGCACCCGGCCTGGAGCGACACCAACCTGCGCGAGACCGCGCGGGCGGTGAGAGCGCCACTTTTCGTTGCCCACGTGCGCGCAGCCACCGGCACCCCGACGCAGGAGACCAACTGCCATCCGTTCCGCTTCGGCCGCTGGCTGTTCGTCCACAACGGCCTGATCCGCGAATACCCGCTGTTGCGGCGTGACCTGATGTTGGCCGTGGCGCCGCACCTGTTCCGCTGGATCGAGGGGTCGACCGACTCCGAGGTGATGTTCTTCCTGGCCCTGAGTTTCGGCCTGGAGCGCGATCCGGGCGGCGCGCTGGAACAGATGGCCGGGCTGATCGAGGACGTTGGCCACCGTTACGATGTGCAGTTTCCGCTCAACATGACCGTCTGCGTGACCGACGGCCAGCAGATCGTGGCGGTGCGCTATTCGAGCGAGACGGACTCGCGCTCGCTGTTCCACAGCACCTCGTTCCGGCAATTGCGCGCGCTTTACCCGGACGATCCGCGCATCATCGCCGCCGGCGACAACGCCTTCCTGGTGCTGTCCGAGCCGCTGATCGAGGTGCAGGGGGTATGGGAGGAAATTCCCGAGGCGACCACCCTGGTGGCCCGGGGTGGCGAGATCGAGCGCCGCCGCTTCGTGCCGCGGATGCCTTCCCAGTCGGCCTGAGGGCGTAAAGGAGCAAGGGAGCGCGGCAGGATCCGGCTCCGCAGGACAAGTCCTTACTCGTGACCCTTCACGGCCCTCTTGGTCGCGCGATAGCCCTGTTTAGTGGTATCGGCAATCGCATGGCCGGCCGCCTTCGCGCCGCGGCCAATGGCATGCGCGCCGTCGCGCACCGCATGCCCGGCCTGCTTGCCAGCCGATTTGACGCCGTTCTTGAATCCGCGCGCGTCCTCGGCCACCCCCGCGTGCGCCATCGGGGTGGCCAGGGTCACCAATACGAATGCAATGATCGAGGCTCTTGCCTTCATCGCGACAACCTCTTCGATTCTGACTGAACCGGGGTCGGGGCCTGGAAGTGATCCCGACGTGGTTCCCATGAATACATTCTAGCCGTGCCCGCGCCTGTCCCCGGAGCGCTGCCCGCCGGGCCGCGCCGGCCTGGGGAATCAGTTCCGGTCCGCGATGGACAGCCCGACCGGCGACGCAGGCAGCCCGGCGCTCATTTCGTCGTAGCGGGCCGATGCCGAGCGCCTGTGATCGATCAGCAGGACCGCGCCCATGCCAATCACCGCCGGAATTGCGATCGCGATGAAGTTCTGCTGCAGCGGGAGTTCCATGGCGACGAGTACCCCGATGACGATTGGGGCGAGGATGGCCCCGCTGCGGCCGATGCCCAGGGCCCAGCCAAGACCGGTGGAACGGATGGCGGTCGGGTAGAACTGCCCGGTGTAGGCATTGGCGACGATCTGCGTGCCGATCGTCGACGCACCGGCCAGGCCCACCACCACGAACAGCAGTTCAGTCGGCATCCTGAATCCGAGCAGCGTGATCGAGACCGCGGCCAGCGCGTACATGGCGGCGAGCACGTACTTGATGTGGTAGCGGTCGGCGAGCCAGCCGCCGCCCACGGCGCCGATCATCGCCCCGAGGTTGAGGACCAGCACGAAGGTCAGCGCGGAACCCAGGCTGTAGCCGGCGCCCGCCATCAGCCTGGTCAGCCATGAACTGAGCGCGTACACCATGAACAGGCACATGAAGAACGCGATCCAGAACATGATGGTGCTGAAGCCACGGCCCTCGTGGAACAGGTGCCGGATTGGCGCGCTGGCGGCCTTGTCCTGCGCCGGCACGGCGAAGCGGTCGGTGGCCGACCACCGTTGCTCCGGCGCAAGCCTGGAGACGATGCGCCGCAACGCTTCGTGGTCGCCCCTGGCCAGCAGGAACGGCATCGATTCGGGCAGCGACCCGAGAATGACAGGAATGAGGAGCACGGGCAGGCCGGCCGCCAGGAAGACCGACTGCCAGCCGTAGGCCTCGATCAGGCTCTTGCCGAGCAGCGCCGCCAGGACCCCGCCCACGGCATAGCCGCTGAACATCACGGTGACCAGGGTCGCCCGGATTTTCTTCGGCGCGTACTCGGTCATTTGCGCGACCACATTCGGCATCACGCCGCCGATGCCGAGCCCGGCCAGGAAGCGGGCCATGCTGAACAGCAGCGGGTCCTTGACCAGCCCGGCCGCAGCGGTGAAGACGCTGAACAGGGCGACGCAGATCGCGATCGTCCAGCGGCGGCCGATCCTGTCGGCCATGGTGCCGAGGAAGATCGCGCCGAACACCATGCCGAACAGCGCGGAGCTGACCATGAGCCCCGCCTGGGTCGGGGCGACGCCGAGGTCCTTCATGATCGAAGGCAGCGCGATGCCCACGACCGCGAGGTCATAGCCGTCGAAGATGATGATGAGTGCGCACCAGAACAGCACGAGCGCATGGAAGCGGTTGAAGCGGGCCGTGTCGGCCAGCTTGTGGATGTCGATTTGCTGCATGGGGGCTTGTCTCCGGTCAGTCTGTTCTTATGGCTGGGCTTACTGCCTGGACATCGGCACGTTCGGGTCGGCCAGGCGGCTGGCATTGACCGGCTTGCACTGCTCGATGTGGCGGCGCGCGAAGCGCAGGTCGCGCGCGGCGTTGGACCCTAGCGCGGCCTTGACCACGTCGCCGTCGAGGTAGAACAGCACGAAGCTGTCCGCGCCGGGCGTGCCGCGCGCCACCACGCGGTGCGAGGGAAGGGGGATGCCATGGATCTGCAGGTTCATGCCGTACTGGTCTGACCAGAACCAAGGCAGCGGCTGATAGTCGACCGCGAGACCGAGCGCCGCGCGCGCGGCGGCAATGCCCTGTTCCTGGGCGTTCTGCCAGGATTCCAGCCGCAGGCGCCGGCCGGCCCACGGGTTGGGCGTGACCGCGACGTCGCCCGCGGCGAAGATGTCGGGGTCGGACGTGCGGCAACCCGCGTCGACGACCACGCCGCCGTCGCACTCCAATCCGGCTTCCCAGGCAAGCTCGTCGTTCGGCACGAGACCGACACCCGCAACGATGGCGTGGCAAGCCAGCGTGCTGCCATCGGCCAGCTTCACGACGGACCGGCCGCCGGTACCGGGGGCGATGCCGGCGATATTGGCGCCGAGCATGACACGGGTGCCATGCGAGGCATGCAGCCCGAGCAGGTGCTCCGAGACTTCCGGCGGCACGGTGCGCTCGCACAGCCGGCTCTGGGCTTCGAGCACGGTGACCTCGGCACCTTTGCGGCGTGCCGTGGCGGCGACTTCGAGGCCGATCCAGCCGCCGCCGATCACCACGATGCTGCGCCCGGGCCGCAACGCCGGCGCCAGCGCCAGGGCATCGCCAATCGTGCGCAATGTATGCACGGCAGCCGTGTCGACGCCCGGAACGGTGAGCGCGCGGGCCCTGCCGCCGGTGCACAGGATCAGCTTGTCGTAAGGCAGCATCTCTCCGTTGGCTATCTCCAGGCGCTTCGCGGCCCGGTCTATGCGGGTGACGCGCGTGTCCAGCCACCACTCCAGCCCGAGCGCAGCGAACGCTTCAGGCTTGAGCAGCCACGTGCTGGCGGGTGCGGCCTCGCCGGCCAGCACGGCCTTGGATAACGGCGGCCGCTCATGCGGTGGATGGGCCTCGTCCCCGATCAGCACGAGCCGACCGGTGAAGCCCTCGTTGCGCAGCGTCTGGGCGGCCCAGCCGCCAGCCTGGCCGGCACCGACGATGACGATGGTGGCGGTTGGCGAAATGGGAGTCGCGGTGTCTGAGCGCTCGGAATCCATGGCTGTCTCCTCTGGTTGGTGACGCGACCTCTCAGCCGAGATCGAGGTACACCTTGTCGCCGTCGATCCGGACCGGGTAGGTGCGAATGTTCTCGGTCAGCGGGGCGCACTTCGCAGCGCCGTCGCGGATATCGAACCTGCCCTGGTGAAGCGGGCACTCGATCTCATGTCCCTCCAGGAAGCCTTCGCACAGGCGCGCATGACCATGGGTGCAGATGTTGTCGGTCGCGTAGACGTCGCCGTCCACGCCGTACAAGGCGATCTCCTGGCCTTGCACGGCCACGGCGATGACATCGTCCTGCGGGACGTCGGACAGCAGCGCTGCCTCGATCCAGGTTTCGGTCATGAATCACTCCTGCTAGATGGGGTAGATCAGCGAGTTGGGGATCATCTCGCTATCGAATACGCAGATGCGCGAGGCGAAGCGCAAGCCCGCCGGCGTCCGGACGACGGTGTCGAGGTAGCGGCCAACGTTGTAGACATCGGTCATCTGGTCCGGCTTGGTGCGCAGCACCGCGTAGTTGGTCTCGGCCACGATCCTGTCGCCGTCGGCCTCCCTGATCAGCGGCGCGCCGACAATGTGGCGCTGGTAGTAGGGATCGTGGAACAGGGTCTCGCGAATGCCGTAGATGCGGTCCTTGAGCATGCCCTTGCTTTCGAGCGAGAGCGTTGCCAGCGGCAGGCCACGCTCGTGGTTCTCGCGGGGCTGGACCCGGTAGAGGCAGTCTTCGGTGAAGAATTCCGGCCAGCGGTCCCAGTCGCCGTTGTCCACGGCGCGGGTGTAGTCGGCGAACAGGGAGAGCAGGGCGTAGTAGTCAGTGAAGTCCATGGCGTCAGACCTCCATCATCTTGCGCCAATAGGCGTACATGCCGCGGATCAGGGTTTCGGTCACCATGTGGTCCGTGTTCTCCGCGGTCTTGCCGCCCAGTTCGGCGAGCACGCGATGCCAGGGTTTCTGGGAGAAGCCTTCCTGCGAGCATTCGATGGCTTCGCCATCGTCGGCCGACACGAAGCCGGCGGGGCCGAAGAGATTGGCCTGGCGCAGGCGGCGCCGCGTCATCTCCTCGGTGTCGTCCTCGAAGCCGAAGTGCGTCCAGACGAAATCGAAGGAATCCGGGCCATGGGGCTGGATATGGCGCGTGGAGACCGAGTTGACCTGCTGCTGGAAGATCACGCTCGGGAACACCGTCATCATCACGGCGGTAGGCTCCCCCCACCACGGCTCGTGGACGATGTCGAGGACGCGGTCGTCGTGCAGCGCCATCTGGTCCTTGAAGCTGGATACACCGGAGGTCACGTCGCTCTTGCCGCCCTGGCCGCGGGTCGACACCATGGCGGCATGCCGGAAGTGCGGGTCCATCACCAGGCGTGCCTTGTTGTCGGCGCGCCAGAGGCCGAAGGTGACAAACCAGGTATGCAGCAGGCCGGGGTGGTAGGGGTCCTTGATGTTCTCCTGCATGAGCTTCCAGTTGCCCGGAATGCGCTGCTTGTTGTAGCCGAGGACCTTCAGCTTGCGGCCGTTGAAGAGCCGGTCGAAGTAGCCGAGGATATCCGGCCCGAGGTATTCCTCGAGTGATGGAACCTCATGGTCGAACGAGGCAAACACGACACCACCGCGTGTCGCGACCTTCAGTTGCGTGAGCCCGTGCTCCTGCGGCCTGAAGTCGGCGGGCATGCCGCCATTGACCTTGCCGTCCTGCTTGACCCCGCGACGCAGCGGCACGCCTTGCAGGTTGCCCTTCAGGTCATAGTTCCACTGGTGGTAGGGGCAGTGGAAGTCCTTCCGGTTGCCGCTGCGTTCCCGGCAGAACTTCATGCCGCGATGGGCGCACACGTTTTCGACGACGTTGATCTCGCCGTCCTGGTCGCGCACCAGGATCACGGAACGCTCGCCAAGCGTGGTGCGCTTGAAGTCACCGGGATTCGGGATCTCCGCCTCGAGCCCGACGTAGTTCCAATGACCGCGGTAGAAGCAGCGTTCGAGTTCACGCTGGTATAGCTGTGCATCCGTATACACGCGGAACGGGATGCGGCTGATGCTGTCGTCGGCCCACACCGGGCCGGCTTGCGGGGAGATTGCCATGCTTGTCTCCGGCTATGTCTCTTCGTATGGGAAGGATCATGGTGCACGGAGGAAAATTAACCAATAGAATTCTGGCTATAATGAATATTCATAAAATCAATAAGAGACGGCACCATGGAGCTCAAGGACGTCGATCTGAACCTGCTGGTCGTGTTCGATAACCTGCTGCGGCAGGGCACCGTTTCCGGTGCCGCGAAGACCCTGAATCTGAGCCAGCCCGCGGTCAGCAATGCGCTGGCCCGCTTGCGCACCTTGTTCGGCGACCCGCTGTTTGTACGAAGCAGCAAGGGCATGCTGCCGACACCCCTTGCCGAGGAACTGGCGGAACCGGTTGCCTATGCGCTGGAGTCGCTGCAGGCGGCGCTCAGCCACAAGGTGTCGTTCGATCCGCTGCGCAGCGTGCGCGCATTCCGGATCGCCATGACGGATATCGGCGAGGTGCACTTCATCCCGCCGCTAATGGGCGCGCTTGGCGACCGCGCCCCGGGTGTCACGGTAACGACAGTGCGTAATACGGCAGTGGACCTGGCGGCGGAGATGAGCCAGGGAAAGATCGACCTGGCGGTTGGCCATCTTCCTGAACTCGGCACGACGTTCTTTCAACGGCGGCTATTTCGCCAGCGATACGTTTGCCTGTTCCGGCCCGGTCATGCCATGGACAAGAAGACGGTCAGCATGCGCGCCTTCGAGGCGGCGGAGCACATCGTGGTCACGGCGGCGGGGACGGGGCATGCCCGGGTCGACGAGATCCTCGCCCAGCACGGCGTACAGCGCAAGATCCGGCTGCGTGTCCCCCATTTCGTCGCACTGGCGGACATCATCGCCACCACCGACCTGGTCGCCACGGTGACCTTGACGTTTGCGGAGCGATGCGCCAGGTACTTCGGGCTCAGGTACGTCAAGCATCCGTTCGCGTTGCCGGAAATCCAGATCAACCTGTTCTGGCATGCCCGGTATCATCGCGATCCGGCGAATCAGTGGCTGCGCGACCAGTTCGTCGGCTTGTTTTCGGATTAGGCGCAGCACTGCTGCTGCGTGGATAAGCTCGCCTCAGCCGCGATCTGCTTGCGTAGTGTCGCGAAGCGCGCTTGCACTTCTTCCCCGAACACAGGATCAGAGCTTTCGGGAGCCGCGTCGGCAATAGCTGCCCAGTCCTCTTGTGTCAGCAACTGGGCAGCGCGCGGCATTGCCTGTCTCTCCTCGGTAGAGATGGTTACGGTAGTACACAAGGTACATGACTGCGGCTGCCTCCAGCGCCGCTCGCGAACTTATAGCGTCTCCCTCCCTGGTGGAATACGCATACCTGCTCTTCCAGTAGGTCGAGCAGACGAGAGAAATTGAGGTGCTCGGCATGCCATACGGCAAGTTGGGTGGACATGGCGCGCTCCTTGGGAACGGGCAAGCACAGGGCTTGTTCGAAGGCCGATTGATTTCAGTCAGCCTTAAGCAGGACAGTAGTCTCCAATTTCCGAGTAGGTCGGATATAGCTCAAGGGATCAGTTCACGGATGCGGGTGCAGCACCTGTCTGCGCGTCATCAGGCAGCTCAGGTTCCCCGACAGGAAAGCCGCCAGCAGCAAGGCACCGGCACTCCAGGCCACGGCCGGAAGCCATGGCAGCAGGTTTGCCAGCACGGGGGTCTTGCTGGCGCCCGACGACACCAGGGCAATGCGCATGAACGCGGCAACCGCCAAAGCGGCAAATACCAGCCCGGTGTACATCCCTTCGCGGCCGACGTGACCGGCGTCGAGCGCCGCACTGGCCGTCGCGGCGAACATGATTCCCCACAGGCCGCCGGCAAGACACTGCACGGCGAGGATGGCCCCGAGCGAGCCCGCAACTGTGAAGCCGAACAACGACAGGGCGCCAAGGGCCGCGGCGGTCAACAGCAGCGTATAGGGCGGATAGCGCCGCAGCAACGACGTCGCGGGCAGCAGCGTGCCCAGCGCGAAGCTAATCCAGAACACCGGCGTCACGCGCTCCAGCTCGGCAGCCGTGACAAAGCGCAGGTACGCCGGCGCGGAGTTGACGGTGGTGTGGATCTGGAAGCCGAGCGCAAGCACCCAGACCGCGGCAAACAGCAGCCAGACGCGCTTGAGCGCAACGCCGGCTGCCGGCGCGGCGTCGGCATCGTGGCGCGCCGGGCCGGATTCGATCCATCGCAGCGCGGCCACGGCCACCACCAGCCCCACGCTTGCGGCCAGGAACGGCAGCATGGGCGACGCATCGCGCAGCCGGGCCGTCAGCAGCGGCGCCACGGCTCCGGCAAGGCCGACGCCGAGCAGCGAGCATCCCACCAGGAACGACGACGCGGTCGCCGGCAGCCGCCGGGCAATGATTACCATGGGCGGCGCCCGCAACGCCGAAGAGGTGGCTGCCCAGAGCGCGGTCAGGCCCAGCAGCAGCGCTGGTGAAGTTGCCCGGGGCAGCAGCACGAAAGCCAGTGCGGAGATGACCGACAGCCCCAGCATCCAGCCTCCCAGCCTGCGCATCGCGTTGGCGACACGGTCGGCCGCGACGCCCACCGTGAAATCCATGGCGACAAAGATCAACTGGTCCATCAGCAGGATCAAGGCGACGTGCGCGCGCGCGATGCCGGCCTGCGCGGCCAGCTGGGGCAGGAAGGCCACATAGAGGGTCCATGTCACCGCCAACAGGAACTGCACAGAGCAGAAGACCAACGCGCGCATGCCGCCCTCCCGCCTGGATTGACCAACAGCCTATTCCTGTGCTCGACGGCTGGACTGCCGCGCTGAGCCTCCCATAGCAAGGATAGGGCAGCGTCTTGCCATGGGAGTGGCGGATTGTGCAGGTGCGATTGGGCTCGCGAGTCGCCTGCGGTCCAACAGTCCACGGGAAGTGGCGGGGCGGTACCAACACTAGACCATTTGGCGGCGCACCGGCGCCCACTGCCGCTCCCGCGGCCAAATGAGGGCGCAGTGTCATAAGCGGCCTGTAAGCTGCACTTTTGGCATGACCTGGCCAAGAACTTGCTAGGTCAATGCGTAAGGTCGCAAGCCGGCAGCCATCAGTTGGGAGGAACCATGCAGCACGCACGCATCACCGCGCACAGGGGGATTCTGGTCGTCGAGCTGTTACCTGACGAGGCAAACGACGAGGCCACCCCGACCAACAAGCTCCGCAACCTGGCCACGGTCATTCATGACACAGGGCGGCACCTGGGTGTTTCAGAGGAAGCCCTGGCGCTGCTGAAGCTGGTGAAGCGCGGCCTGGACGCCATCGGCGACTTCGCGTGGTTCAGTAGTGACGATGGAAAAGATCATTTTGCGTGGCTGGGCGGCCCGAAGCGGCTTGTGGATCCCACTGCAGTGGCGGCTGCCCGGAGCTACGCCATACTTGCGCACCGCGTCATACCGAACGAGGTGCCAGAGGGCGCCAGGAAGGCCATCGAAGCCAATTTTTGAACGTGCGGCATCGCTCCGGGCCGGGCCGATCTTTCGAGTGATCCGCGCTGCTAGAACGAGGAGAGTGTCGAGCGATACCTTTCCCAGAGCTCTTGCAGCATGGACTCCGAAGGCGGTGTGATGTCAAAACCGGCGACGTTTCCGAAAACACCGAGAATGCGCGCCCTGAACGAAGCCATATCCGTCGTCGCCTTTGGTGAGCGCTGTGCGATATCGATAATCGTATGCAGCTGCTTGCCCGAGAGTTCGGCGACAGCGGACCACAAGCTATCAGGCCTTGCGCAGGGCTGGACGGGTATGTTTCGTATCGGCGCCCGGCGGCGCTTGCTATCGGCTTGCGGGTCCATAGCTGCGCTGGTACGACGACGAGAACGTGGCCAGCGCGCGCAATGCCGCTGCCGGGTCGTGCCCGGGCTTGAGCGCAAAGCTGTTGAAGCCGCAACGTGCCAGGTAGTGCACGGTGTCGATCATCACGTCACCCACGGCGCGCAGCTCTCCGGTCCAGCCTAGCTGGTGCCGGAGCAGCTGTGCGATCGAATAGCCACGACCATCCGTGTAGACCGGGAAATCGATGGCAATCATCGCGATGCCTGTCGGATCGACGGCCGTGGCACCGGGTTCCAGCAGGGTCTGGGGCTCCGCATCCGGCGACAGGTAGACCGCGAGCGGATACTGTCGAAGCCGATACCGCTGGCGGTGGGTGGTCCAGTTCTCCAGTGTCACCAGGTAGCCGGGCTCGTCGGGGGGGCAGGTGTTGTCGGCGTCTTGCGCATCCCCGATGTGAGCGAGCCAGCTATCCGCGACCAGTTGTCCGTCACGGATGACGTTGCGCCGGTCCTGCCCGGCTAAATGGTCATGGTCAGGCATTCGCCGCCTCCTGGCGAGCTCGCCGCGCGCCGCTGTCAGAGTCCGGGTACACGGCGCGCTGGAAGGGTTCTATGCCGATTCGGCCAACCACGTCGACAAAGCGTTCGGCTTCGCTGTCCCGATGCAGCAAATAGGTCTCGATCAGCCGCTCCACCACATCCGGAACCTGCTCCTGTGCAAAGGACGGCCCGATGATGCGGCCGATGGCCGCGCCGCCGGCCGCCACGCCATCCGGGCGGCCCAGGCCGTCGGCGCCGTTCTGCCGGCCGCCGATGGTGATCTGGTACCAGGCCTCGCCGGCCTTGTCGACGCCGAGGATGCCGATGTGGCCGATATGGTGGTGGCCGCAGGAGTTGATGCAGCCGGAGATGTTCAGGTCCAGTTCGCCGATGTCGTGCACATGGTCGAGGTCGTCGAAGCGCTCCTGGATGGCCTGCGCAAGCGGGATCGAGACCGCATTGGCCAGCGAGCAGAAGTCGCCCCCGGGGCAGGCGATGATGTTGGTGATCAGGCCGACGTTTGGCGTGGCCAGCCCGGCGGCGTCCAGCGCCTGCCACAAGGCGTGCAGCCCGCTGCGGCGGACATCGGCGAGGATCAGGTTCTGCTCATGCGACACGCGCAGCTCGCCGAAGCCGTGGCGCTCGGCCAGGTCGGCCATGATTTCCATCTGCTCGGCAGTGATGTCGCCGGGCGCCTGGCCCGCGGCTTTCAGCGATGCCGTGACGGCGGCGTAGCCAGGCACCCGGTGCCGGTGCACATTGCTTTTCAGCCAGAGGCGGAAGGCGCGGTCGGTCTTGGCCAGGTCGGCTGACTGGTCCGGCTCGTCGGCGGCCGCGGCTTCATACGGCGGGATCGTGAAGCGCTCGGCGATGGACGCGACAAAGCCCTCGGACACGGTGTCCGGGCCCCCGCGGATGCGTTGCCACTGCTCGTCCACCTGCGCCCGGAACACCTCCGGGGTCAGGTCCTTTACCAGGATCTTGATGCGCGCCTTGTACTTGTTGTCGCGGCGGCCGTGCAGGTTGTAGACGCGCAGTGTGGCCTGCAGGTAGGTCAGCAGGTCCTGCCAGGGGACGAAGGGGTTGATCAGCTTGCCCACCATCGGCGTGCGGCCCATGCCGCCACCGACCCAGACCTTGAAGCCGGCCTGGCCGTCCTGTTCAACCGCCTGGAGCCCGATGTCATGGACGCCGACCGCGGCCCGGTCCGTCTGCGCGCCACTGATGGCAATCTTGAACTTGCGCGGCAGGAAGGCGAACTCGGGATGCAGCATCGACCATTGCCTGACGATCTCGCACCACACCAGGGGGTTCACCAGTTCGTCGGGAGCAATGCCGGCAAAGTGGTCGGTGGTGGTATTGCGGATGCAGTTGCCGCTGGTCTGGATCGCGTGCATCTGCACCGTGGCCAGCTCGGCGAGAATGGCAGGGGCATCCTCGAGCCGCGGCCAGTTGAACTGCAGGTTCTGGCGCGTGCTGAAATGCCCGTAGCCGCGATCCCAGCGGCGCGCGATCTCCGCGAGCTTGCGCAATTGCCGGGACGCCAGCATGCCGTACGGAATCGCCACGCGCAGCATCGGCGCATGGCGCTGGATATAGAGGCCGTTCTGCAGCCGCAGCACGCGGAACTCATCCTCGGTCAGTTCGCCGCCCAGGAAGCGGCGTGTCTGGTCAGCGAACTGTACGACCCGTTCGTCGACCAGCTGCTGGTCAATGGCGTCATAGACATACATGGTGGAAACCTCCTTGCGCGCGAGCGCGCTAGTCTTTGGCCCGGGCCCGTTCGATGGACATGTCGGTCGGCATCATGTTGATATCGGCGTTGTGCATCACCCACAGCGAGCCGGCCACGACGATGACGATCAGGAAGCCGGTACAGGCAAAGATGGCGGTGTTGCCGCGCTGGCCGGGACCGGTGCCCAGGTGCAGGAAGTACACCAGCTGCACCAGCAGTTGCGCGACACAAAGGCCGACAACCAGCGCGATCGCTGCCTGCGTTGACAGGGATCCGGTCATCACTGCCGCAAACGACGCCATCGTCAGCGCGACCGACAGCAGCAGTCCGATGGTGTAGCTGCGCACGCTGCCGTGCGCGGCCGGCTGGTCCGCGTGCACGGAATGTAGATGGGACGGCTTCATCAAGCGAACTCCCGCAGGTAGACAAAGGTGAAGACACAGATCCAGACCAGGTCCAGGAAGTGCCAGAACAGGCTCAGGCAGGCCAGGCGGCGGCGCACGATGTCGTCCAGCCCGAAATGCCGGATCTGGTGGATCATCACCGCCAGCCACAGCAGGCCCGACGTGACATGGAGTCCGTGCGTGCCGACCAGCGTGAAGAAGGCCGACAGGTAGGCGCTGACGCCGGGGCCCGCGCCCTGGTGCAGCAGGTGCGCGAACTCGTAGACCTCCATGGCGATGAACAGTGCGCCGAGCGCGAAGGTCACCGCCAGCCAGCGGATCATCCGCGGCGCGTCGTCAGTGCCCTGCCTGAGCATGGCCAGGCCGAAGGTATAGCTGCTCAGCAGCAGCACCATGGTCTCGGCGAACACGAACGGCAGCTCGAACAGTTGCCGCCCGCCGGGGCCGCCGGCAGTGTTGCCGGACAGCACGCCGAAGGTGGCGAACAGCACCGCGAAGATCAGGCAGTCGCTCATCAGGTAAAGCCAGAACCCCAGCGGCGTGTGCGCGCCGGCTTCGTGATGGTGGTGCGCCGCGTCGTGGGCCGCCTCGTGCCCGGGCTGGTGCAGGGTAGGGGAGAGAGTCGGAGTCATGGTCAGGCAGCTTCCTGCAGTTGTGCAAAGCGCGCACGCTCGATCCGCTCGACTTCGGCCGCCGGCACGTAATAGTCGACGTCGCGGTCATAGCTGCGCACGATGAAGGTCGCGATGGCGCCGACCAGGCCGACGGCGGCGACCAGCCACATGTGCCAGACCAACGCGAAGCAGCACAGCAGACCGAACGCCGACACGATGAAGCCTGCCGAGGTGTTGCGGGGCATATGGATGTCCTCGTAGCGCGCAGGCTGGCGCCACGCGCGCCCGGCTTCCTTGTCGTCCCAGTGCTGTTCCAGCGAGGTGATATGCGGCACGTGGGCGAAGTTGTAGAACGGCGCGGGCGAGGCCGTCGACCACTCCAGGCTGCGGCCATCCCACGGATCGCCAGTCAGGTCGCGGTTCTGCTTGCGGTCGCGGATACTGACCGCGAACTGCACCAACATCGCCAGGATGCCGGCGCCGATGACGAAGGCACCGACCAGCGCCACCACCAGGTAGGGATGCCAGTCGACGTTGGCATAGTGGTTCATCCGGCGGGTCATGCCCTTGAAGCCCAGTACGTAGAGCGGCATGAAGGCCAGGAAGAAGCCCGCCAGCCAGCACCAGAACGACACCTTGCCCCAGAACTCATTGAGCGTGAAGCCGAACACCTTCGGGAACCAGAAAGTGATTGCGGCCAGGCAGCCGAAGAGCACGCCGCCGATGATGACGTTATGGAAATGCGCAACCAGGAACAGGCTGTTGTGCAGGACAAAGTCGGCCCCGGGAATGGCGAGCAGCACGCCGGTCATGCCGCCGACCGCGAACGTCACCATAAAGCCGATGGTCCACATGGTCGAGGTATGGAAGCGGATCCGGCCCCGGTACATGGTGAACAGCCAGTTGAACAGCTTCACGCCGGTCGGGATCGAGATGATCGAGGTCATGATGCCGAAGAAGGCATTGACGTTCGCGCCGGAGCCCATGGTGAAGAAGTGGTGCAGCCAGACGAAGAACGACAGCACGCCGATCGAGGAGGTGGCGTACACCATCGACTTGTAGCCGAACAGGGGCTTGCGCGAGAACGTGGCGATGATCTCGGAGAAGGCGCCGAACGCCGGCAGGATCAGCACGTAGACCTCCGGGTGGCCCCAGATCCAGATCAGGTTCACGTACATCATGGCGTTGCCGCCGAGCTCGTTGGTGAAGAAGTGCATGCCGAGGTAGCGGTCGGCGGTGAGCAGGGCCAGCGTGGCGGTCAGGACCGGGAAGATCGCCACGATCAGGATGTTGGTGATCAGCGCGGTCCAGGTGAAGACCGGCATCTTCATCAGGTTCAGGCCCGGCGCGCGCATGCGCAGGATCGTGACGATGAAGTTGATGCCCGTCAGGGTGGTGCCAAGCCCGGATATCTGCAGTGACCAGATGTAGTAGTCAACCCCTGGCGTGGGGCTGTAGCCGAGCTCGGACAGCGGCGGGTAGGCGACCCAGCCGGTGGCCGCGAAGTCGCCGACGAACATCGACATCATCACCAGCACCGCGCCCATTGCCGACATCCAGAAGCTCAGCGAATTGACGAACGGGAAGGCGACGTCGCGCGCGCCGATCTGCAGCGGCACGATCACGTTCATCAGCCCGAGCACCAGCGGCGTCGCGACAAAGAAGATCATGATCACGCCGTGCGCCGTGAAGATCTGGTCGTAGTGGTGCGGCGGCAGGTAGCCCGCGGCATCGCCATAGGCGATCGCCTGCTGGGCGCGCATCATGATGGCGTCGGCAAAGCCGCGCAGCAGCATCACCAGCGCCAGGATGATGTACATCACGCCGACCTTCTTGTGGTCGACCGAGCAGATCCATTCGTTCCACAGGTATTTCCATTTGCCGTAGTACGTAATGGCGCCCATCAGCGCGATGCCCAGCACGATCACGACGGCCAGCGTCCCCATGATGATCGGCTCATGGAGAGGGATGGCGTCCAGGTTGAGTTTTCCAAGCATTCTTATTGCTCCATGCGGCCAGCGGGCGCCGTCGGGACGCGCTGGAAGGCCTGCAGAGATTCCGGGGTGTCCGCGCGGCAGATCTGGCCGTTTTCCAGCATGTATTTGTCGACGACCTGGTCGAACAGCTTCGGCGCGACGGCGGCGTAAAGCGTCACGGGATCCTTGCTGCTGGGCAGTTCAAGCGTGCGGTAGGTCTTCAGGTCGAGCGCCTGGGACGAAGCGCGGGCAGCCTGGATCCAGGCATCGAACTCCTCGCGCGAGGTGGCCAGGGTCTTGAAGTGCATGTCCGAGAAGCCAGGGCCGCTGTAGGCAGCGGACTGGCCGAGATAGACGCCCGGCGTGTCGGCGATCAGGTGCAGGCGCGTCTGCATCCCCGCCATGGTGTAGACCATGCTGCCGAGCTGCGGGATGAAGAACGAGTTCATCATCGATTCCGCGGTCAGCCGGAAATTGACCGGCGTGCCGACCGGGATCGCAAGCTGGTTCAGCGACGCGACGCCGTATTCCGGATAAATGAACAGCCATTTCCAGTTCAGCGCGATCACATCGACCTGGACCGGCTTGACCTGCGATTCCAGCGGCCGATAGGGATCGAGCTTGTGCGTCGAATCCCAGATCAGCACGGCCAGGCAGGCCACGATGACGCAGGGAATGCCCCAGACCACGACCTCGATCCTGGTGGAGTGCGCCCATTTGGGGGCATAGGTGGCGCTCGTATTGGTTTCGCGGTAGCGCCACGCGAACCACAGCGTCAGGACGATCACGGGGATGACGACCATCAGCATGACGAACAGGGAGATCAGGATCAGTGACTTCTCCTGTTCCCCGATGCTGCCCTTGGGGTTGAGCAGTTCCAGGTTGCAGCCGCTCAGCAGCGCGCTCAGGCAGGCGCTCAGCAACAGTGTGGGAAGACGGCGCTGCGGGCCGGGGGACGGGCGGGGGAGCGGGCCTTGTCGATTCTTGTCTGCCGGCCCGGCAATAGGTTTGAGCATTTCGGACACCTTGGTTACGGATCACCGAAGGCTCCCGGCCACGCGCTCCGATTCAAGTGCTGGCTCAGCCCCGCGCGGGCGTGGTTTGTATGGATTCCTTCGGTGATGTCTGGCATGCTAATGCAAGACAAAACCCATACATCGAAGAAATCTACCGGGCGAAATCCATGCAAGGAACCGATATCCGCGCCGAAGCCAGTGCCAAATGGGATCTTGAGATCACAACAGATGGCGGCGCGCGCTACTTGCAGATCGTGGATTTCATCGAGCGGGCGATCGGCGAAGGCCGCCTGGTAGCCGGCGACCGCGTGCCGCCGCAGCGCAGCCTGGCCAAGTCCCTCCGCGTGGACCTGACCACCGTGACGCGTGCCTACAACGAGGCCAAGCGGCGGCATCTGATCGATGCCCGCGGGGCCCTCGGCACTTTCATTGCCGCGCCGCGGGCGGAGCTGGCGCGGGTGATCGACATGAGCATGAACGTGCCGCCGCCACCGGCGGGGCTGGATTTCCAGGACCTGTTGCGGCGCGGCCTGTCGCAGGTGCTGCTGCACAGCGACCCGCACCTGCTGATGACCTACCAGCTCGGCGGCGGCAGTGCTGCCGACCGGTCAGCCGGCACCCTCTGGCTCGCGCAGATATTCGGGCAGGTCGCTACTGCGCGGCTCGTGGTGTGCCCGGGCGCCCAGGCTGCGCTGGCCGCCGTGATCCTGGCCCGGACCCGGCCTGGCGATGCGATCGTGAGTGAGCCGCTGGCCTACCCAGGCATTCGCGCGGCCGCGGCACAGCTCGGGCGGCGCGTGATCATCGCGCCGGTCGACGCCGACGGGATGCTCCCCGACGCCCTCGAGGCGGCCCGTGCCGACGGTGCCACGCTGGCCTACCTCAATCCGACCGCCCAGAATCCAACTACGCACACCATGCCGGCTTCACGCCGGGAGGCTATCGCCAGGGCCGCGGCGCACTGTGATGTCACTTTGCTGGAGGATGATCCCTACTGGCTGCTGACGCCGTCAGCGCCGCCGCCGCTGTCCAGCTTCGCTCCCGAGCGCACGTACTATGTCTCGACCCTGTCCAAGACCCTCAGTCCGGGGCTGCGGACCGCGTATGTCATGCTGCCGGAGGGCAGGCGCGGCGACGATCTGCTGGCATCGCTGCGGGCCTTCGCGCTGATGGCGGCACCGATGACCGCCGCCCTGGCGACCCAATGGATCCACGATGGCTCGGCCATGCATCTGCTCGACGGCATCAGGACCGAAGCGTTGGCCAGATGCGCGCTGGCAAGCCGGTGGCTGAGCGGGATCGGCCAGCTCCCGCCCAGCGCCATCCACGCATGGCACCGCTTGCCGGAGCACTGGTCGGCGCAGCAGCTCACCCGGGCCGCGCTGGCGGAGGACCTGCGCGTGACGCCGTCCGACGCGTTCTGGGAGGGGCCCAACGCGCCGACTGCCATCCGCATCTCGCTCGGTGGCGTGGAGGACCGCGCGCAACTATCGGCCGCGCTGCGCAGGCTGGCCGCATTGCTGGAACGCCGGCCGACGCCGGGGCTGGAAATGGTGGTGTGAGTTGCGGCGTGAGTCGGCTGGCTACTTGCCCGCATCGTCCGCAGTCGCGGACTGCCTTGTCGCAAACTCGCCCGCGGCTTCCAGCAGCCACTCGCGCAGCCGCTGCATCGCCTCGCTCATCGGCCGGGTATCCGGCGAGACCAGGTGATACGCGCTCGTGGAGCGCTGCGAATGGGCGACGGGCATGACCAGCTGGCGGTTTGCCAGGTATTCCCCCACGAGGAAGCGCGGCACCAGGCCAACGCCCAGCCTGGCGCGTGCGGCGGCGATGACCATGGAATGGTGGTCGAAGCGTGCGCCGCGCATGGCGTTGACGTCGTCGATGCCGGCCGCTTCCATCCATTGCTTCCAGCCGAGAATGCGTGTGGCGAGGTGCAGCAGCGGCGACCGGGCGATGTCATGTGGGCTGATCCGCTTTCTGCCGCCGAAGAAGTCCGGATGGCAGACCGCCACCGATTCTTCATCGAACATCCGGTCGGCACGCGCGCCGGGATAGACCGCCTCGCCAAAGTGAATCGCCGCGTCGTAGGGGGTGCCGTCGAACAGGAAGATGTCTGACTGCGCGCTGATATTGACCACGATCCCCGGATGCCGCGCATAGAAGGCCGGCAGCCGCGGAATCAGCCACTCGACCGCCAGCGTGGGCACGCAGGCCAGCTCGACGGTGCCGCCCGCGCCCTCGTGCGCCATCAGGTCGAGCGTGTCGCGCTGCAGCTTGCGCAGCAACTCCCGCACCTGTCCGCTGTAGAGCGTGCCGGCCGCCGTCAGCGTGATGCGCTGGTTGGCGCGGTGGAACAGCTGCACGCCCAGCAGCGCTTCCAGCGACGCAATCTGGCGCGACACCGCGCTCTCGGTGATAAACAGGTCCGCCGCCGCGCGGCGCAGGTTCAGGTGCAGCGCGGCGGCCTCGAAGGCGCGCAGGCTGGACAGGCTGGGAAGTCGTTGCCGCATCGGGGAAGGGCTGGGTTGATGATCTTAGGTCATCATCCTATACGGAAATCTCGCTTGAAAGCTTGGAGTTGATGAGAAATCATTCGATCCTTGCGTTGCCGCCTCCTCCCGGCATCGTCATCACGACAACCTCATAACGACAACCATCAGGTAGACAGGAGACTGCATGAAACACTTGTTCAGCGCGCTCGCCGCCGGCACCCTTGCATTCGGCGCGACCATGCCCGGCATCGCCGGCGCGCTCGAGTTCCCGGCCAAGCCGGTGCGCATCATCGTGCCGTACCCGCCGGGCGGCACCACCGACATGGTGGCCCGGCTGATCGGCGAGCAACTGGCCACGCAATGGAAGCAGTCGGTGGTGGTCGACAACCGCCCCGGCGCGGGCGGCATCGTCGGCACCGGCACGGCCGCCAAGTCCACGGCGGACGGCTACACCCTGCTGATGGGCTCGGTGGGCGAGTTCGGCATCAACCCGGCCTTGTACAAGAAGCTGCCCTATGATGCCGACGCCGACTTCGCGCCGGTCGCGATGGTGGCGCGCGTACCCAACGTGGTGGTGCTGTCGCCGGCGTTTGCGGAACGCGCGCGCGTGCAGACGCTGCCCGAGTTCATCGCCTACCTGAAAGCCAATCCCAAGCGCGTCAACATGGCGTCGGCCGGAAATGGCACGTCCACGCACCTCGCGGGCGAGCTGTTCCAGCGCATGACCAGCACGGAGATGAGCCACGTCGCCTACAAGGGCAGCAGCCCGGCCATCGCCGACCTGATGGGCGGCAGCGTCGACGTGATGTTCGACAACCTGCCGGCGTCGCTGCCGTTTATCCGCTCGGGCAAGCTCAGGCCGCTGGCCGTGACCACGCCGGCGCGCTCGTCGGCGCTTCCGAATGTGCCGACGGTCGCCGCCGCGGGCCCCGTCCCCGGCTTTGATGCCAGCCCATGGTTCGGCCTGCTTGCGCCGCGCGGGGTGCCCACGGCGGTGGCGCAGAAGATCAGCCAGGACCTGACGCGCGTGCTCAACGAGCCAGGCGTGCAGGCGAAAATGCGCGAGCTGGGCGCGGAACCGGCGCCCAGCTCGCCGGAGGCATTTGCCGACGTGCTGAAGAAGGACCGCCAGAAGTGGGGCGAGATCGTTCGCCTGTCCGGTGCTTCGGTGGACTGAAGCACGCCCATGTCCAGCACGTTCTGCATCCGCTCATGACTTCCGACGCCGCTTATCCCTTCGTCCCCGCGCTGCGCAACCCGGCTGGCTCTCCGATCCGGGAACTGTTCAAGTACCTGTCCGACCCCGGGATGATCTCTTTCGCCGGCGGCTACCCGTCCGCCGCGCTGTTCGATGTCGACGGCATTGGCGCGGCCTCGGCGGCGGCGCTGCGCGAGCGGCCCGCCGAATGCCTGCAGTACGGCGCCACCGAAGGCGCGCCGGCGCTGCGCCAGGTGCTCGTGTCGTTGATGGCCGGGCGCGGCGCGCCCGTGGCCCAGGACGAACTGCTCGTGACCAGCGGCTCGCAGCAGGGCTTCGATTTCCTCGTGCGTGCGCTGGTCGAGCCCGGCAGCGTGGTGCTGGTCGAGGAGCCGACTTATTCCGCGACGCTGCAGGCATTGCGGCTGGCTGGCGCCGACATACGCGGCGTGCAGTCTGATCACGACGGCATGGACGTGGCTGCACTCGAAGCCATGCTGGCCGACCCGTCGTTGCGCCCCCGGCTGATCTATACGGTGCCGACCTTCGCCAACCCCACCGGCGCCACGCTGTCGCCCGCACGACGGCTGCAGCTGCTGAAGCTGGTGGCGCGGCACCGCGTGGTGCTGGTCGAGGACGATCCCTACGGGGCGCTCAGCTTCGATGGCGCACCGCCGCCTTCGCTGCTGGCGCTGTGCGCGTCGGTCCCCGAGGCGCGGCCGTGGCTGGTGCATCTGGCCAGCCTGTCGAAGACGCTGGCCCCCGGCCTGAGGATCGGCTGGATGGTCGCCGCGCCCGAGATCGTGCGCCGCGCGGTGATTGCCAAGCAGGTATCCGACCTGTGCACGCCGCCATGGATCCAGCTGGCCGCGGCCCAGTATCTGGAAGCGGGCCGGCTGCCGGCACAGGTCGCGCGGGAAGTCGCGGCCTATCGCGACAAGCGCGACCAGCTCGCGGCGGCGCTGCGCCAGGCCTTTGGTGACCGCATCCGTTTCGCATTGCCGGCGGGAGGGATGTTCCTTGGGGCCGCGCTGGATGGCATCGACGATGCTGCCGCACTGCTGCCGCACGCGATCGCGGAAAAGGTGCTGTTCGTCCCGGGTGCCGGATTCTATGTGGAGCAGCGCCAGCGCGCCACATTCCGGCTGTCGTTCGCGAGCACGAACCTGGCGCAGATCGGGGAGGGCGTCGCACGGCTCGCACGGGCGGTCGAGCGGGCCGGGTGAGGGCTTCCACAACGGAAGCGGTTCGTGGCAGCCGGCGGATGCTATCCTGCGGCGGTCGAAACCACACGGCCGAACGCGGCAGGAGGACAGTATGACCATGACGCTCTACTACAACCCCCAGAGCCGCGCCTCGGTGGCGCGCTGGATGCTGGAGGAGGTCGGGGCTGAGTACAAGCTGCAGCACATCGATTTCACCAAGGGCGAGAGCCGCGCGCCGGAGTTCCTGGCGGTCAACCCGATGGGGAAGATTCCAACGCTGGTCTTGCATGACGGCACGGTCCTGACCGAGAACGGCGCGATCATCGCCTGGCTGGCGGATGCCTTTCCGCAGGCCGGGTTGATGCCGCCTGCAGGCTCGTCCGCGCGCGGCACGGTGCTGCGGTGGCTGTTCTTCTGCGGCAGTTGCTTCGAACCCGCGCTGACTGACCGGATGATGCGCAAAGAGGCGCCGCTGCCGAAGCAGGCGGTCGGCTGGGGCGACTATGACGATGTGATCGACGCCATCGAGCAAGCCCTGACGCCCGGCCCCTTCGTGCTCGGCGCGACCTTCAGCGCGGCGGACATCTATCTCGGTGCCTCGCTGGCATGGGCGGGCCGATTCGGTGCGCCGCGCATCAGCGAGAGCGCGTGCATCCAGGACTACGTCAAGCGGATCACCGCGCGCGACGCGTTCGTGCGCGCGGCGGAGGCCCAGTGAGACGCGAGAAGTCCTGCGGCATCAGCCCAGCGCGATGTTCGCCTTGCTGATCAACTCGCCCCGGCGCTGGGTCTCGAAGCGCACCAGCCTGGCATAGTCGGCACTGGCGCCGGGCAGCGGCGACGCCCCTTGGACAGAGGCCGCTGGCGGCTCCTCAGCTCGCCCTTTGCGCGGCCTGCGCCCGCCACCGGAATATGAGACATTGGAGTCCCGGTGGCGGATTCCCGGTGCTCGACTTTCCAGGAGACACATCATGCAAAGCAAGAACACGATCTGCTTGTGGTACGACCGCGACGCCCTTGATGCCGCAAACTTCTATGCCGAGACATTCCCCGACAGCGCAGTCAGCGCCGTCCACCGTGCGCCGGGCGACTATCCCGACGGCAAGCAGGGCGATGTCCTGACGGTCGAGTTCACCGTCGCCGGCATTCCCTGCCTCGGGCTGAACGGCGGCCCGCATTTCAAGCACAACGAGGCCTTCTCTTTTCAGATTGCGACGGACGACCAGGCCGAAACCGACCGCTTGTGGAATGCGATCGTCGGCAATGGCGGCCAGGAAAGCGAATGCGGCTGGTGCAAGGACCGCTGGGGACTGTCATGGCAGATCACCCCGCGCGCGCTCAGCGCGGCGATAACCGACCCCGACCGTGCGGCGGCCAAGCGCGCATTCGACGCCATGATGACGATGAAAAAGATTGATATCGCCGCGATCGAGGCGGCACGGCAGGGCAAAAGCCCATCCTAGAATTAAGGTAGGGCGTCTCAGTGCCAACCGCAAAGGGGGCTGGGGCAGGGCCGCTCCTCCATCGACTGGGAGAGACCATCATGAGTCGTTTGCTGCTAGGCAACATCGAACCTGGCACCTCGGACGAGGAAATCGCGGCCTTCCTGGAAAAGTACGGGTTTCCTCCGTTCGACAGCCTCGAACATGAGGAGGGCGATGGCTCGCAGCCTGCCGTGCTGCTGACCTATGGCAGCCTCGACCCCATGGTGCTGGGCAAATTGCAGCAGCGTATCCATCATATGTACTGGAAGAAGCGCGAATTGACCGCTGCTATCCTGCACGACCGTTTTGCGTGAACCGAAGATGCCACGGGGTGGCTTACGCGGCTCACGCCCCCGGCCCATCCGCTAGAATCCCGACCGGTAGCCGTTTCCCAATGTACCTAACGTGGCACTTCAGCAGGGTTTCATCCTGACCCGACATTGGCGCGATACGCCGGCCGGCACCGAAGTCGAATTCTGGCTGGCGACCGATGATGGTCCGCGCCACCTGCACCTGTCCTGTCAGCCGTCAGTCGCGTTTATCCCCGAGTCGCAGCGCGAGCGTGCCGAGGCGCTGCTGCGCCGCGAGCGCGAGGTCGAGCTGCGCCCGCTCAAGCTCCAGGATTTCCAGCGCCGGCCCGTACTGGGCCTGTACTGCCGCCAGCATCGGCAACTGATCCAGCTCGGCCGCTCATTGCGCGACGCCGGCGTGGATGTCTACGAAGCCGATATCCGCCCGCCCGAACGCTACCTGATGGAGCGCTTCATCACCGCCCCGGTCTGGTTCGACGGCGAGCCGGACCCCGGCGGCGCGCTGCGCAATGCCCAGATGAAGCCGTCGGAGTGCTACCGGCCCAAGTTGCGCCTGGTCTCGCTCGATATCGAGACCAACGCGTTCGGCGAACTCTATTCGATTGGGCTCGAAGGCTGCGGCCAGCGCCAGGTCTACATGCTGGGTGCGGCGCCGCAAATGCCCGCCGATGTCGATTTCTCGCTCGAGTACTGCGCCACGCGGCCCGAGTTGCTGGAAAAGCTGAACCAGTGGCTGGCCGATCACGATCCCGACGCGATCATCGGCTGGAATCTGGTCCAGTTCGACCTGCGCGTGCTGCACGAGCATGCGCGCAAGTTCCAGCTTCCGCTGCGCCTCGGCCGCGGCGGTGCCGAGATGGAATGGCGCGAGCACAACGCCCAGCAGCACTATTTCGCCAGCGCACCAGGCCGGTTGATCATCGACGGCATCGAGGCGCTGCGTTCCGCCACGTGGAGCTTCCCGTCGTTCAGCCTCGAATCGGTGGCGCAGACGCTGCTGGGCGAGGGCAAGGCGGTCGACAACCCGTACGACCGCATGGACGCCATCGACCGCATGTTCGAGCAGGACAAGCCGGCGCTGGCGCGCTATAACCTGCGCGATTGCGAACTGATCACGCGGATCTTCGAAAAGACGGAGCTGTTGCCGTTTCTGCTGGAGCGCGCCACGGTCACGGGCCTGCCGGCCGACCGGAATGGCGGCTCGGTCGCCGCCTTCACGCATCTCTACATGCCGCTGATGCACCGCCAGGGGTATGTCGCGCCCAACCTCGGCGAGAAGGCGCCCGAGGCCAGCCCGGGCGGCTTCGTCATGGACTCGCGGCCGGGGCTCTACGAATCGGTGCTTGTGCTGGACTACAAGAGCCTCTACCCGTCGATCATCCGGACCTTCCTGATCGACCCGATCGGGCTGGTCGAGGGCCTGGCGCATCCGGACGATGCCGATTCGCTGCCTGGCTTCCGCGGTGCGCGGTTTTCCCGGACGAAGCACTGCCTGCCGGCGATCGTGGCCAGAGTCTGGCAAGGCCGCGAGGCCGCCAAGCGCGACCGGAACAAGCCGCTCTCGCAGGCGCTCAAGATCATCATGAACGCGTTCTACGGCGTGCTCGGGTCCAGCGGTTGCCGGTTCTTCGACGCGCGGCTGGCGTCGTCGATCACCATGCGCGGGCACGAGATCATGCGGCAGACCCGCGCGCTGATCGAGGCCCGCGGCTATGAGGTGATCTATGGCGACACGGATTCCACATTCGTCTGGCTGCGCCGCGTGCGAACGGAAGCCGATGCCAGGCAGATCGGCCGTAGCCTGGTCGCCTACGTCAACGACTGGTGGCGCGACCACCTCTGGCAGACCTATGGACTGGAAAGCGCGCTGGAACTCCAGTTCGAAACGCACTTCCGGCGCTTCCTGATGCCGACCATCCGCGGCACGGACCTTGGCAGCAAGAAGCGCTATGCCGGCCAGGTCGAACGGCCTGACGGGAAGATCGAGATGGTGTTCAAGGGGCTTGAGACGGTGCGCACGGACTGGTCGCCGCTCGCCCAGCGTTTCCAGCAGACCCTTTATGAAAAGATCTTCAACCGCGAGCCGTACGCGGATTATGTGCGGGACATCGTGCGTCGCACCCTGGCCGGCGAGCTCGACGAGCAACTGGTCTATCGCAAGCGGCTGCGCCGCAAGCTCGATGATTACCAGCGCAACGTGCCGCCGCACGTCCGCGCCGCCCGTATCGCCGATGCCTATAACGAGCGCCAGGGACGTCCGCGCCAGTATCAGCATGGCGGCTGGATCAGCTACGTGATGACCGTTTCAGGGCCGGAGCCGCTTGAGACCCGGTCGGCGCCGGTCGACTATGGCCACTACGTCAACAAGCAGTTGCAGCCGATCGCCGATGCGATCCTGCCGTTCCTGGACGACGATTTCGAGACGCTGCTGGCTGGGCAGATGGCGCTCTTTCCGCAGTAGCATAAGCTGCTGATTCTAATGGAAAACTGTTCGATGGCTGGGGCTGCGGCAGTCGATCAGTTGCTTGTTCCCAAGCTCAAGGATCTGCCGGAACACGGGCACCCGTCACGGAGCAGTTCGACCTGCGCCGGCAGGCGGCATCAGCGCGGCATGTCCGTGTCGGGTGTTGCGCGATAGCGCCAACGACGTGCTCGCATTCGCGCTGCGGCACTTCCCGACCTAATATAGGCCATGCCATCGGCGGCACGGGGCCTTCCTATGATGATCGATCCGCCAGTCTTGCCATGTTGACGCGCAGAGCCTTCCTGCTCGGCGGTGCGGGCGCTGCCGGTGCGCTGGTGATCGGATGGGCCTGGCTGCCGCCGCGCCAGCGCCTGGCGGGCGGCGAGCCGCTGGCGGCGCGCGACGGGCAGTTTGCGCTGAACGGCTGGATCAAGGTGGCGTCCGACAACACCGTCACGGTGGTCATGAACAAGGCCGAGATGGGGCAGGGCGTGCATACCGGCGCGGCGATGCTGCTGGCCGAGGAGATGGAGGCCGACTGGTCGCAGATCCGGGTCGAGCCGTCGCCCATCGACAACCTGTACAACAACATCGAGGGCGTGGTCGCCAACCTGCCGTTCCGGCCGGACGACAAGGGGTGGCCCAGGCGTGCCGCCGAATGGTTCACGCGCAAGGGCGTGCGCGAGGTGGGCCTGATGTTCACCGGCGGCTCTACCAGCATCAGGGACCTGTGGCATCCGATGCGCGAGGCCGGCGCCGCCGCCCGCATGATGCTGTGCGCGGCAGCGGCGAAGCAGTGGGACGTCAAGGCCGAAGCCTGCCGCGCGCAGGCCGGCAAGGTGGTGCATCCGTCGGGGCGCAGCGCCACCTTCGGCGAACTTGCCGCGGCTGCCGCGCGTGAGCCTTTGCCTCGCAAGGTCGAACTGAAGGATCCGGCCAGCTACAGGCTCATCGGCACCCGCGCGGCGCGCCTTGATGCCGCTGCCAAGCTCCACGGCACAGCCAGTTTCGGTATCGACGTGGTGGCGGACGCGATGGTCTACGCCAGCGTGCAGATGTGTCCGACGCTGGGCGGCACGCTGCGGGGATCCCCGCCCGACGACGTAAAGAAGTTGCCCGGCGTGCTCGACCTGGTCGCGCTGCCTCCGCTCCAGGGCGGCAGCGGCGGCGTGGCGGTGATCGCCAGCGATGCGTGGATCGCCATGCAGGCGGTGGAGAAGGTCCAGTGCAAGTGGGACGAGGGCGAAGCGGCGAAGCTGTCGAGCGACGGCATCCGCGATACGCTGGTGAAGGCGCTCGACGCCGCCGACCCACGCGTCTGGTACGAGCATGGCAACGGGCGCGCCATGAAGCAGGGCAAGCCCGCCATCCAGGTCCTGTACTCGGCGCCTTATCTCGCTCACGCCGCGCTGGAGCCGGTCAACTGCACGGTGCTGGTCCAGGAGGACCGCGCCATCGTGTGGGCTGCCACGCAGATGCCCGGGCTGGCTCGCCGCTGCGTGGCGAAGACGCTCAGGCTGGACACCGACAAGGTCGAACTGCGCCAGCAATTCATCGGCGGTGCCTTCGGGCGCCGGCTCGAAGTCGACTTCATCTGCCAGGCGGCCGCCATCGCCGCCAGGCGCAAGGGCGTGCCGGTGCAGACGATCTGGTCGCGCCCCGAGGACATGCGGCATGACTTCTACCGTCCGGCCAGCGTGTCGCGCTTCGAGGCCTGGCTCGACGAAAACCGAAAGGTCATCGCCGTGCGCAATGTCTCGGCCAGCCAGTCAGTGCTGGAGGGCGTCGCGAAGCGCAACTTCGGCCTGCCCGACATCTTCCTGTCGCGGCTGGACAAGTCCACGGCGGAGGGCGCCTTCGACCAGGCTTATGACTGGCCGGACGTGTGGGTCGGCCACCAGACCGTGGACCTCGCCATCCCCGTGGGCTACTGGCGCTCGGTGGGGCACTCGCACCACGCCTTCTTCATGGAGAGCTTTGTCGATGAGCTGGCGGTGGCGGTCGGGGTGGACCCGCTCGACTACCGCATGAGCCTGCTCAGGGATGAGCGCCAGCGCGCGGTGCTGGAGCAGGCAAGAAAGATGTCGGGCTGGGGCCAGCCCTTGCGCAAGCAGCCTGGCGTGGCGAAGATGGGGCGCGGCGTGGCCCTGCACGAGTCGTTCGGCAGCGTGGTGGCGCAGGTCGCCGAGGTGTCGGTAGGCAACATGGGGCAGGTCCGCGTGGATCGCGTGTTCTGCGCCATCGATTGCGGCATGCCGGTCAACCCGACCCTGATCGAGCAGCAGGTCGAGGGCGGCATTGTGTTCGGGCTGTCGGCAGCGCTGTGGCAGAAGATCACGCTGGAGCGAGGCAAGGTGAAGGAGGACTATTACACCGCCTTTCCGGCCATGCGCCTGCGAGACTGCCCGGACATCCAGGTACACGTGATGCCTTCGACGCGCCCGCCGCAGGGCGTGGGCGAGTCCACCACGCCGCCGATCGCCCCGGCGGTGGCGAACGCCTTGTTCCATGCGACCGGCGAGCGCCTGCGCGACCTGCCGCTGCTGAAGACCCTGCCGCCTTCCGGAGCCTGCGATGCCAGACCATCAGATCAGTGTCAACGGTAAGAGCGTCGAGGTCCGCTCGGACGGCTGCACGCCGCTGTTGTGGGTGCTGCGCTGCGAGCTCAAGCTGACAGGCACCAAGTTCGGCTGCGGCGTGGGGGTGTGCGGCGCCTGCGCGGTGCATGTCAACGGCAAGATGGTGTTGTCGTGCCAGCACCAGGCGAGCGAGATGGAAGGCAAGAAGATCGTCACCATCGAAGGACTCGTCGGCCCCGAGGCGAGCGCGCTGCGGGCGGCCTGGCTCAAGCACGAGGTGGTGCAGTGTGGCTACTGCCAGAGCGCGCAACTGTTGGCGGCGAGCGCGCTGCTCAAGCGCACCCGGAATCCGAAGGAGACGGAGATCGCCGACCAGATGAGCTGCGTGATCTGCCGGTGCGGCACGTACACACGGATCAGAAGGGCGATTGCGGAAGCGGTGGAGATGTTGAGGGGGTGAGGGCGTAGGGCCATTGGCAACGGCTGGCACTCGCGCCAGCATGCGCGAGCGCCCCGATCCTTGCGGACGAGCTGGAAGTCTTGGGGGGAAGGCGATGAAACATTCCGGGTCAGCACCAGAGTCGCCATATCCGGGTGGTTCGCAAGCTGCGGCCGATGCTGCCGGCTCCGCGACGATCGCTTCCGCGTCTGCCGCGACCGGGCGCGTGGAACTCTACACCCAAAGAACCATGGTGAACTGGCTGAGCCCGCTACAGCTGCCGTTCACTGCCATGCGGGTTGCCGTGGCGATGGCGATCGGCGCCTTTGCCGACCAGCGCATGGTGCAGGCGGCACTCACCACGCTGAATCCGAACCCGCCGCTCCCGGTGCCCGCCGACGGGCACGGCGGTGTCTGGGTCGACTATCTGGCCGACACCGGCGACGGTTGGGACCCGACCTACTCCATGGCGTTGTGCGTCAGTCACGCGGTGACGCTGCGCGAGCAAGGCGTGACGCTGCCACGGGCAAAGGTGCTGCTGCTGGGTGGCGACCAGGTGTATCCGACCCCTGCCCATGAGGGTTATCGGACACGCTTCGTCGATCCCTTCCGGGCGGCATTCCCTGCGCCGGTCGAGATCGCGCGCCCCGCATACAGCGACCAGCCGATCAAGTTGCCGGATGCGCCGTGGATGGTCGCCACGCCTGGCAATCACGACTGGTACGATGGCCTGCGTGGCTTCGCCCGCCTGTTCTGCAGCGGCAAGCCCGTGGGCGGCTGGGAGACACGCCAGCGCACTGGCTACTATGCCTTGCAGTTGCCCGGCGGCTGGTGGGTCTGGGGCCTGGACCTGCAACTGGAGTCTGAGATCGACCGGCCGCAGCGCGAGTACTTCCAGAAGATGCACACGGCGCTGCAGCCCGGTGACCGCGTCGTATTGTGCGCGCCCGAGGCGAGCTGGATTGACGAGATGGAGCGCGTGCGCCGCGGCGAGCGGCGGGCCGTACCTTCGATCGAGGCCAAGACGCCGCGCTTCCGGAGCCTGAGCGAGATCGAGGGGATGCTGGGCGACCGGCTCGCGCTGGTGCTGGCCGGCAACTCGCACCACTACGCGCATTACGTGCCGCGAGAGGGCACGGCGGGACCGCATCGCATCACCTGCGGAGGCGGCGGTGCATTTCTTCACGGCACGCACCTGCTGCCAGATCCGCCGAGGCCTATCGTCGTGGGCCCGGCCAGACAGTTCTACGAACTGAAGTCAGCGTATCCGGAAAAATCCGCTTCCCGGCAATTGCGCAATCGCGCGTGGCAACTGCCTGCGCGCAACCTCTCGTTCTGTGCGCTGGTGGCGATCCTGTACTTGCTGTTCGACTGGATCATTCAAAGCGCGAGCCTGGTATCTGTCCCCGGGCGCGATCAACGCAGCTTCGTCGACAGGCTGGCTGGGCTCGAAGTGACATTCGGGAATATCGCCGAGGTGTTCCACCAACTGTTCCGGGTCATGGCGCACAGTCCGGCGTCGGTGGTGTTCGCAGCGGCCATTGTCTTTACTTGTGCTGCGCTGTCGACCAGGGATGTCAGGCGCGGCGTGCGCCTGGCGTGCGTTGTCGGCGCGTTGCACGGGCTGCTGCACCTGGCACTGGCAGTCGCGCTGCTATGGCTCGTCATGCGGCTCAACTTCCATGTCTTTGGCGCGGACAATGCGCCCCCCGTCTTGCTGTTCGTGGTCGAGGCCATGCTGCTGGGCGGCGCCCTCGGTGGCCTGCTGTTTGGCGCATGGATGGTGTTGGGCAATGCCCTTTGGCGCCTGCACCCCGAGGAAGTGTTCTCCTCCCAGCGCATCGCCGATTACAAATGCTTCCTGCGGATGCGGTTCGAGGGTGGGCAATTGACGATCTACCCGCTCAAGCTGGAGAAGGTCTGCCGTCATTGGAAGCTGGGCGAGGGCGTCAAGCGATTGACGAAGGTCCATGGCACCTGGCGCATACGCGCCCAGCCCGGCGCGACCGGCCCCCGGTTCGTGCCGGCAGACGGTCAGGTAATGCCGCCCGAGGCGGTGCGGATGATTGAGGAGAAGCCAATCATCATCCAACGATAGGGAGCGTCATGATGAGCAATGCGCTTGCCTACGATGTCGTCGTCATCGGCAGCGGCTTCGGTGGTGCAGTCTCGGCGTGCCGGCTCGCGCAGGCCGGCCGCAAGGTGCTGGTGCTGGAGCGCGGCCGGCGCTGGAGCCCCGCGACTTACCCGCGCGACGAGAGCGACCCCTGGCTGTGGAACCAGGAGCGCGCCAATCGCTTCAATGGCTGGGCCGATATCCGGACCTTCTCTGACGTATGGGTCATCGCCGGGGCCGGGGTCGGTGGCGGCTCGCTGATCTACGCCAACGTTTCCGTGGAAGCCAAGCCGGAAGCCTTCCAGCAGGGCTGGCCGAAAGAGGTTACCTATGCGGACCTGCAGGCCCACTATGAGGAGGTCGGGCGCATGCTCGCGGTGAGCGAAGTGCCGGATAACCAGTTGAGCGAGCGAACCCGGCTGTTGCGCGAGGGGGCGGAAGCCTGCGGTTGGGGCGGGCGCTTCCGTAAATTGCCGCTGGCGGTGACATTTTCCGAGCATTGGGACCCCACACGGCAAGACGCCCGCGATGACCGTCATTCACAGACATTCATGAACCAGCACGGCAGGTTGCAGGGCACTTGTGTTCACTGCGGCAACTGTGACGTGGGGTGCCAGGTATCGGCCAGGAATACGCTGGACCTGAATTACCTGGCAGTGGCTGAGGACAATGGCGCCGAGATTCTTCCGCTGCACCTGGTAGACCGGCTCGAGCCGCTGCAGCAGGGCTGGCGCGTATGCTTCAGGAAGATCGACCCGGAAAACGAAACGACGAGCCCTGGCACAGTCACGGCCGCCAGGGTGATACTGGCCGCCGGCTCCATCGGCAGCACCGAGCTTCTGCTGCGCTGTCGGGATGAGCATCGCACACTTCCGGGGCTTTCGCCACGGTTGGGATATGGGTGGGCGCACAATGGCGACTTCGTGACGCCAGCCTACTATGACCACAGGACGATCTCTCCTTCCCATGGCGTTACCATCTCCGCAGCGATCGACCTGTTGGACCACAGCGGCCCGAACGGACAGGCGCTCTTCGTGGAGGACGGTGGAATCCCGAACCTCGCAGGCAACTTCATTCGGCGCCATATGAAGCGAACGCGTTCCCGCAAGCTGCGTGCCGTGTGGAAGGAGGTCGGAGGACTGTTTGACGACGGCGATCCGGTCGAGCAGATGATGCCCTGGTTCGGGCAGGGCGTGGACCCTGGCGATGGCCAGCTGAGACTGGGCCGCACGTGGTACGCACCGTGGCGTCGTGTGCTGCGGCTCGACTGGTCCTATCAGGCATCGGTGGCCGTCATCGAGGCCATGATTGCAGCGCATACGCAGCTCTCGGCAGCGACTGGCGGGGATCCGTGGGTACCGCTCACCTGGCGACGGTGGCACAACCTGATCACACCGCACCCGCTGGGAGGCTGCAACATGGGAACCTCCGCTGCAGACGGAGTCGTCGATGCAAGGGGCCGGGTATTTGGCTACAAGGGACTGTATGTCATGGACGGAGCGATCGTCCCGCGTCCGCTCGGCCTGAATCCTTCGCGAACCATCGCGGCGCTCGCGGAGCGTAACGTGGCGATGCTCTTGCGCGAGCAGGATTGACGCTAGCGAAAGCCAACCATGCACCATCGACACCTTCAGCCTGGCACGCTGTGGCCGGCGATCCTGCAGCGGACGGCGCATGCCTTGCAGAGCGGGGCGTTGTGCCCGATCGAAACCACCGAGGCGGCGATCGAGGACGGTGGCGTGCGGTTTCTGGTCCGCCAGGTATCGAGCCTGGCTCGCAAGGACAAGGCACGCACGACCAGCAGCGCCGGGAGCAATCCATTCCTGCCCTATGACCCGGAACTGTTTGTCGCGGATATCTCCGACACCCATGTGGCCTTGCTCAACAAGTTCAATGTCATCGAGCATCACCTGCTCATCGTCACGCGCCGCTTCGAAGCGCAGGAATCCCTGCTGACCGTGGCGGACTTTGAAGCGCTGCTGGCTTGCATGGCGGAGTTCCCGAGCCTGGGCTTCTACAACGGCGGGGCAGTCGCGGGAGCGAGCCAGGCCCACAAACACCTGCAGATCGTACCGTTGCCGTTCGCCGAGGGTGGGCCGGCGCTGCCGATTGGTCCCTTGCTGGCGTCGGCACGGATCGCCGGCGCTATCGGTGCCGTTCCCGGCCTGGCATTTGCGCATGCGTTCGCGCCGCTGGATCTGTCCGCGGCGCCGGTGGAAGAGATGGCGTGCACGGCGTGCGAGCGCTACCGCGCGTTGCTGGATGCGGTTGGCGTGCGCGCGGTCGATGTCGAGGGCGGACTGCACCCGTCAGCGCCGTACAACCTGCTGGTCATGCCCGCGGGGCTGCTGCTGGTGCCGAGATCCATGGAGTGCGTGGAAGGCATCGCAGTCAATGCCCTGGCGTTCGCCGGCTCGCTTTTTGTCCGGGATGCGGCGCAGATGCAGGCTATTGAGAGCCTTGGCCCGATGCATCTCCTCCGGCAAGCCACGGCAGCCGCGGGGCAGGGCGGGACAGCAGGCTAGCTGCCCTATGCGGCCTGATTCGCAGCCGGGCGCCGCGCCGCCGCTTTTTGCCCGGCATGCTTGCTGCGCCTGGTAGCACGCAGCACCAGCAGCACCACCGGCAGGATCAGCACGCCCTTGATCAGTTCCGGGTCCAGCGGCAGGTGCACCGCATGCAGCGCCTTGAGCCCGGTGCCCGCCAGCGACAGCACGTAGTAGGAAATGGCCGCGACCGACAGGCCTTCGACCGCGTGCTGCAGCCGCAGCTGGCTGCGCGCGGTCTGGTCCATGCCCTCGAGCAGGCGCGTGGTGTCCTGCTCCTGCGCCAGGTTGACGCGCGTGCGCAGCAGGTCGAGCGCGCGCGCCACGCGGCCGGCAAATTGCTCGTGCCGCGCCCAGACCGACCTGCACGTCTCCATGGCAGGCGCGAAGCGGCGCTCCATGAATTCGGCAATGGTCGGTATGCCTTCGATGCGCTCTTCACGCAATTCCTGGATGCGCGCCAGCACCAGCTTCTCGTAGGCGCGCGACGCGCTGAAGCGGTTGCCGGATTCAGCCAGCGCCTCGATGCGGACCGCCAGGTGCGTCAGCCGCTCCAGCAGCTCGGCATCGTGGCGGCCGCCCTGGCTCGTGTCCATGCTGCGCATCAGCGGCGCGAGCGAGCGCTGCAGGTTGTCCACGCTGCGGCCCAGTTCACGCGCCACCGGCAAGGCCAGCAGCGCCATCATCCGGTAGGTCTCGATTTCATACAGCCGCTGCAGCAGCCGTCCGCCTTGCACTTCGCGGAAGCCGTTGTCGATGACCAGGAAGCGCGTAAAGCCATCTGGCGGGATGGTCCAGTCGCAGAACACCTCGCCGCCGCCGAGCACGTGGCTGCCCGCCAGGGTCGGGCCGTCGATCCATTCCCGCACGTGGTCGCGCGCATGGGCCGCGGCCTCGCCCGAGACCAGCTCCATGCGCAGTGCCACCAGGCGCTTGCCGGCGAAGCTGTCGAACCACTCGGCCGGGATATGGGCGGTGGCCAGGTCGGAGAAGTAGTCCGCGTCACCACGCCGCGCCACGAACGTGAAGGTGGAGAACTCGGTGTGCCGCTCCCACTTCAGTTGCTTGTGATCGCCCCAACGCCCTGAATAGTGCGTTACGCCGTCGGCCGGTACCTCCAGCCCGGTCAGCCTGCACAAGTCGGCCAGCAAGGCATGGTGGACGGCGGTATCGCCGTCGGCATAGATGGCAAAGTGCGTCAGCGAGGCGGGGCCGCCGATGCGCAGGAAGGGGCGGGCATGCAGTTCGCGCGCGAGGCTGTCGCGCAAGGGGTGGTCCATGTTCGCGTGTGGCATAGGTGGTCAACGTTTTCGACCAGTATGCCCGAGCACCGATGGTTAAGAAAAATGCGTAAAATTGATCTGTTGCTTCAGTTTTTCTGATACAAGTGAAAGCGCTTGACCTCGATGTCCTGGCCATGATGGTGGCGGTTGCCGATACCGGCAGCATTTCCCGCGCGGCGGAACTCGTGCACCGCTCACAGTCGGCGGTCAGCATGCAGATCAAGGCGCTTGAGCAAGCTTTGGGCAAGCCACTGTTCGTGCGCAGGCCGAGGAACATGGTGCTGACCCCGGAAGGCGAGGTCCTGCTGAGCTTCGCGCGCCGCATGCTGGCCCTGCGCGACGAGGCCTGGGCGGCCGTGGTCCGCCCCGACGTGACCGGGCGCGTGGTGCTCGGCATGCCGGACGACTATGCCTCGTCCCTGTTGCCCGCGATCCTGAAGAAGTTTTCCGCGACCTATCCCAAGGTCGAGATCCAGGTCATTGGCCTGCCAAGCGTGGCGCTGGCGCCCATGGTCAAGGACGGATCGGTCGACCTGGTCTGCGCAACGCGAGTGAAAGGGTTGTCCGGGGAGTTCATCCGGCTGGAACCGATGGTGTGGGCCGCATCGCCGGCGGCGCACGAAATCTGGAACGAGCGGCCGCTGCCCATTGCCGTGTTCCAGTCGGGCAGCGTCGCCCGCGACATTGCGATCCGCAGCCTGGAGCAGGCCAGGATCGCCTATCGCATGTCCTATGAAAGTCCCAGCCTGCTCGGCCTGCTCAGCATGGTCGAAGCGGGACTGGCGGTGGCGCCGCTCGCGCGATGTGCCGTTCCGGCCCGTTTCACCATCCTTGGCCAGGCCCAGGGGCTGCCCGAGCTAGCCGGGCTGGAGCTGGTGCTGGCGCGCAGCGCAAAGTCGAAGCGGCCGCCTTGTGACTTCCTCGCTGAACAGATCCTGTCCGAGTTGCAGCGCTGGCAAGCGTAATGAGGCGTTCGCCCTCGTCGGCAGGCCGTGGGTCGGCGTGGTCAAGTGACAAAGGAGGCTCATTCAAGTTCTTTTCAAAAACGCTTGCAAGGCAGGCATCCAGGCATTAAGATTCGCCCCCTCGTTCGCAAGGCACCGCGCAACGGGGGTGGGAAAAGACTTGCAAGGATTAACTCGATCCGAAAGAGTGTGCCTTCCAGAATAAAGAATTTCTCGAAAATGATTGATTAATCGCAGAAACTTCTTTATAGTCTCGTTTCTCCGCTGCAAACAAAACGCAGCAACGCAAACGGCAAAGCCGGATGCGGCCCGAAAGGGCGGGTTCTTTAACAACCAAACAACCGATAAGTGTGGGCGCTTGATAACGGATGCGGAAGACTTCGGTCTTTTAGCTTTACAAGTTATACAGTGCTCGCACAGCAAAACGTGACTGGGTCTTCGGATCTGGTCAGTCAGTTTTCTGAGAGTGAGCGACCGCTCGAAAGAGCGAGGACCTTCGGGTCCACACAGAGATTGAACTGAAGAGTTTGATCCTGGCTCAGATTGAACGCTGGCGGCATGCCTTACACATGCAAGTCGAACGGCAGCACGGGCTTCGGCCTGGTGGCGAGTGGCGAACGGGTGAGTAATACATCGGAACGTGCCCTGTAGTGGGGGATAACTAGTCGAAAGATTAGCTAATACCGCATACGACCTGAGGGTGAAAGCGGGGGACCGCAAGGCCTCGCGCTACAGGAGCGGCCGATGTCTGATTAGCTAGTTGGTGGGGTAAA
>NZ_KB944467.1:0-141349 GCF_000389805.1 Cupriavidus sp. GA3-3
CGATGATCTTGTCATCGAACCCAGTGAAGCGCCGTTCGTGCTTGGGAATCAGGATCGGATCGAAGCTGCCGTCGCGGTCGCGCGGGATGTCGACCCGCAGCGGGCCATCCTCGGTTAGAACGGTCTTGGCGCTCTTGCCGTTGCGCTGGTTGGCTGTGCCAGCCGGGCGCTCCGCGCCCGGCTGGTAGCCCAAGTGATGGCCTAGCTCGGCGCCTAGGGCCCGCTCGATCAGGGCCTTCTTGAATGCCATCGAGGCGTCCTGAACCGCTTCGGCGGTCATCGGACCCTTAACGAAATGAGCGATCAGGTCCTCGGGAATAGCCGGCAGTTCACGGCCTGCGGCTTGGCTGGTCTTCGTCTTGCGTGGCATACATGCTCCTTGGCGACATGTTATGCCCTAAACACAAAATTTCTGACAGGTCCCCGACGCGCTGCACTTCGTGGACACTCCGGCCCTCTCCCCCACCCCTCTCCCACTTCGCGGGAGAGGGGAGCGTCCGCGAGAGGTGGCAGTGAATTCCGGCGCACGCGGTGCGCTAGCGCCTGGCAATTGCGCCAGCACTTCGTCCTACCGCCTCAACACCTTCGCATCCCCCTGCATCCCCGCCTCTCTGACGTCCTGCGGCACCGACGGCCAGCCGCCGCCGAGCGACTTGTACAACGCCGCGGTGCCGGTCAGCACGTCCACCTGCCCCTGCACCGCCGACAGCTGCGCGGCGAACAGCTTCTCCTGTGCCGTGGTCACCTCCAGGTAGCTGGAATAGCCGCCCTCGTAGCGCGCGCTCGACTGGTCGGCATAGACCACCAGGCTCTTCTCCTGCTGGCGCAGGCTGACCAGGCGGTTGCGGGTCTCGATGCCGTTGGACAGTGCACTGTTGACGTCGGCCAGGGCCGACAGCACGGTGCCCTGGTAGGCCAGCATGGCCTGCTCGCGCTGTGCCGAGGCGGTCTGCACCTGGCCGCGGATGGCGCCGCCCTGGAAGATCGGCTGGGTCAGGCCGGCACCGATGCCCCACACCTGCGAGGCACTATGCCACAACCCGGCCGGCGAACTGGCAATGGCGCCGAACAGCCCGCTCAGGTTGACGGCCGGCAGGTACAACGCTTGCGCGGCGCCCAGCTGCGCATTGGCGGCAATGGCGGACTGCTCGGCCTGCAGCACGTCAGGCCGGCGCGACAGCAGCGCGGCTGGCAGGTCCGCACCCACCGGCGGCGGCTGCAGTTCATTGACCGGCTTGCCGCGCTCGATCGGCCCGGGCTCGCGGCCCAGCAGCACCGACAGCGCGTTCTCGGTCTGCGCGATGCCGCTGCGCAGCACCGGGATCGTCGCCTCGGTCACGTAGAAATCGTTCTCGGCCTGCGACAGCTCAACCTGCGAGATCACCCCGCCCTCATAGCGCTGCCGGAAGATATCCAGTCCAGCCCCGCGCGCCTTCAGCGTCTGCTGCGCGATCTCCAGCTGCGCGTCCAGCCCGCGCAGCGTGGCGTAGCCCTGCACCACCGATGCCGCCAGTGACAGCACCACGCCACGGCGCGCGTACTCGGCGTTCCACAGGCTGGCCTCGGCGGACTCCGCCTGGCGCCGGATGCGGCCCCACAGGTCGATCTCCCAGCTGGCATTGGCGAGCAGCTGGTACGAGTTGCGCGGGCCATCGAGCGACGCGAACGGCGTGCCGTTGAAGGTGCCGGCGCGCTGGCGCGTTGCCGCCGCGGACAGGTTCACCTGCGGGAAGAATCCCGAGCGCACCACCATCAGCTGGCCGCGGAACTCATCGATGCGGGCCGCGGCGATGCGCACGTCGTAGCTGTTGCGCAGCGCCGTCTCGACCAGCGTGTTCAGCACCGGGTCGCCGAAGCTGTCCCACCAGGCGCTGTCCGCGGCCACCGACAGCACGCCGGTATCGATGCGGTACTGCGCCGGCTCGGGCGTGGCCGGGCGCTCATAGTTGGGGCCGATGGCACAGCCGCCCAGCGCTGCGGCCAGGCAGGCACCGGCCAGCCGGTGGCGCGCGCTCATGACGGTTCTCCGGCCGGTGGCGTGGTGGCTGCGGCCCCGACCTTGGGCTTAGGCTTGCGCTCGGACATCACCTCCAGCCCCCAGAAGAACATCGGGATGAAGAACAGCGCAATCACCGTGGCGCCGAGCATCCCGCCGATCACGCCGGTGCCCAGCGACTGTCGGCTGGCCGCCGACGCGCCACTGGCGATCGCCAGCGGCACGCAGCCGAGGATAAAGGCGAGCGAGGTCATGATGATCGGGCGCAGGCGCAGCCTGGCCGCATGCAAGGCCGCGTCGTAGGCACTGAGGCCTTCCTTGTGCCGGATTTCCACCGCGAACTCGAAGATCAGGATGGCATTCTTCGCCGCCAACGCGATCAGCACCGTCAGCCCGATCTGGAAGTAGACGTCGTTCTGCATGCCACGCAACAGGATGGCAACCAGTGCACCGAACAGCGCGAACGGTACCGCCAGCAGCACACCGAACGGCAGCGTCCATTTTTCGTACTGCGCAGCAAGGATCAGGAACACCATCAGCAAGGCAAAGGCAAAGACCATTGCTGCCGTCGACCCGGCAGTCTTCTCCTCGTACGCCTGTCCGCTCCAGGCAAAGCTGTAGCCCTGGCCAAGCACCTCCCGCGCCACGTCCTCCATGGCCGCAAGCGCCTGGCCGGAGCTGTAGCCCGGCGCGGCATCGCCCATGATCTTGGCGGCCGGGAAATTGTTGAAGCGGGTCATGATATCGGCGCCCGGGACATACCGGGATGTCGTCACCGCCTTGATCGGCACCATTTCGCCAGTGCGGTTGCGCACGTAGACCTTGTCGAGATCCTCCGGACGCGAGCGGTAGTCGGCCTCGGCCTGCAGGATCACCTGGAACAGCCGGCTGTTCTTCGGGAACTGGCTGACGAAGAGCGAACCGAACATGGTCTGCAGCGCGGAATAGACCTGCTCGACGGGCACGCCCTGGGTTTCGGAGCGTTCGCGATCCACCTCCACCAGCAACTGGCGCGAGCGCGTGTTGATAGTGGAATTGATCCCGGTCAGCTCCGGCCGCTGCCGCGCCTTGGCGATAAAGGCATGCACCCGCTCCTCCAGCTGCTGGTAGGTGCCGTCCGCCGTGCTCTGGAGCCAGAACTCAAAACCACCGGTCGTTCCCAGGCCCGGGATCGAGGGCGGGTTGATCGGAATGGTCACACCGTCCTGGTAGCTCGCAAACTCCTTCTTCGCCTTGGCGATCAGATCCGCCGCGCTCTCGCCTTCCTTGCGGTCATGGAAGCCCTTCAGCGTGATGAACAAGGTGGAAGCATTGGCCTTGTTCTGCGAATCGATCAGGCTGTACCCGTCCACGGACGCCACCGAGCTGACGCCGGGTTGCTTGGCATACCAGGCCTCGGCACGGGAGGAGAGGTTGCCGGTGCGGTCCAGGCTGGCCGCATCCGGCATCACCACGGCACCGAACAGATAGCCCTGGTCCTCCACCGGCAGGAACGACGACGGTATCCGCACGAACATCAGCACGCTCACCCCGATCATGACAAGGATGATGACGATGGAGATCACCGTCCGCCTGATCACGACCTGCAGCGACTTGTCGTACCCCTGGATCAGGCGATCGAACGAATTGTTGAACCACTGGAAAAACCGGTTCTTCTTGTGCTCGCCGGGCTTGAGCAGGATTGCCGCAAGCGCCGGCGACAGGGTCAGCGCCACCACCCCGGACAACACCACCGACACCGCGATGGTGACGGCAAACTGCTTGTAGAGCTGGCCGGTAATGCCGGACAGGAACGCCACCGGGATGAACACCGCCAGCAGCACCAGCACGATCGCAACCACGGGGCCGCTCACCTCGTCCATGGCACGCTTGGCCGCCTCCTTTGGTGGCAGTTTGAACTCCACCATGTTGCGCTCGACGTTCTCGATCACCACGATCGCGTCGTCGACCACGATGCCGATGGCCAGCACCATCCCGAACAAGGTCAGCATGTTGACCGAAAAGCCGAACATGCTCATGCCGACGAAGGCGCCAATGATCGACACCGGCACGGCAAGGATCGGCACGATGGTTGCGCGCAGGCTCTGCAGGAACAGGTAGACGACCAGGATCACGAGGATCACCGCATCGCGCAGCGTGTGCACCACCTCGTTGATCGATTCGTTCACGAACTCGGTGGTGTCGAGCGCAACCTCATATTCCAGCCCGGGCGGGAACGACTTCTTCAGCTCCGCCAGCGTGCCGCGCACCTGCTTGGCCACGTCCAGCGCATTGGCGCCCGGCTGCTGGTAGACCGCCAGCAGCGTGGCGGTCTTGCCCTTGTAGCGGCTGCGCAGCGAATAATCCTTGACGCCGAGTTCAGCCCTGCCGATGTCCTTGAGCCGCACCAGCGCGGCGTCGCCCGACTGCGCGCGCAGGATCATGTTCTCGAACTCGGCGGGCTCGGTCATCTGGCCCTTGGTCGCAATCGGGAACGTCTGCAGGACGGGATCGGTGGTCGGCGACTGTCCGATACGCCCGGCGGAGAACTGCTGGTTCTGCGCGCTGACAGCGTTCTTGACGTCTTCCGTGGTAATGCCCAGCGACGCCATCCGGTCCGGCCGCAGCCAGAGCCGCATGGCGTAGTCCGGATTGCCGAAGATCGCTGACTGGTTGGCGCCGGGAATGCGCTTGAGCGCATCCAGCACATAGATGTTGGCGTAGTTGCCGACAAAGGTCTGGTCGTAGCTGTTGTCCGGCGAAAAGATGGCAATCACCATCATGAACGCGGAAGAACGCTTCTGCACGGAAACGCCCTGGGCCGTGACCGCTTCAGGCAGGGTTGGCAGCGCCAGGTTGACCCGGTTCTGCACGTCTACCTGCGCCAGTTGCGGATCGGTCCCGATCTCGAAATACACCGTCAAGGTCAGGTCACCCGTCGAGGAGCTCGTCGAGTTCATGTACATCATCCGGTCCGCGCCATTGACCTGCTGCTCGATCGGCGCCGCTACGTTTTGGGCGACCACCTCCGCGCTGGCTCCGGGGTATCGAGTCGTCACCGTGATCGACGGCGGCGTGACGTCCGGGAACTGGGCAATCGGCAGTTTGGTCAGCGCGACCAGGCCGCCCACCACGATGATGATGGACAGGACCGACGCAAAGATGGGTCGGTCGATGAAGAAGTGGGCAAGCTTCATGGCTTGCTCCCCGCGCTCTGCGTGCTCTTGGCCTGGGCGGGGGATGACGCGCCTGGCGCACCCGGTGCGCTGGCGGGCGCCGCACCCGCCGGGGGCTTCTGGCCGGACGCGACCTCGGTGGCCTTGACCGGCGCGTCGGGCGCCAGCCGCAGCCCGCCGCTGACGACCACGCGCTCGCCCGGCTTCAGGCCGGAGCGGATCACCCAGTTGTCGCCGGTCCACTGGCCCACGTCGACCACGCGCTGGTGGACCTTGTTGTCCGCGCCGACCACCCACACCATCTGCCCGCGCGGGCCCTGGATGACGGCTTCCTGCGGCACCGCCACGGCCTTGGTGCGCTCGGCGCCATGCAGCTTCACGCGCACGAACTGGCCGGGGCGCAGCGTGCCGTCAGGGTTGGCAACCTCGGCGCGGATCATGTAGGTGCCGGTCTCGGCGCTGAACGAGGCATCGGCAAAGGTGATCTTGCCGTGATGCGGGAACTGGCTGCCATCGGCCATCACGATCACCACGTCAAAGGCGCCCTTGGGCGGGAACTTGAGCGCGCCGGACTCCTGCTCCGAGCGTGACGACAGCACCTCGTTCTCGGACAGGCTGAAATTGACCCACATCGGGTCGAGCTTGGCCACGTAGGTCAGCAGGCTGTTCGACGGATCGATATAGCTGCCGGCCTGCTTCTTGGCAAAGCTCGACACGCCGGTGACCGGTGACTTGATCGTGGTATAGCCCAGGTTCAGCCTGGCATTGGTGACATTGGCCCGGGCCGCCTCGACCGCGGCCGCGGCGGCCTGCTGCTTGCCCACGGCGTCGTCCAGGTCGCGCTGGCTCAGCGCGTTGCGCTCGGCCAGCGGGCGCACCCGCGCCAGGTCGGCATTGGCGGTCTTGAGCCGCGCCACCTGCTGCGCCATTTCGGCATTGGCCGCATCCAGCGCCGCGGCGAAAGGCTTGGGATCCATCAGGAACATGGTCTCGCCGGCCTTGACCACCGCGCCCTCGGTATAGACGCGCCGGTCCAGGAAGCCATTGACGCGCGCGCGGATCTCCACCTGCTGCGAGCTCTGGGTCTGGCCGACGAAGTCATAGACGATCGGCACATCGCGCGGCGCCACCGTCATGGTGCCGACCTCGGCCGCGGGCGGTGCGCTGGGCGCCGGTTTGTCCTTGCCGCAGGCGGCCAGCGTCATCGCGCAGACCAGCCAGAGCGCGCCGCGCCAATGGAAAGCAGTGTTCACGGATCCCTCTCCCGCCATGGTTATGCACGCGATCGCCGCGCGCGCACGCTGGCGGCCTTCCGTCGCGCCGGACCGGTGGCCGCACTCGCCTCTTTACCGGCAGGGTAAGGCTCGGCCCTGCGGGCGCCAATTCAATTCTTTTGTAGGCGTCTTTACTGCTTTCGACTTGCTTTTGCCCGCACCCGCGCGGGCTGCCAGGGCCCTGTCTCAGCGGCGGAACCCGCCATGGAAACCGCCGCCGCGGAAACCCCCGGCACGGCCGCCAAAACCGCCCCCACCGCCGCGCCCCTGCCACTGCTGGGCCGTGCCCTGGAAACGCTGCTGGCCGATCTCACGCGCCTGGCGCTGCTGCTCTAGCCGCGCAGTGGCGTCGTTGCCGGGCTGCACCGGTTCCCAGCCGCTGGGGGTGTGCTTCTGCCAGCCGTTGTCTGTGTGCTGGTACACCGAGCCGTCGTGGCCGGCATACACGTTGCCGTTGTTCCACACCACCGCATTGTTCTTGTCCGGATTGGCGACAAAGCCACGGCTGCCGGCAGTGTGCTGGCCGGTCTGCGTATTGCCGGCAATGCCCGCCTCGGCCGCGCCGACGCGGCCGGTCTGCGCGTTGTAGCCCGCCGCCTGGCGGCCGGCGGCATAGTTGCCGGTGTAGGTGTTGCCGGCCACGCCGCCGCGCGCGGCGCCCTCGCGCCCGGTCGACGGATTGGCGAACGAGCCCTGGCGGCCCGCCGCATAGTTGCCGGAATAGGGATTGAACGCCGCACCGCGGCTGCCCTGGTAGCGCGCCCCGGTGGCCGGGTTGTAGCCGGCGCCGGCGGTGCCGCGCCATTCGGTGCCGGTCCAGGCGTTCCAGCCCTGGGCGTGGGTCACGGTGCCCTGGCCCCAGCGGCCGTAGAAATTGGCCTGGTTCACGTTGACGTAGTTCCAGTTGTACGCGCCGCCCCACCAATAAGGGCCCCAGTACGGCGACGCCGCGCCCCAGAACGCACCGGCGGCGAAGCCGAAGGCAAAGCCCTCGGCCATGCCGATGCCAAAGCCGGCGCCGTAGCCATAGGTGGCCGGGTAGCCGTAGTAGACCGCGCCCACATAGGGCGGATAGACATAGCCGGTGCCGTACACCACCGTGCCGTCGGCGCTGACCACCACGCCCATGTAGCCGGGGGTGTAGCCCACCACCACGGTCTCCGGCGTGACCGAATAGATGCGCACATAGGTCACGTAGTACACCGGCGAAGTCGGCGGGATGGTGTAGATCGCCGACGGCACTTCGGTGGCCACACGCCACGGGCCGGACGGTGCCGGCGCCGTGAACCAGACGCCGTTGGCGACCGCGTAGTAGTGGCTGCTGTCGACCTCGATCACCGGCGTGCCGCTGTTGACCGCGTAGCTGAGCGAGGTGCCGGTGACCGGCGTGAAGCGCGGCGCGCCGTCATACGCCACCGCCAGGCTGGCCTTGCTGCGCGACACCGTGGCGGTCTGCGGAATGGTCGCCGCGATCTCGGCCTCGCGTGCCTGCGGCGTGCCGGGCACCGAGACCAGCACATTGGCCTTGGGGTCGGTCGCCGGGATCCTGGCGAAGTCTGCCGGCAGCTGGGCGCCGGGCACGTACTCCCACGGCCCGGTCAGCATCGGCGCGCGGAACCAGCGGCCCGAGACCAGCACGTAATACTGGTTGGCACCCGGATCGACAAAGACCGCGTGGTCGGCATTGGACATCGTCAGCAGGCTGACGCCGCTGACCGGCGTCATCTGCGGCGCGCCGCTGGTCATGACCAGCTCGGTCGGCTGCGTGGCAAAGAGGATCGCCGGCGCCCTCGCCGGCCGCTTGCCGTCGGCCGGCAGCATCGTGTCGGGCTTCATGCCGGCCGCCGCCTTGGTGGCCGCGCTCTCCAGCGCCTTGGGCACGGTCGTCATCACTTCCCAGGCGCCTCCGGCCGATTCGGAGCGATACCAGTAGCCGGCCGCCTTCAGGTGCAGCTCGCCGCCGGATTCGCGCAGCAGCAGCGCTCGGCTGTTCAGCGCCCGTTCGTACTGCGTGCCCGGCACGGCGCGCCAGGCCGGCTCGCCGTCGACCAGCACCAGCAGCGTCGGCGTGGTGGCAAAAAGGATCTGGGGCACGTCATTGCGCACCGCCACGCGGCCAGCCTTGGCCAGTTGCTGCGATACCGCGTAGCTGGCCTGCAGCTGGTCCAGCGGCACCGTCAGCCCGTTGGCCGGCAGGCGCGACACCAGCGCCTGGCGCACCCGGTCGGCGGCGTCGGGCCGGGTCGGCACTTCGACGCTGTCCACCGTGATTCGGGTCAGTTGCACCAGCCCTGAGGACTTGTCGATATCGCCGGTTGCCGAGAAATGCACCACGCCGTAGGTCGGAGAACCCGACTTCTCGCCCACCGCCACCGCCGCGCGCCCGGACAGCCGGTTGCCGTCCCAGGTCTCGATCTGGGGCTGGTACAGCTCCACGTGATCGTTGGCGGCGTCGAAGTTGCGCGGCCAGCCCAGGGCAGTCGCCGCTGGCTTGGCCGGCGTGGCGGCCTGCGGGCTGAGCGGTGCAAATGCAAGCCACGCCGCGGCGATCAGGGCGCTGGTCTGCTTCAGGCGAAAAGACATGGGTTTCTCCGGGAGGAAGCCGCCTGCACCGGCGGGCCGGCACCGCGGGCACGATGCTGCACAACAGACGGCCCATCCCGCGAATCTAAATTAGGCCGCCAAGCCGAACAATCTGATTCGAAAACATTCAGGATCCGTCCCAAAAAAGACAGATCAGCCGGTGGCATGGGGCATGCGCGGCGGCCATCGACAGCGGCCTTCATACAAAGAAGTAGTCGGGGCGGCAGGCGGCCATGTCAAGCCGCAATGCGCCGTTGCGACACGCGCAGGCAAGGCGGGTGTGCATCTTGCTTGGCCTGATGCCACCACAACGGCCCTTGAAGCCGCCCCGCACGGCCTCATCTTTGAAGACTCCGCCCAGGCCCGCCCCCATGCCTCCACGCACCACCATCCTGACCGCCGCCCTCGTGACAGCCCTGCTGCACGGCTATATCGGGCTGCGCCTGCTGCCGGCGATGCCGGTGCCGATGGCGGTCAAGGCATTGGCCGTCGCCTGGCTGGCCCTCTCCTGCGCCCTGCTGCCGGCCGGGCTGCTGGCGCGGCGCGTCAGCCAGCCCTGGTCGGACCTGGTTTCCTGGATCGGCATGCTGGCAATGGGATTCTTCTCATCCCTGCTGGTGCTGACGCTGGTACGCGATGTGGCGCTGGCGGCGGCCTGGCTGGCCGGGCAACTGCTCGGCTGGCACGCGCCCGGCCTGTCCGCGGGCAGTGCGGTGGCGGTGCCGCTGCTGGCGCTGCTGGTCACGCTGGCCGGCTATATCAATGCCCGCCGGCTGGCGCGCGTGGTTGAAGTCGACGTGCCCGTGGCCGGCCTGCCCGACGCCCTGCATGGTTTCACCATCGCCCAGATCAGCGACATCCATGTCGGGCCCACCATCAAGCGGCCCTACCTCGACCGCATCGTCGACCGCGTCAACAGCCTGCAGGCCGACGCCGTCGCCATCACCGGCGACCTGGTCGACGGCACCGTGCGCGAACTATCCGCCCACACCGCGCCGCTGGCCCGGCTGCAGGCGCGCCACGGCACCTACTTCGTCACCGGCAACCATGAGTACTACTCCGGCGCGGAGCCGTGGATCATTGAGCTGCGCCGCCTGGGCGTGCGCGTGCTGATGAACGAACATGTGGTGCTGCAGCACGACGGCGACGCGCTGGTACTTGGCGGCGTCACCGACTACTCCGCCGGCCGCTTCCACGAAAGCCACCGCAGCGACCCGCACCGCGCCATCGCCGGCGCCCCGGCACACGCCGGCGCGCGCGTGCTGCTGGCCCACCAGCCACGCACCGCTGCCGCCGCGGCGGAAGCCGGTTTCGACCTGCAGTTGTCCGGCCATACCCACGGCGGCCAGTTCTGGCCGTGGAACCTGTTCGTGCCGATGCAGCAGCCATACACCGCCGGACTGGTGCGGCATGGTTCACTGTGGATCTATATCAGCCGTGGCACCGGGTATTGGGGGCCGCCGAAGCGGTTTGGGGCGCCGTCGGAGATTACGCGGGTTAGGCTGGTGAAAGCGGGCTAGGAGAATGCCGTAGAAGGCCGAAGAATGGTCGCAGGGATTACTCAGCAGAAAGCCCCGCTCATTTGAGTCGGGGCTTTTGCTTATGGCACGAGCGCTGTCTGCTCACCGCTTGGCGCCGCTCGGGCCCAAGGGGCTTTATTTGCCCTTCAGGTTCATCGAGCTGAATGCCTTTCGAGCCAAGTCTGAGATGCGTTTCTTGTTCCGCCTTAGCTCGGCGATTTCGGATTTCGTCAGGTATAGGGAAACTGGAGACCTGCTAGATTTCATCATCACTCCTCCCGTCCTGCAGGACTTGCGACAACACTGCGTCATTCGCCATTCGCGCGAAAACGCGAACGGCGAATTAACTCCCCTCCACAACGCTCACCGCACAATCGGCTTATACCGAATCCGCTTGGGCTTGGCCCCTTCCTCACCCAGCCGCCGCTTCTTGTCCGCCTCATATTCCTGGTAGTTGCCGGGGAAGAACTCCACATGCGAGTCCCCCTCGAACGCCAGGATGTGCGTAGCAATCCGGTCCAGGAACCAGCGATCGTGCGAGATCACCATCACGCAGCCCGCGAATTCCAGCAGCGCATCTTCCAGCGCCCGCAGCGTTTCCACGTCAAGGTCGTTGGACGGTTCGTCCAGCAGCAGCACGTTGCCGCCCGCAATCAGCGTCTTGGCCATGTGCAAGCGGCCCCGTTCGCCGCCCGACAGCGTGCCGACCTGCTTCTGCTGGTCGCCGCCCTTGAAGTTGAAGCGGCCGATATAGGCGCGCGACGGCGTTTCGTACCTGCCCACCGTCAGGATGTCGGAGCCGCCCGAGATCTCTTCGAACACGGTCTTGGTGCCATCAAGCGCGTCGCGGCTCTGGTCGACAAAGGCCATCTTCACGGTCGGCCCGATCTTGATCTCGCCGCTGTCGGGCTGTTCCTTGCCGGTCAGCATGCGGAAGAAGGTCGACTTGCCGGCACCGTTCGGGCCGATGATGCCGACGATGGCGCCCGGCGGCACCTTGAAGCTGAGGTTGTCGATCAGCAGACGGTCGCCGTAGCCCTTGCTCACGCCGTCGAACTCGATCACCTCGTTGCCCAGGCGCTCACCCACCGGGATGAAGATTTCCTGGGTTTCGTTGCGCTTCTGGTAGTCCTGGCTGTTCAGTTCGTCAAAGCGGGCCAGACGCGCCTTGGACTTGGCCTGGCGGCCCTTCGGGTTCTGGCGCACCCACTCCAGCTCCTTGTGCAGCGCCTTCTGGCGGGCCGATTCGCTGGCCTCTTCCTGCTTCAGGCGCGCTTCCTTCTGGTCCAGCCACGAGCTGTAGTTGCCCTTCCAGGGGATGCCCTGGCCGCGGTCCAGTTCCAGGATCCACTCGGCGGCGTTGTCGAGGAAGTAGCGGTCGTGGGTCACCGCCACCACGGTGCCCGGGAAGCGCGTCAGGAATTGTTCCAGCCATTCCACCGATTCCGCATCCAGGTGGTTGGTCGGCTCGTCCAGCAGCAGCATGTCGGGGCGCGACAGCAGCAGGCGGCACAGCGCCACGCGGCGCTTTTCACCGCCGGAGAGATGCTCGATCCTGGCGTCCCACGGCGGCAGGCGCAGCGCGTCGGCGGCGATTTCCAGCTGCAGCTCGACGTTATTGCCGTCGCTGGCGGCCAGGATGGCTTCGTACTTGGCCTGGTCGGCGGCCAGCGCGTCGAAGTCGGCGTCCGGCTCGGCATAGGCCGCGTAGATCTCGTCGAGCTTCTTGCGCGCCTCGAACACGCCGCCCAGCGCCTCTTCCACCGATTCGCGCACGGTCTGCTCGGGATTGAGTTGCGGTTCCTGCGGCAGGTAGCCGATGTTCAGGTTCGGCATCGGCGTGGCTTCGCCCTCGATTTCCTTGTCGAGGCCGGCCATGATCTTGAGCACCGTGGACTTGCCCGAGCCGTTCAGGCCCAGCACGCCGATCTTGGCGCCGGGGAAGAACGACAGCGAGATGTCCTTCAGGATGTGACGCTTGGGCGGGACGATCTTGCCCACGCGGTTCATGGTGAAAACGTACTGTGCCATGGGTGCGTGTTGGAGGGTTGTTCGGGAATGGCGGGAGTGTATCAGGCAGGCGCGGCGCGCTGAGGCAGCGCTGCTCGATTCCGCCCTGGCCGGTACAATGACAGGTTCGATTTTTCGCCGATTTCCCGAGCCATCGCCATGAGCAAACCCGCCCTGACCCTGAAGTTCAAGTGCAAGAAGTGCACCAAACCCGTCACGCTGTACCTGCAGAAGACGTCGGCCTGCTCGCACATCACCCCGTACCAGGGCTTCTGCAAGTGCGGCGAGATGATGCGCCACGCCACCGGCGACAAGGACGCGGTCGAGTCCTTCGTCAACTCGCTGGACAACAGCTGGATGCACCACCATCACCACCACCACTGAGCAGGCCACTGCCGTGAGTGAAACCTGGCGCCCCGCCGCCAAGGACCCGATGCGCTTCCTGGGCGGCTACCCGCCCGGCGTGCTGGAGCAGGTGCGCGAGCTGATCGCCGCCGGCCGGCTCGGGGACCATATCGCCCGCCGTTACCCCGGGCGCCATACCGTGCAGACCGATCGCGCGCTGTACGAGTACACCACGGACATCAAGCAGGAATATCTGCGCAGCGCGCCGCCGCTGCACAAGGTCGGCTTCGATGCGCGCCTCGATTCGGCCCAGCGTGCGCTGGGCCTGCACACCGCGATCTCGCGCGTGCAGGGCGGCAAGCTCAAGGCCAAGAAGGAAATCCGCGTGGCGTCGCTGTTCAAGGAAGCGCCGCCGGAATTCCTGCGCATGATCGTCGTGCACGAGCTCGCCCACCTGAAGGAGAGCGATCACGACAAGGCCTTCTACCGGCTCTGTGAACACATGGAGCCGCGCTACCACCAGCTGGAATTCGATACCCGGCTCTACCTGGCCTGGCGGGAGCTGGAACGCGCCGCCCCCGCCGGCGCAGGCACTCAGGCGTCGCAGGCGTAGCGGAACGAGCCGTTCAGGGTCTTGGGCAACACCAGCGTGCGCAGGTTGGCGGCCTGCGCCTTGGCGCACAGCCCGGCGCGCGTGGCCGCGTCCTTGTACTTGGTGGCGTACTCGATCTGGAACACCGGCTTGCCCTGCCCCGTGAACGCCGTATAGGCGCCGCACTCCCGGTACTGGAAGCACTGCTCGTTGATGGCGAAATCGAAGCTCGCCGCCAGGTCCGCCACCTGCTCCACATCGTTCTTCAGCCCCACCGCCAGCCCGCGCGCATGCGCCTCGGCCGCCAGGAAGCGGTTGTAGTCGAGCTGGGTCTCGGCCGTCAGCGGCAGGCCGGTGCTGTTGGTATAGCCATCGACGTTGTCCGGATCGACCGCGTCGCAGCCCTTGCTGACCGCCAGGTCCATGCGCGCCTGCATGATGCGGCGCACGTTGGCCGAGCGCGTATCGAGCCAGCGCTCGCCCGCCCAGCCCGACAGCGGCGCGCCCATGTCCGCGGCGGCAAACTGGTTGTAGTCGGGGCGCCAGTCCTCGGAGCTGCCCGCGGAGAAATAGCAGATCACGCGCCGGCCCTGGGCCTTGAGCGCAGCGATAGTGGCCTGCGGCGTATCGAACAGGTCGAAGTCATAGGCAGTCACCGCATAGCTGGTGTTGAGCTTGCCGGTCAGCTGGATCTGCCAGGTATCGGTCAGCGCCGGTGCCCAGCGCGTGGTCGCGCTGGTGGTGGTTTCCGTGACCCCGTATTTTGTTGTCGTGGCCGCCGTGGTCGTCGCAGTCGGCGACACCATCTCCGTCTGGCCCCCATCCCCGCCGCAGCCGCCCAGCGCCATCGACAGCGCAACAGACAGCATGGCCCCCGCCATCACCGCATAGTTGCCGTGCATGTTTTTCACCCTTCCCCGTGATAAACCCCGTTCAAAGCAATCGGCCCGAGTTCTCCCTGCCCCGCGCCGGCGGGCCTGCCACCACGGTTTATGCAATGTAGCGGATTCGTACCATGGTTGGAATGCACGTGCGCCCGCTGTTCGTGCGGCGCAACACACGATGCGCTTGACGCAACGCTTGCGCGCTAGGTATAAAGAGCGCGTGGGTAGAAGCGGTCGATTGGACAGCAGCGGTGCAATGCCGCGAGGTTCAACTGGAGATTGCTCACTGACGGAGGGTTTCGTCGGTGGCGCAGTGGTCCAACAGCTCCCCTGACAAAGACTCCCGATAGCAGCATGCAAGGCCGGCCCCGCGGCGTTGTTCGCGCACGCCCGCCGCATGCGTGTCCAACCTAGTCATTGTTAGGGGATCTCCCATGATCATCGACACCAGCTGTTATCCGACCAACCTGGTGGACCTGGCCTGGCGCCACGACGGCGACCCGTTCACCGGCGAGCGCCTGATCCAGATAATGGACGGCCCGTTCACCATCAACGGCAAGCCGCGCCGCATCGACAAAGCCTTTATCCAGCCCCCGCAGGGCAACACCATCTACACCTACACCGACGGCGTGAAGTCAGGCAGCGAGTCCATCGACGCGTACATGGCCTACACCGCGGAGATGGTGAAGAAGTATCCGGAACGCTTTATCGGCTGCTTCGTCTACAACCCGCGCTGCGGCGTCGAGAACGGCGTCAACGCCATGGAGCACTACGTCAGGAAGCTGGGCTTCAAGATGGTCCAGTTCCAGGCCAACATGCATGCCTACCGCCCGGACCGCGCCCTCGACTGGCTGCGCCCGGCACTGCAGAAGTGCGCCGAGCTGGGCGTGCTGGTCAAGCTGCATACCGGCGACGGCCCCTACAGCATCCCGACCGAATGGGTGCCGATGATGAAGGAGTTCCCGACGGTGAACTTCATCATGGCCCACTTCGGCGTGCAGACCGGCGGCGTGTATTGCTTTGAGCCGTTCCAGATGGCCATGGACATGCCCAACGTGTACTGCGAATCGGGCTGGTGCCTGCAGTCGCGCATCGTCGAGTTCGCCAAAGTGCTGCCCAAGCACAAGATCCTGTTCGGCTCCGACACCCCGCCCAACGAGCCCGGCATGTGGCTGCGCCTGCTGGAAGTGCTGTGCTTCGAGCCGCCGCAGGGCCTGAACCTGGATGAAGACACGCTGGAAGACTACCTCGGCAACAACGTCGCCCGGATGATCGGCCTGGAACCGACGCCGGTCCCGCGCACGCTCGAAGAAGCGAAAGCACGCCTGGCCGCGTAAGCGCACAGGCCCGCGCCACCGACAACGGACTCCGGAGCACACAACATGATTATCGATACCCATCTGCACCCGACCAATCTCGTCGACGAGGCCTGGCGCCACACCGGCGAGCCCTTCAACGGCGAGCGCATGCTCAAGATGATGGACGGCCCCTACATGATCAACGGCAAGCCGCGCCGCATCGACATGGGCTTTATCCAGCCGCCGCCGGGCAACACCGGCTACCGCGACGGCAACCGCCGCGGGCGCGAAGGCATCCGCGACTACATGGCCTACATCGCGGAGCTCTGCCAGAAGTACCCCGACCGCTTTATCGGCAACTTCACCTTCAACCCGCGCTGGGGCCCGGAAGAAGGCGCGCAGGAGCTGGAATTCCACGTCAAGGAATACGGCTTCAAGATGCTCAAGCTGCATGCCAACATGCACGGCTACCGCCCCGACCGCGCGCTGGACTGGCTGCGCCCGGCGATGAAGGTCTGCGCCAAGTACAACGTGGTGGTGCTGATCCACACCGGCGACGGCCCGTACACCATCCCGACGATGTTCTACCCGATCATCCGCGAATTCCCGATGGTCAATTTCATCATCGGCCACTTCGGCATCCAGACCGGCGGCAACTACTCGTTCGAGGCCTTCTGGATGGCAATGGACACGCCCAACGTGTATTGCGAATCGGGCTGGTGCTTCCAGTCGCGCATCGTCGAGTTCGCGCGCCAGCTGCCGCGCGACAAGATCGTGTTCGGCACCGACACCCCGCCCAACGAGCCCGGCATGTGGCTGCGCGAGCTGGAGATGCTGTGCGGTCCCGCGCCGCAGGGCATGGACCTGGACGAGGACGGGCTGGAGGACTACATGGGCAACAACATCGCCCGGCTGGTCGGCATCGAGACCACGGCGCCGCCCAGGACGCAGCAAGAGGCATTGGCGCGGCTGAAGGATACGTACGCCAGCACGCGCTGACATGTAGTCGCTAGCTGTTCGGCAGGCAGGCACGGCACGGCGGCCGGGAGCACTCCCGGCCGCCGGGGCAGCCTTCGCCCTGGCCAACCCTGACCACAGGAGCCGATCCATGAACTCACCCTCAGCGCCCTTCGCCTCAGCGGCATCGGCGCGCAAGCCCTTTCACGACACCTCGCAGGACTTCCACCAGTTCCTGGCCGCCTACCGCGAGGCCTTTCCCGAAGACGTGCTGCATATCCGCGAGCCGGTCGGCGCGGACCAGGACCCGACCGCACTGGTGTGGGCGCTGGCCGCGCAGGGCCGCCATCCGGCCTTGCTGTTCGACCATGTCGAAGGGCTGGGCACGTCGCTGGCGACCAACCTCTTCGCCTCGCGCGAGCGCGTGGGGCGCATGCTGGGCGGCGTGGCGCCCGCCGGCATCCATGGCGAATACCAGACCCGCAGCCGCCGCATGGTGGCGCCGCGCGTGCTGGACAGCGGCGCCGTCACCGGCCATGTCGAGACTGAACACATCGACCTGCGCACGATCCCGGCGATCAAGCACTTCGCCACCGACCGCGGCCCATACATCACCAACGCGATCCTGATCGCGGAAGACCCCGACACCGGCATCGGCAACGCCAGCTACCACCGCTCGATGCTGCACTCGCCGACCGAGATCGCCACCAGCCTGCATTCGCGCGGGCACCTGTGGCGCATGCAGCAGCGCGCCACCGAACTGGGCCGGCCGCTGCCGGTGGCCATGGTGATCGGCGCGCATCCGCTGTTCATGCTGGCCGGCGCTGCGCGGCTGCCCTACGGCGTGGACGAGCGCCACGTTGCCGGCGGCCTGTTCGGCGCGCCGCTGGAAGCGGTACGCACGCCGCGCCACGGCATCCTGGTGCCGGCGCATGCGGAGATCGTGCTTGAAGGCGTGATTGATCCCGACGCGCGCGTCGACGAAGGCCCCTTCGGTGAATTCACCGGCTATTCGTCGGACCGCTCGACCAACAACCTGCTGCGCGTGGAAAGCGTGATGCGCCGCACCGATGCATGGCTGGTCGACGTGGTCGGCGGCAACTCGGCCGAACACCTGAACCTGGGCCGCATCCCGCGCGAATCGGAGATGGTCGACAAGCTCAGGGAGCGCTTCCCCGGCGTCACCGCCGTGCACTACCCCAGCTCCGGTACGCACTTCCACGCCTACGTGGCGCTGCGCCAGAGCCGCCCAGGCGAGGCGCGCCAGGTGATGCTGGGCCTGCTCGGCTGGGATCCGTACCTGAAGACGGTGGTCGCGGTGGACGAGGACGTCGACATCACCCGCGATGAAGAAGTGCTGTGGGCGATGGCCACGCACCTGCAACCGCACCTGGACGTGGTGGTGGTCGACGGCCTGCCTGGCAGCGCACTCGACCCCTCGGCCTCGGGTGTGGGCACCACATCACGCATGGGATTGGACGCCACGCGCGGACCTGCCTTCGACGGTATCCGCGCTCGCATCGACCCTGCCGCGATGGAGCGCGCGGCAGCACTGCTGAAGCGGCTGGAACGCGCGGGCTCCCACGTGCCGTAAGGGATAACCCGCTGAAACGGGCGGACTCATCGTTTCACCCGATCGATAAATCCGCCGCGAACGTTGTACCTTCCCGCCGCCGCTGTCATGCTGGACTGACAAGACAGGACAGGCGCGGGCATCGCACGAGAAGGATGGCCACTGACCATCCCGGAAAGGAAACTGCCGGCGACCTTGGCGACACGTGAGCGCAATGCGCGACCGGCGTGGTACCGACCAAAGGAGACAGTATGAATTCCACCCTGCCTACGCAAGGGAATGCCCCCGTGCATCCCGTCGACGAGGTCCTGCCCCCGACCCGCCTGCTGGCCCTTGGCCTGCAGCACGTGCTGGTGATGTATGCCGGCGCCATTGCCGTGCCGATGATCATCGGCGGCGCCCTCAAGCTGCCCAAGGACCAGGTGGCCTTCCTGATCGCCGCGGACCTGTTCTGCTGCGGCCTGGTGACGATGATCCAGAGCATCGGCATCTGGAAGGTCGGCATCCGCCTGCCGGTGATGATGGGCGTCACCTTCACCGCCATCGCACCGATCATCGCCACCGGCTCCAATCCGTCGCTGGGCCTGCCGGCCGTGTTCGGCGCGGTGATGGTGGCGGGCATCTTCACCTACATTGCCGCGCCCTATGTCGGCAAGATGGTGCGCTGGTTCCCGCCGGTAGTGACCGGCACGGTGGTGCTGGTGATCGGCGTCTCGCTGATGCGCGTCGGCATCAACTGGGCGGCGGGCGGCAACCCGACCATCAACACGGCGGCCGGCCCCGTGCCCAATCCCAACTTCGGCCTGCCGGTGAACATCGCCATCGCCACCGCTGTGCTGTGCACGGTGCTGGCGCTGGTGGCCTTTGCCAGGGGTTTCCTGTGCAACGTGGCGGTGCTGATCGGCATCGCGGTGGGCTTCGTGATCGCGCTGTCGCTGGGCAAGGTCAACTTCGACGGCCTGCACAACGCGCACTGGGTGGAGTTCATCACGCCCTTCCACTTCGGCTGGCCCACCTTCGATGCCATGACCGCGGTCACGCTGTGCGTGGTGATGATCGTGATCATGATCGAGGGCGTGGGCCAGTTCCTGGCGCTAGGCGAGATCGTGGGCCGCCCGGTGGGCTGCGACGACCTCGCGCGCGGCCTGCGTGCCGACGGCGTGGGCGCGCTGGTGGGAGCGGTGTTCAACACCTTCACCTACACCTCGTACGCGCAGAACGTGGGGCTGGTGCAGGTCACCGGCGTGCGCAGCCGCTGGGTCTGCGCCACCGCCGGCGGCATCCTCATCGTGCTGGGCTGCCTGCCCAAGCTGGCCTTCTTTGCCGCCTCGATCCCGCAATACGTGCTGGGCGGCGCCGCGCTGGTGATGTTCGGCATGGTGGCCGCCACCGGCGTGCGCATCCTCGGCCATGTGGACTTTGTCGAGAACAAGAAGAACGCCTATATCGTCGCCGTCAGCGTAGCGCTGGGCATGATCCCGCTGGTGTCGGACAAGTTCTTCGCGCAGATGCCGGAGCTGCTGGCCAAGTTCTGCCAGAACGGCATCCTGCTCGGCACGCTGACCGCGGTGCTGCTGAACCTGCTGTTCAACGCCCGCTCGCCGGTCCCCCAGGCCCACGGGCTGGCGAAGGAGCCGGCATGACGTAGTCAGGCTGCGTCGGCCAGCTTGGCGCGATAGCGCATCAGCAGGTCGCGGAAAGCCTGGGCCGGCGGTGACAGCGACCGGTCCGCGTGCACCAGCAGCGAGATCTCGCGGTGGATCACCGGATCGGTCGGCATCACCGTGGCCAGCCCCAGCGCGGAAGTCAGCCGCGTGACCGCCGCGCTCATCACCGCGATGCCCAGCCCGGCATCCACCATACCCACCATGGTCAGCGGCAGGAACACCTCGTGCACCCGCTGCAGCGAAATGCCGCGCGCGGCCAGCGCGGTATCCAGGCAGTCGCGGATCGGGTTGCCCTTGTGCGGCCCGATCACGGGCAGGCCCGCCACGTCTTCCCAGCGCAGCGTCTTGCGCCGCCGCAGCGGATGATGCGCCGGCATCACGATCACGAAGGGATCGGACATCAGCCGGTGGGCGCTCAGGTCGGGCTGGCCCTCGGGAATGGTGCCGATGCCGAAATCCACCTCGCCCGAGCTGACCATCTTGGTCACCTCATGCTCGGACACGTCGTGCAGTTCCACCTTCACGCCGGGATGGCTCACGCAGAACTCGCGGATCACGCGCGGCAGCATCAGCGCGGCCTGGATCGACGACGCCGAGATCGACACGCGCCCGCGCCCCAGCGTGCGCAGCTCGCTGGAGTTCTCGATCACGCTGTCGATATCGGCCACCGCCTTCTTCACCAGCGGCAGCAGCTCCGCGCCCGCCTGCGTGATGTGCAGCTGGCGCGTGTGGCGGTCGAACAGCTTCAGGCCGAGGTTGCCTTCCAGCTCGTGGATCAGCGCGCTGACCGACGACTGCGACAGGTCCAGCTTCTCGGCCGCGCGGGTGAAGTGGCGCTCCTGCGCCACGGCGATGAACGCGCGCAGCTGGCGCAGCGACACGTTCATGTTGCTGATGTTTGGCACGTTGTCTACCTCCGGGATGTCGGGGTGCGCACTTGTCTTGCCAGATTGGCCGGCGCGTCTGATTCAGAGGGTAACACGATCAATTAATCCGTTTCCGGGTCTTTACCGATGAAGCCCATCCGCCCATGATGACTTCAACGGTGCGCGCCCCACACGACAGGCAGACGCCGATGGCACAGACCAGGAGGAGCAATGAGAGCGTTTGAATATTTCGAACCGGCAACGCTGGCGGAAGCCTCGGCCATGCTGCACCGGTGCGGCGGCAAGGCCAGCGTGCTGGCCGGCGGCACGGACCTGCTGGTCCAGATCAAGGAGTCCGTGCGCAAGCCCGAGCAGGTGATCAATATCAAGAAGATCCCGGGCATGGACGTGCTGACGTTCGACCCCGTCAACGGCCTGCGCATCGGCGCGCTGGTGACCACGCGCGCGGTGGAGACCTCGGGCTTCGTGCAGCGCCATTACGCCAGCCTGGCGAAAGCCGTGACGGACTTCGCCTCGATCCAGGTGCGCCATCGCGCCACCGTGGTGGGCAACGTCTGCCGCGCGTCACCGTCGGCCGATTCGATCGCGCCGCTGGTGGCGGACGGTGCTTCGGTACACCTGTATGGCCTGTCAGGCTCGCGCGAGCTGCGCGTCGAGGACTTCGTCACCGGCGTCGGCAAGACCGCCATCGCGCCGGACGAGATCGTCACCCGCATCACCGTGCCGGCGCCGCGCCCCCACACCGGCAAGGTCTACCTCAAGCATGGCCGCCGCGTGCAGATGGAACTGGCCACTGTCGGCGTGGCGGTATCGCTGACAGTCGAGAACGGCCATTGCGCCGAGGTCGGCATCGTGCTGGCAGCGGTCGGCCCCACCCCGGTACGCGCCATGCGTGCCGAGCAGGTGCTGCGCGGCCAGCGCGTGACGGACGCCCTGGTCCTGCAGGCCGCGCACGCCGCCATGGGCGAAGCGCGCCCCATCAGCGACGTGCGCGCCAGCGAAGCCTACCGGCGGCAGATGGTCAGCGTGCTGACCCGCCGCGCCCTGGAACAAGCCCTGGAGGCCGCAACATGCGAAAGATAATCGAACTCGTCATCAACGGCGAACCGCGCGAACTGGCGGTGGAACCGCACGGCACGCTGCTCGACGCCCTGCGCAACGACGCCTGCCTGACCGGCACCAAGAAGGGCTGCGACGTGGGCGAATGCGGTTCATGCACCGTCATCATCGACGGCCAGCCGATGAATTCCTGCCTGGTGCTGGCGCCCGAAGCGCACGGCTGCCACATCACCACCATCGAAGGCGTGCAGCCCGCGCCCGACACCGTGCACCCGATCCAGGAGCAGTTCATGCAGTGCGGCGCCGCGCAGTGCGGCTTCTGCACGCCGGGCTTCGTGGTGATGGCCAAGGCGCTGCTGGACGAGAACCCGCGTCCCACGCGCGACGAAATCCGCTTTGCCATTGCCGGCAATATCTGCCGCTGCACCGGCTACACCAAGATCATCGAGGCCATCGAGAGGACCGCCGAGGCCATGGAATTCGCGGGCTGCAAGGCCCGCGCCAGCGAGGAGGCATGATGACCCACGCCGTGATCGGACACAGCGTCAAGCGCACCGACCTGCTCGACAAGGTCACCGGCAACGCCAGATACGTTGCCGACATGCCCTTCCCCGGCCTGCTGTTCGGCAAGATGAAGCGCTGCAACCTCGCGCACGCGAAAATCCACCGCATCGACACCTCGCGTGCGCTGGCATTGCCAGGCGTCAAAGCCGTGCTGACCCATGAGAACGTGCCGCGCGTGCTGCACGCCGGCTCGCCCCACCCGCGCTCCGCCTCGGTGACCTGCGACCAGTACATCCTGGACGACAAGGTGCGCTACTGGGGCGAAGGCGTCGCCGCGGTGGCCGCCATCAGCGAAGAGATCGCCGAGCGCGCGGTCGAGCTGATCGAAGTCGAGTACGAAACGCTGCCCGCCGTCTTCACCACCGAGGACGCCGAGCGCTCTGACGCCCCGCGCATCCACGACCGCGAACCCGGCGGCAACCTGGTGCTGCCGCCGGTGATCATCAAGCGCGGCGACGTCGAAGCGGGCTTTGCCGAGGCGGACTTCATCCTCGAAGGCATCTACGAAGGCGGCCGCCCCACCCCCGCCTACATGGAGCCCAACGTCTGCACCACCAGCTGGGACGGCAACGGCAACCTGACGGTGTGGATCTCCACCCAGACCGCCTTCATGGTGCGCGGCATCATGGCCGAGGTGCTGGGCCTGCCGCTGCACAAGGTGCGCGTGCTGGTCGACCACATGGGCGGCGGCTTCGGCGCCAAGCAGGACCTGTTCCAGCAGGAGTTCCTGTGCGCGCTGCTGGCGCGCGAGACGCGCCGCCCGGTGCGCATGGAATACACGCGCGAGGAAACCTTCCTCGGCGGGCGCACGCGCCATCCGGCGAAGATCTGGCTCAAGCAAGGCTTCCGCAACGACGGCACCATCACCGCGCGCCAGGCCAAAGTGGTGTTCAACTCCGGCGCCTATGGCTCGCATGGCCCGGGTGTGACCAATGTCGGCACCGCCGCCATGGTCTCGCTGTACCGCTGCGACAACGTGTTGCTCGAAGGCCGCTGCGTCTACACCAACAGCCCCATCGCCGGCGCCTTCCGCGGCTATGGCGTGGTCCAGACCTATTACGCGCTCGACGTGCAGATGGACGAGGCCGCCGAGCACCTGGGCCTGGACCCCGCCGGGCTGAAGCTGAAGAACGCCGTGCGCGAAGGCGACATTGCGCCGTCCAACCATCCGCTGATCGGGCACGGCCTGGAGGCCTGCATCGAGAAAGGCATGGAACTGGTCGACTGGCCCGCGCTACGCCGGCGCCCGCGCGACACCAACGGCCCGATCCGCACCGGCTGGGGCCTGGGCTGCGAAATGCACGGCAGCAGCGCCTATCCCGGCATCAAGGAGCAGGGCAACGCCATCATCAAGATGAATGAGGATGGCACCGTGGTGCTGCTGACCGGCGCGGCCGGGCTGGGTACCGGTGCGCATACCGCCCTCGCCCAGATCGTTGCAGAAGAACTGACCCTGCCGTTCGAAGCGGTGGCGGTCGTGCACGGCGATACCGACGTGGTGCCCTGGGACATCGGCGCCTTTGCCAGCCACACCACCTATATGGTCGGCAAGGCCGCGCAGATGGCGGCGGGCGAGATCAAGCGCCAGCTGTTCGATCGCGCGGCCAAGCTGATGGAATGCGAGCCCGAGGCCCTGACACTGACCGCCGGCGTGATCGCCGTGCGCGACCGCGACGGCCCGACCCTGACCGTGCGCGAGGCCGTGATGCCGCGCAAGGGCATCCCCGCCGCGCAGCTGGTGGGCACCGCCACCTATCACCCGACCAAGTCGTATTCATTCGCCGCGCATTTTGTCGAGGTGGCGGTCGATACCGAAACCGGCTTCATCACCGTGCAGCAGGTGTTGCCTGTGCATGACGTCGGCAAGGTGATCCACCCGGTGGCTGCCGCAGGGCAGATCGAAGGCGGCATCCAGCAAGGCATCGGCCATACGCTGTATGAGGACTACCAGATCGATATGCGCACCGGGCGCTCGCTCAACGCCAACTTCGTCGACTACAAGATGCCGCTGGCGATGGACATGCCACCCATCCACACGGTGATCCTGGAAGCGGCCCCCGACCCCGGCGGCCCGTTCGGCGCCAAGGGGGTGGGCGAGGACCCGATCGTCGCGATCGGGCCGGCGATTGCCAATGCGGTGTTCGATGCCATCGGCGTGCGCTTCCGGCACTACCCGATCAAGCCGGAGCAAGTGCTGCAGGCACTGGCTGAGAAGGCAGCGAAGGAAGGCGCCACCCCATGACCCGCAAGCAACGCCTGGTGGTGGCCATTACCGGCGCCAGCGGCGCGGTGTACGGCGTGCGCGTGCTGCAGGCACTGTCGGCACTGGACGGCTGGGAGACCCACCTGGTCTGCTCGCCGTCCGGCCTGCTGACCGCGCACCATGAACTGGGATTGCAGCGCCCGCAGCTCGAAGCCATGGCCGACGTGGTGCACAACGTGCGCGACATCGGCGCCACCATCGCCAGCGGCTCGTTCCGCTGCGACGGCATGGTAGTGGCGCCGTGCTCCATGCGCACGCTGGCCGCCATCGCCACCGGGCTTGCCGACAACCTCGTCACCCGCGCCGCCGACGTGATGCTCAAGGAGCGCCGCCGGCTGGTGCTGCTGGCGCGCGAGACGCCCTTCCACCTGGTGCACCTGCGCAACATGACCACGGTGACCGAGATGGGCGCCATCGTGGTGCCGCCGGTGCCGGCCTTCTACACACATCCGCAGTCAGTGGACGACATCGTCAACCACACCGTGGGGCGCGTGCTGGACCTGTTCGACGTGCCGCACGACGGGCTGGTGGAACGCTGGCAAGGCTTGCGCCCCAACGTGGCTACCGCCTGAAGAGAACTAGAGAACTTTCGCCCCGCGATAGCGGGGAACGCAGTACCCAATCAGGAGACAACATGAACGCACCTGCCGTCGCACAACAACCGCCCGTCCCGGTCACCATCCTTACCGGCTTCCTCGGCTCGGGCAAGACGACGCTGCTCAACCACATCCTGACGCAGAAGCATGGCCACCGCATCGCCGTGATCGAGAACGAGTTCGGCGAGGTCGATGTCGATTCCGACCTGGTGATGACCTCCGACGAAGAGATCTACCAGATGACCAACGGCTGCATCTGCTGCGTGGTCGATGTGCGCACCGACCTCGTGCGCATCCTGCAGAAGCTGCTGGAGCAGCCCGAGCGCTTCGACCATATCCTGGTCGAGACCAGCGGCCTGGCCGATCCCACGCCGGTGGCGGCCACCTTCTTCATGGACAACGAAGTCGCCAAGCAGGTCACGCTCGACGGCATCCTGACGCTGGTGGACGCGGTGCATATCGAGAGCCACCTCGATGATCCCCAACTGACCGGCTTCGACAACCAGGCCGTCGACCAGATCGTGGCGGCCGACCGCGTGATCCTCAACAAGACCGACCTGGTGAACGCCGCGCAGCTAGACAGGCTGGAGGCACGCATCCACCGCCTGAATGAGGGTGCGCAGATCCTGCGCTCAAACTTTGCGCAGGTGGACCTCGGCAAGATCCTCGGCATCGGCGGCTTTACCACGGGCACGATCCAGGCGGACGCGCACGCTGACCACCACGAACATGCGCACGACCACGACCATCACGACCACGTGTGCGACGAGCATTGCGACCACGTGCACGATGACGACGCGCACGGCCACCGCCACGATCCGTCGGTGACGTCCGTATCGCTGGTGTTCGACCAGCCGTTCGACCGCCAGCGCCTGGAGCACGGCCTGAAGGCACTGCTCGCGGCGCAAGGGGACGATGTGTTCCGGATGAAGGGGATCGTGGCCGTGGAGGGCGATGACCGCCGCTACGTGCTGCAAGCCGTGCACCGGCTGATGGATTTTCATCCCGCCGATGCGTGGGGCGCGGAGGCCGCGCAAAGCAAGTTCGTATTTATCGGCCGGCACCTCGACAAGCTGCGCTTGCAGACGCTGCTGAGGGTCTGCCTGCCCGTGGCCCAGGCAGCCTGACGGTCCTGACCGGCAGCGGAGGCTGACCTCCCGTCAGTCCCCGCTGCTGCCCGGCACACGCTTGCGCAGCAAGTACCTTTGCGTACCCTCCATGACGCAGACGTCGTTCTGGTTTCGCACCTCCGACCGCATCGCCAGCACGCCGGTCGTACGACCGGGAACCAGCTCGGTGACGGTGAGGCGGCAGTACAACGTATCGCCGACATAGACAGGCGCGAGGAAGCGGCTGCTCTGCTCGATAAAGCCCTTCAGGGACTCCTCGACCATATGGGGAAACAGGCCCGCCCCCGCGGCAGTCTGGATCACGACCTGGAAGCCGTGCGCCAGCATGTGCGGCATGCCGAGAGCACGGCAGTACTCGACGTCGTAGTGAACCGGATGGTTGTCCCCGCTTGCCAGCTGGAACGCCGCGAACAGCGCGTCGGTCATGGTGCGGGACGGCAGGTTGAAGTGCTCTCCGAGTTCGAAATCCTCAAAGTAGCGTTGCGGACAAAGTTGATAGGCGTTCATGGCTTCTCCGTATTCCTGATGGTTGGTTCCGGCGCTGGCCTGCGCGGGTTTCGCTCAGTCGGCTTTCATATTCGTGGCGACGGCCACCCGCTTCCACTTCTCCAGTTCCGCGCGCAGGAACTGGTCGAGCCCCGCTGGTGTAGGCTGCGTCTCCAGCTGCAATCCGAGTTCGAAGGCTTTGCTTTGCAGGGCGGGATCGCTGAGTGCATCGCCAAGTGTCGAGACCAGCTTCTGGACAACTGCCGACGGTGTTCGGGCTGGCACGAATACCGCGTTCCAGGTGTACGCCTCATAGCCTGACACGGCTTCCGCAATCGCCGGCGTCTCCCTGGTCTGCGGCAGGCGTTTTCCCATCGACGTTCCCAGCAATCGCACCGTTCCCGCGCGCACCTGCGCCAGCCCTGTCGGTGCGCTGTCGATCATGAATTCGACATGGCCACCGATAAGATCGGCCATGGCAGGCGCGCTCCCCCGATATGGGACGTGGACCGCTTTCGTTCCTGCCGTGTAGTTCAGCAGTTCCCCGGCGAGATGCGGGGCACTGCCAACTCCGGCTGAGCCATAGTTGACCTGGCCGGGACGCGACTTCAGATAAGCGAAGAATTCCGGCAGTGTTTTCGCCGGGACGCCCTTGTTCACGACCAGCACCAGCGGCGCACGAGCCGCCAGCCCGACTGGCGCAAAGTCCTCGATCGTGCGATACGGCAGGCTGGCGTGAATGCTTGGGTTCACGGCATGCGCGACAGTGGTCAGCAGCAACGTATAGCCGTCCGGTGCCGCTTTCGCCGCGAGCTCGGTGCCGACTATCGTGCCGGCCCCCGACTTGTTCTCGACAACCACCGAGGTGTTCAGCTTGCGGCCCCAGCTTGCAGCCAGCGATCGGGCGAAGGTGTCCGTCGGCCCGCCAGCGGGGTACGGAACGATGAGTCGGACAGGCCGCACCGGGTAGTCTGTCTGCGCCACTGACGGGGACGCCCAGGCCAGGAGTGTCGCGGCGCTGCCCAGCGCGCTGGCGATCCTGCGGAAGAATATAGTCATGTTGGTCTCCGATTATTTCTCGCATAGCACAGCGGTAGCTGCCGTGACGAGCCGAAATATAGAATCGGACCCTGCAAGGACACCAGTCGAAAGCTCCTGGGGTGTCGTTAGAATTCCTCTAAACATCCCCAGGAACTGTCGGGCAACGGAGACAAGCGTGCGTTTCGAACTCACCGATCTGCGAGTATTCCTCGCCATTGCGCAGGCCAAGAGCGTGACGGCAGGAGCGTCAGATATGCATTTGACGGCGCCTTCGGCCAGCTACCGCCTCAAGAACCTCGAACAGGCGATGGGCGTCCCGTTGTTCAACAGGACGCAGAAGGGCATGGCCCTGACGCCGGCGGGCGAGACGGTACAGCACTATGCCGAGGCGATCATGGAGAACGTCGAACGCTTGCAGTCGGACATGCGGCGCCATACCGACGGCATTGAAGGGCATATCCGTGTCTACGCGAACAGCAGCACCATGGCCAGCCTGCCCGCGGCGCTTAGCCGGTTCCTGGCGGCGTACCCGAACGTCAATGTCGACCTGGAGGAGCACCTCAGCGAGGACAGCGTGCGGGCAGTGATCGAGGACCGGGCGGACGTCGGACTGGTGGCCGGCGCGATCGATATGCGGGGCCTGGAGTTCATTCGATATGGCGTCGATGAGTTGATGTTCGTGGTTCCGGCACGCCACCCGTCCGGGCTGCTCGACAAGATGTCCCTTGCACAGGCATTGGCTTACGACCTGGTATCCGTCGGCAGCAAGAGCAGCAATTTCCTCTTCCTCAATGACATGGCCGCGCGTGCCGGCATCAAGCCACGCGTTCGCGTGCATGCACCCGACTTTGCCGCGGCCATGCGTTGCGTACAGGAAGGCGCCGGCATCTCCCTCGTGCCACGTTCCGTAGCGGGCCCCCTGATTGAGCAAGGGGTGGTGGAAGGGGTCACCCTGGATGAGCCATGGGCCCGGCGCGAGCAGCGGATTGTCGTGCGGAGCCAGAAGGCGCTCCCGGCCTATACGCGGGACTTTATCCGGTATGTCGCCGAATGGGGCGCACCGGACGCTGCGCCCTAAGGGCAGGCATGCGGCCAGTTTCGAAGACTTCGAAGCCGCCTTAGGAATTCTCGACTGTTCGGGGGAAGAGGACCATTCCTATACTTTGTCGTCCGGCCCGTGTGCCGCCAGGCCCCTTCATTCTCCCTCCATGAAACCCAGCCTACGCCCCCTTGATGGCATCACCGTTCTGGCGCTTGAGCACGCTGTAGCGGCGCCCTTCGCCAGCCGCCAGCTCGCCGATCTCGGCGCCCGCGTCATCAAGGTGGAACGCCCGCTCGTTGGCGATTTCGCCCGCGACTATGACCATTCCGTGCACGGCCAGTCGTCGTTCTTTGTCTGGGCAAATCGCGGCAAGGAAAGCCTCACGCTGGATCTCAAGAAGCCCGAGGCCAAGGCGATCGTGCACAAGCTGCTCGCCGAAGCGGACGTGTTCATCCAGAACCTGGCGCCGGGAGCCTCCCAACGCATGGGACTGGACTTCGAGTCATTGCATGCTGACTATCCTGAGCTGATCGTCTGCGATATCTCAGGGTATGGTGACAGCGGGCCATACCGCGACAAGAAGGCTTATGACCTGTTGATCCAGGCCGCTGCGGGCCTGATCTCGGTAAGCGGTACGGAAGCTGCGCCGTCGCGCACCGGCATTTCCATCGCGGACATTGCCGCTGGCATGTACGCCTATACCGGCATCCTGTCCGCCTTGCTGCAACGCGCACGGACTGGCGCCGGCCTCCGGGTTGAAGTCACCATGCTCGAGGCGTTGAGCGAATGGATGTCATATCCCCTGAACTTTGCTCACTATGGCGGCACGCCGCCGGCACGCAACGGCGTTGCGCATCCGGGTATCGCCCCCTATGGCCAGTACCAGACCGGCGATGGGGCCAGCGTCATCTTCGGGCTGCAGAACGAACGGGAATGGCAGCGGTTCTGCTCCGAGGTGCTGGAGGACCCGGCCCTGGCGGCAGATGACCGCTTTAACTCCAATCTCCAACGCGTCGCCAATCGCGCGGCGCTGGACCAGGAGATCGCCAGTCATCTCCGCTCCATGACCGGGGAACAGCTGGTCAAACGTCTCGATCGCGGGGGCATTGCCAACTCGCCCCTGAACGACATGCATGATGTTTGGCAGCACGCGCAATTTGCCGCACGCAATCGCTGGCGGGAAGTCCAGACGCCGGGTGGCGCCATCCAGGCACTTCTGCCGCCGGCTACGCTGTCGGGCGTACCGGCTTCCATGGGGAATGTTCCGGCAGTCGGCGAGCACTCTGCTTCTGTCCTGAAGTCGCTCGGCATGAACGAGGCAGAGATCGAGGCACTGGCGGCGGCGGGCACGATCTGAGTGCTGAAGGTCCTGAGCAACAGGGGGCCGGCTCGCCGTCAGCCCCCCTGCTGCGCTGCCGCCCGCAAGGTCTGCGACGGCAGCTCGCCAAACTCGCGCCGGTACTCGCGCGAGAACAGGCTCAGGTGCGTAAAGCCGTGCCGCAACGCAATCGCGCTGACCATCCCCTTCTGTTGCCGCGCCCGTTGCAGATCGGCGCGTGCGCCATGCAGGCGCAGCAGACGCAGGTACTCCATCGGCGTGGTGTTCTTGCTCTTGCGAAAACCCAGTTGCAAGGTGCGCGCCGATACGCCGCAATGTGCGGCGATCTGCTCCAGCGTCAGCGGCTGTTCAAGATTGGCGCGCAGGTAGGCGATGGCATTGCGCACATAGTCAGGCAGCACCGCCTCGAACCGGCGCGGCAGCATATTGCCGTCCGCGGCAAAGCGGTCGAGCAGCAGTGTCGACAGCACGATGCGCTCGATGCTGCCGTCCACCGCCGGCACGCCGCTGCCTTCGCGCCGCACCCGCGTTTCCGCGCGCAGGTAGCTCACCAGCGCCTGCCAGCGCGCGGCGCGGCCATCGTCCGCCACCGGCTGCATGTCGAATTCAATCGGCACCGGCGGCTCGAAGCTGAACTGCTGGCGGAACGCCTCGTCGATCAGCTGCCGGCGGATCACCACGCTGAAGCGCTCGCAGCCAGGGTCCAGCGACAACGTGGCCGGCACGGTGGGCGAGAACACAAAGGTCGCACCCGGCGGCATCAGCATCGCACCGCGCGGGGTCTCCACGCGGCACGTACCCGCCAGCACGGTCTGGATCACGAACTCATCCTTGTTCGGCTGCGGCTCGATCTGCACTGCCTGGTTGTAGGCAATGGTGACCAGCGTCAGCCGGCCGATGGTGCTGGTGTCGATACGGGCATCGAGCGCCGCATCGGCCTCCGTCGCGCGCAGCCGCGTGGGACCGAACACGCGGCCGGACAGAGACTGGATGCGGTCGAGGTCACCGCCGCGGCTGACTGGCGAGCGGGAGGCAGCAGCAGACCATCCTGCGGTGGGTGACATGGCGTTGGGAAAATGGTGGAAAGCGCCGGGAATACGTCTTCGCTTCCGGCGCATTCGGATAGCAATGAAGAAGCGCATCCATCCTATGACCACCCCCGCCCTCACGCAACCCAAGGGAAACCCCTGATGCCCCGGGCGCGCATTTTGCAAGCGCGATTGCGGCCCGGTGCCAGGGCCTTCGCAATAGCGCTATGACGGCATGCCGTGCATCACTACTGTGCAAGGCATGCGTCGGCCATGCGCCGCGCATGGCACCGTGACGGACCGAGCCCGGCAACCAACAGACCGGGCCAGCCGCCGCCGGCATGGCGCACTTTCCCCCAGCACGCGGCAGGAGACAACATCATGCAAGCAGCGGTTCACCCCGTCGACCAGGTCCTGCCGGCACGCGCCATGGCGACGCTCGGCTTCCAGCACATGCTGGTCAGTTATCTCGGTGCCATCGCCGTGCCGATGATCGTGGCCGGCGCACTCAAGATGACGCCGGCGCAGACCACCATGCTGATCAGCACCGCGCTGTTCACCTCCGGCATCGCCACCCTGCTGCAGACCGTCGGCTTCTGGAAGTTCGGCGTGCGCCTGCCGCTGATGCAGGGCGTTGCATTCAGTTCAGTGGGCCCCGTCATCGCCATTGGCGCCGATCCGTCGCTGGGCTTCAACGGCGTCTGCGGCGCCATCATCGCCGCGGGCGTAATCGCGATGTTCCTTGCGCCGATCATTGGCAAGCTCAAGCGCTTCTTCCCGCCGGTGGTTAGCGGTTGCACCATCACCGCGGTGGGCCTGTCGCTGTTCCCGGTTTCGTTTCACTGGTTTGGAGGCGGAAGGGGGGCGTCGGATTTCGGCGCCCCCATTTTTTTCATCGTTGCCTTCGGCGTGGTGGCGCTGATCCTGTTCATCAACCGGCACGGCGGCGAGCTGATCCGCAACCTGTCCGTCGTGATCGGCCTGCTGGTCGGCGGCGCGGTGGCGTGGATGCTGGGCATGGGCAGCTTCGACGAAGTCGCGCGCGCACCGTGGTTCACCATGGTGACGCCGTTTGCCTTCGGCATGCCCACCTTCAACGTGGGCGCCATCACCACCATGGTGATCGTGATGGTGGTGCAGATGGTGGAATCGATGGGCCTGTTCATCGCCGTCGGCGATATCGTCAAGCGCCCCCTGACCGAGCGCGATGCCACCCGCGGCCTGCGTGCCAACGGCCTGGCCAGCGCCATCGGCGGCATGTTCGCGGCGTTCCCGTATATCGCCTTCATGGAGAACGTGGGCCTGGTCATCGTCACCGGGGTGCGCAGCCGCTGGGTAGTGGCCACCTGCGGCGCGATGCTGTGCGCCGTAGCGCTGGTGCCCAAGATCGGCGCCCTGTTTGCCTCGATCCCGGCCGCGGCGCTGGGCGGTGCAACCATGGTCATGTTCGGCGTAGTCGTGGCCGCCGGCATCAAGACGCTGGGAGAGGTCGAATACGACCGCAATCCCAACAACCTCTCCATCGTCTCCATCACGCTCGGCTGCGCGATGATGCCCGTGATGCTGCCCGGCATGCTGGAGAAGCTGCCCGGCTTCCTGCAGCCCTTTGTCCACAGCAGCGTGATCATCGCCTGCGTGGTCTCTGTGCTGCTCAACCTGATTCTCAACGGCGTGCCCGCCCGTGAAGCCGACGAGCTGCCCGCCAGTGCCGACAACGTCCAAGGGGTCTGAAACATGGTGCAGAACACCAACGCCACCAGCGCCGCGCCCGCCGGCGGCCTTCTGATCCGCAACGCCGCCGCCGTGATGACCGGCCGCACCGGCAATGCCGCGCGAGCGGGCGCCGCCGACATCCGCATCCGCGACGGCCGCATCGCCGAGATCGGTGCAGGCCTGCTGCGCCAGGGCGACGAAACTGTGCTGGACGCCACCGGTTGCGTGGTCTACCCGGGCTGGGTCAACACCCACCACCACCTGTTCCAGAACCTGCTCAAGGCCGTGCCCAGCGGCATGAACGTGGGGCTGGAACAATGGCTGGCCTCCGTCGCCTACCCGCGCCTGGCGCGCTTCACGCCGGAGATCTTTCGTACCGCCGTGCGACTGGGCATGGCCGAACTGCTGCTGTCCGGCACCACCACCTGCGCCGATCACCACTACCTGTATCACCACGGCAATGGGGCGGAGACCGGGGACGTGCTGTTCGAGGTAGCGGAAGAGCTTGGCATGCGCCTGGTGCTGTGCCGCGGCGGCGCCATCCAGTCAGCCTCCGATCATCCGGGTATGCGCGCCACCGCGCTGGTGCCCGAGACGCTGGACGAGATGCTGGCCGATATCGAGCGACTGAAGGCGCGCTATCACGACGCTTCGGCCGATGGCCTGCGCCGCGTAGTGGTCGCACCAACGACGCCAACCTTTTCGCTGCCCCCCGCACTGCTGCGCGAGCTGGCCGCCTTCGGGCGCGGCATGGACCTGCGGCTGCATTCGCACCTGTCGGAGACCGACAACTACGTGAAGTTCTGCCGCGAGAAGTACCAGTGCACGCCGGTGCAGTTCGTGGCCGACCACGACTGGCTGGGGCCGGACGTCTGGTTCGCGCACCTGGTCACCGTGAATCCCGAAGAGATCCGAATGCTCGCCGTAACCAACACCGGCATGGCGCACTGCCCCGTCAGCAATGCGCGGCTCGGCAGCGGCATTGCGCCAGTGCGCGCGATGGCCGATGCGGGCGTGCCGATTTCACTGGGCGTGGATGGAGTGGCGTCCAATGAATCGGGCAGCATGGTGCATGAGGCCAATTTCGCGTGGCTGGTGCACCGGGCGCTGGGCGGGGCCGCGCAAACCCGCGTGGAGGAAGTCATCCACTGGGGTACCGCAGGCGGTGCGCAGGTGCTGGGGCTGCCGGGTATCGGCACGCTCGCGCCAGGGCAGTCTGCCGACCTGGCGATCTATGACGTCAGCGGGCTGCGGTTCCATGGCTTCCATGACATCGGCACTGCGCCTGTGGCGGCTGGCGAGCCTACGCCGGTGCGGGATGTGCTGGTGCGCGGGCGGCACGTGGTGCGTGATGGCGCGATCGTGGGGCTGGATCTGGAGAAGCTGCGCCGGGAGGCGCGGGAGGCATTGGCGACGCTGGTGGATTGAGGCGAGTGGTTTAGGCGTTTGGCTATTTGCTGGCGGGCGTGGCTCGGGCAGGATGCGGCGTCCGTGTAGGAATGCGAAGTGTCTTATCGAGTTGTTGGCTCTGACGCGTGAGACTGACACGGTCATCGCACACAACGGTGACCGGGTGTGGAAACCCGAATGTCAGCAGCCGGACGGTCGTCCCTGACGACCGTTCTTGCCTATACGGGCAAGCCATCTATGGCGGGCCGGATGAGGCAGCCGCAAGGCTGACCGGCAATGGCTGTGGCACCGGTTTCCACCCTCGTCGTCAGGCCCGCCGCCCTTCCCTAACGTCGTGCGGCGGACCTTCACTCAACGATAGGAGGTCCTAGTCGGAAATCGATCTATCCACGGCGCGGTACAGCCTTCAGTCAGTCTCGGCTGGTATGGATGGTGTGCTTACCCTGCTGGAACAGCAGAGTGTGCAATTCGAGGGCTGCTTTAGTGCATTTTGCTTGTTGGGGCTGGTGAAGGCGCAGCTGGAGAGTGTGTTGGCGGATGAGCTGCCTGCGTCTTAACGGGGATGGCTTCCCGGCTTGATGACTGTGACGTCGGGAAGCTCCTTGGGAAAAGACGGCGGCTCACGATCAGGCGTCCCAAGGGTTCAGGACGCTCACGCCAGTTGCCATGAAGTCGGCGACATTTTGTGTAACGACGGTCATTCCATGCACGATTGCTGTTGCGGCAATCAACGCATCCCGCTCCGATTGCCGGTCTGGTACGTGCAGCCGAGCGCAACGCAGGGCCACGGCGGTATCAATGGGCAAAACGCGGCCTGCGAATTCGGGCAATACATGGTGGTCCAGCCACGCCCGCAGCAGCGCACCTTGGCGGGCATCCCGCCGCTCGATTTGCAAGACACCGGTTTCCAGTTCCATGATGGTGACCGCCGACACAAAGAGCCAAGCTGCATCAACGCTGGCAGACCACGCTGCAACGTTTGCATCAGCCTTACCGGCTCGGACCTTGCGCAGTTCGGAAACGACATTGGTATCGAGCACGAACATCATGTGAGATCAGCGGGCCGGAATTTGATGTTGGCACGTGGCGGATTGAACTCGATGTCCTCAATGCCGGGCATCGCGAGTGCATCTGCAATATTGCGACGCTGCTGGGTGAGCCTCTGATATTCCTCGAAGCTCAACAGCACATGCGCCGGTTTGCCGCGGTCCGTGATGAAGACCGGACCGTCCTTCGTCGCCTTCTTGGCTTTTGTCACGTCCTGATTGAGTTCTCGGCTCGATAGGGTTGTGATCGTCATGATGACCCTCCTAGCAACTTCAATGTAGTTACGTTACTACAATGAAAAGGGTGGCGCAACCCTGCTTTGCCAACATCACGAGGAGGTGCCCCGCCTACGTTGATAGGCCCGCGCTGAGCCGCAAGCCATGCGGAATTCCGATGCGTCAATTGACGACGCACCGGCGTCGTCAACGCGACTCAGCCTGCAACGCGGCTGAATCAATCCGCTTACTTCGCCGCAGTCTTCACCTGGTCCCCCGTGTAGCTCAGCGACGCCAGCTCTTCCTTCGCCTTCTCCGGCGTTTCCAGCTCCAGCACCACGCGGCCCACCATCAGCCCCAGCGACGGCGAGCTGCGCACGTACTTGGTCTCGCCGGCATCCAGCACGAAGCTGAGTGTCTTCTCGGTTTCGGTCGAGGCCGCCGCGACATACTTGCCAGCCGTGCGGTCCACGAAGAAGAAACCGCCGGGCTTGGATTCGCCAACGACCTGGCTATTCAGGCGGATATCCGGCTGGATGGCCGCCCCGAACATCGACGCCGAACGCAGGAAATAAATCCGACCCTCGCCCGGCTTCAGCGTGGGCATCGATGCCGCCATCTCGGCGTGCTTCACGCCCGAAGCGCATCCCGCCAGCAGCGATGACACCGCCAGTCCGGCGATCAGCATGCGCGCAACCCGTTTCATTCCGATTCTCCCAAGTTCAAAGGTACTGCTGTCGTTAGCGGGGAGTAGTTCTGCTCCCCAGGCAGATAGAAGCCCACCAGCGTCTTGTTGCGGACGACCAGGTAGGCCTCGTGAACATGGCGGCCCTCGATTGTGAGAATGGTGCCGATGGGGCGGTAGACATCGCCTTGCGGGAGGCGCCCGACCTGCGACCAGGTCGACCTGGCAGCGAGGTCTCGGGAATAGCCGGTGTCGAGCTTGACCTGCGCCGGCGCCAGAAGCTGGACGCGCTTGGCCGTGGCGGCTGGCTGCATGAGCTCCACCGTTGCCGGGGTGGTCGCGATCATCGGGGCGCAGGCGGAGAGTGCCAGGCCAAAGCCTGTGGCGAGCCACAGGCGGCGGGCGCGGAAAGAGAAGGAGGTCATGGCTGGATACGCTCGGGTGTATGGCTCGCAGCCTGAGCGGCTGCGAGCCACAGCAATTGCGCCAGTCGGCACGATGCGGCGCCATTGGCACTTTCCCTTGGCGCCGCCCAGGTTGTCTTCTGAGGCCAATTACGACACTGGGACAGACATGCTTAATACAAAGCGGCACCCTACAGGAGGAGGGTGCCGCGGGAATTCTCCAGCAAGCTGACACAAATGGAAATCGTCTCCAGCCGAGTTTGGGGTGCGGCTACGAAATTCCTCTCAATCCCCCTTGAAACCCGACGCCTTGATCACCGGCGTCCACCGTGCCGAAAGCGCGCTCGCATACCTGGCAACCTCATCAGCAGTGCCGCCCGGCAAGATGTCATAGCCAGCGCGCGCGAGCTTTTCGCGCACATCCGGCATGGCCAGCACCTTGCGCACGGCCTGATACCACTGCGTGGTCACGTCGGGCGGCGTGTTGGCGCGGACATAAAGCAGGTAGCGCGACGAGGTCACCAGGTTGGGGAAACCAGACTCCGCAAACGTAGGCACATCCGGCAAGGCATCAGCGCGCTTTTCCCCTGCCACGGCCAGCACGCGGAGCTTGCCGCCGCGATGCAGTTCGGTGAAGCTCGTGATGGCGTCCATGCCCGCCGCGACCTGGTTACCCATTATTTCCGTCACCATCGCCGCGCCACCGCGATACGGTACCAGCGTACTGCCGGTGCGCGACTGGCTGACGAACTCCACGGCAAGGAAATGCAGCAGCGAGCCAACCGTGCTGATGCCGATCGAATAGTCAGCCGGCTTGGCCCTGGCGGCCTTGACGAAGTCGGCCAGTGTCTTGATGGGTGAGCTGGCGCTGACTGCAATACCGAACTGGACGCCCGTCACATCGGTGATCGCCGTGAAGTCGGTGGCGGGGTTGAAGCGCATATTGCTGTAGATCAGCGGCCCGATGAACATCGGATCGACAGGTGCCAGCAGCACGGTGGTGCCGTCGGCCGGGGCGTTCTTCAGCATTTCGGCCGCCACGCGCGTCCCGGCACCGGGGCGGTTGTCGACGATGACGGTACGGCCCATGGCATCTTTCAGCTTCTCGGACAGCAGGCGGCCCATGTAGTCGGCCGGCCCTCCCGGCGGAAACGGCACGATGATGCGCGATACGGACTGCCCCCATACGGCCCTGGAGAGCAGGCCACCGGTACACAGAGCGGCGGCGGTGCCGGCCAGCATGGCGCGGCGCGACAGCCGTGGGGCGTAAGCAGGTTTGCGTTCGTTCATGGGAAGCTCCTGGGTCTAGATGCCGGTTTGCAGGTCGCTGTAAGGGGTAAAACGCGCCGCGTCCTCAATGGCCTGGCCGGCTCGCAGCAACAGGTCTTCGCGGAAGCGCCATGCCATCAGCTGCACGCCGACCGGCACGCCGCCGGCCATGCCAGTCGGCACGGACAGCCCCGGCATGCCGAGCATCGCTGTTGCCAGCATGGGGCTCTGTGCGTCCAGCAAGGCCCGGTTCTCTTCGGGCGTGCGGGTATCCGCGTCTTGCACGCTCGGGCGCTGCCACGACACCGGCATCAGCACCAGCGGATACGTTTGCATGAACAGCGACCAGTTGCGTGCGATCGCCTGGCGTCGCGCCAGGGCATCGAGAAAGCCATCGCGGTCGGTCTCCTGCATCCCGTCCAGCATGTTGCGCTGGCTTTGCCGCATGGCGTCGTCGCCATGCTGGTCAACGCCTGCGATGATGTTGCGGCGGCTGTCGTCGACCGTCAGCGTGCGCCACAGCGCTGCCGCTTCCATGAAGTCAGGCAGCCTGGCTTCTTCGACGGCGTAGCCCGCTTGCTGCAGCCATTGCCCGGCACTGTCCAGCGCCGCGCTGACCGCGGGATCGACGGGAACGCCCGGACACCGCCGGAACAGCGCCACGCGTATCGGTCCCGGCGGCAGCGGCAGTTCCAGCGGCACCGGCACCCATGCCGGGTCGCGCCCGTCATAGCGGGCCATGGCGTGGTAGCCGAGCCGCAGGTCGGCAATGCTGCGCGCAAGCGGCCCCTGCACGGACATGAGTTGTGGCGTGATGCTGCGCTCGGCAGTGGCCGACGGGTTGTACGCGGGCACCCGCCCGGTCGTCGGCCGCAAGCCGACGACACCGCAGGCATAGGCCGGATAGCGAATGGAGCCGCCGATGTCATTGCCATGCGCCAGCGCCCCCATGCCGGAAGCGACCGCGGACGCGGCACCGCCGCTGGAGCCGCCGGGGGTGATATCCGCATCCCACGGGTTCAGCGTGCGCCCGTGCAGGCCGTTGTCGGTAAACCAGCGCGAGGAATAGGTAGCCGTATTGCTGCGCCCGACGATGATGGCCCCGGCACTACGCAGGTTCGCAACCACGGGGGCATCCTCACGCGCAATGTTGTGCTTCAGCGGGATCACGCCGTTGGTGGTGGCATGGCCGGCCTGGTCGACATTGATCTTGATCGTGACCGGCACGCCATGGAGCGGCCCCAGCTCTGCGCCCTCAGCGACCTGGCGGTCCGCGGCATCCGCGCTGGCCAGCGCCTCTTCTGCCAGCACCTCCGGCAACGCATTCAGGCGAGGGTTAAGGGCATCGATGCGGGCCAGCACGCTGGCCGTGACCTCGCGGCAGGAAATCTCGCGCCGCCGCACGGCATCGGCAATATCGACAGCGCTCCAGCGCCAAAGCAATTCAGCAGGTTTCACGTCAAGGCTCCCAGGATTCAGGCAATAGGAATCCCACCCGCCGTGTCGGATGCGACGATGGCGGTTGGGTGTGCAGAAAAAAGGGGGACGCTAGCGCGTCAGGGGATCAGTCGACCGGGCTCATCAGCAAGCTCCCGCGGTCCACGCGGGATTCGGCTTCCAGGGCCAGGGATTCGGCATGCTCCATGTGCTCCTGCATCAGGGCACGCGCACGCTCCGGGTCACGCGACCGGAAGGCTTCAATCAGCGCGTTGTGGCTGTGGAAGATCTCTTCATCAAAGTCGTCGAAATCATCCTGAGCATTCCGGACCACGATGACGCGGCGGATGATGTCGTTGAGCAGGCGGCAGAACAACGCCAGCATTGGGCTGCTGCAGGCATCGGCCAGGCGGTCGTGGAACAGCAGGTCGGCCTCGCGCCGCTCGTTCCAGTCCGTGCTGCCGCCATGTTCCGGGTGGCTCAGCCCGATCAGCGCTTCGAGATCGGCGATGTCGGCATCGGTCAGGCGCAAGGCGGCGTTGGCGGCCAGCTCCGGCTCAACCGCGCGGCGCAGGGCGTACAGCGTGACGATGTCGACCGACTGGAAGTACAGGAAGTTGGACACTGCCTCCAGGCATCGCTCATAAGGCGGCTGCGTCAGCGTGGCACCGCCGTTTGGCCCCGTGCTGACCTTGACCAGCCCCTGCGCCTGCAGCGAGGCAAGCGCCTCACGCACCGTCCCGCGTGCGACGCCCATCTGTTCGATCAACGCTGCTTCCTGCGGCAGCTTGTCTCCGACCTTCTGGTGCGTCTGCACGATCCAGCGCTTGATATCGTTGACCACCTGGTCCGAGCGCTTCACGCGTTTGCTGCCCTCTATCTGCGGGGTCGGCTTGGAATCCATCGCTTCGTATTTATGATCATAATTACTATGATTATGGTGAAGGACTGGGCTTTTCCTATGCGGGTATTCCCGGCGAGACGGGTCAAGAGCTGCAACAAGTCGGGGGGAGGGTCGGACCCGCCGACATTCGCGCGATCCGCGCGCCCACCGGCGAACGAAATCCGTCGATTCGGCCCTTGGGCCTGGAGCGGCGCTTTGCGATGGCCTATACCTGACGCAAGCCAACCATCTTGATCACGAGGTATCCCATGCACCACGCCTTCCCGCCCAACGACGACCCCAACGCCATGGCCTACTGGCGCGCGCGCCGCATGGTGCACGCCCTGCGCGGCTGGTACATCCACCTGCTGGTCTACGCTGTCGTCAACGGCTGGCTGTGGTTCCGCTTCTTCTACTTTCCGTCGCCGCGGTGGTCGCATTACGCCGCCACCGGCTGGCCATGGCCGCTGACCACCACCCTGGCCTGGGGCCTGGCGCTGACCGTGCATGGGTTGCTGGTATGGATGCGGCTGTCGCGCCGCGGGCGTGACTGGGAACAGCGCAAGATCCAGGAATTCATGGATCGCAAGTGAATCCCTCAGCCGGCGGCGCAGTGGCGCCACCGACCGCCTTACATCTGCCGGAAGCGGTGCATGTAGGCGCGCGATACCGGCAGTTCGGCTTCGCTGTCACGCATCCGGACAAAGAGCCGCCCTGCCTCATCGCGGCGCGTTCCGGCCACGTATTCCATGTTGACGATGGACGAGCGGTGGATCTGCCAGAACACCTCGGGATCGAGGCCGGCGATCAACTCCGCCAGCGGCGTGCGGATCAGGTGCTCGCCATCGCGGGTATGCACGACCACGTACTTGTCGTCGCTCTGGAAGTACATCACTTCCTGGATCGGCACGTGGCTGGTGGTATTGCCACGGCTGGCGCGTACCCAGCGCAACTGGCCGCCGCTTTCCGCGCGCGGCTGGGCGCGTGTGAGCTGGCTGAGTAGCTGTGCCAGTTCCGGCAAAGGCGCCGCTTCCTGCAACGCCTTGCGCAGCCGCTCGATGGTGCGGCCGAGCCGTTCCTCGCTGACCGGCTTGACCAGGTAATCGACGGCCGCGCGCTCGAACGCATCGAGCGCGAATTCATCATAGGCCGTAACGAACACCAGCCGCGTATCGGTTTCAATCCCTTGCGCCACCTCCAGGCCGGACAGGCCGGGCATCTTGATGTCGAGGAAGGCTACGCTCGGCGACAACCGTGCGATGGCGTCGGCGGCTTCGATGCCGTTGGTCGCCTCGGCAACGATCTGCAGTTCTGGCCAATGGCGTTGCAGCTTGCTGCGCAGATATGCGCGCAGGTGCTCTTCGTCGTCGGCAATCAGGGCGGTGGGCGTCATGGGCGTCTCCGTTTCAGAATGCACGCGGCAGCGGGATTTCGATCAGCACGGCAGTGCCGGGCGAGCGTTCTTCAATCCGAACGTGGGCGTCACCGTCATACAGCACGGCCAGCCGTTCACGCAGGTTAGAAAGCCCGACGCCAGCGCCGGCCGAGGGACGAAAGCCCATGCCATCGTCCTCGATGGTCGCCAGCATGCGCGGGCCGCGCCGCTCCAGCCGGACCAGCAGCCGCCCGCCTTCGATCTTGGGCTCCAGCCCATGCTTGATCGCATTCTCGACCACTGGCTGCAGCAGCATCGGCGCCAGCGGCATCGATTCGAGTTCGGGGTCGACATCGACCGAGTAGTGCAGCCGGTCCCCCATGCGGATCCGGATCAGCGCCAGATAGTCACGCAGCAGCTTGGCCTCCTGCGCTACCGTGCCTTGCGTGGCGCGGCTGGCTGCAAGCGATGCGCGCAGGTACGCGATGAAATGCTCCAGCATCAGCGTGGCCTTCTGCGGCGCGGGCTCGATCAGGCTGACCACGTTGGCCAGGGTGTTGAACAGGAAGTGCGGTTCGATCTGGGCCTGCAGCAGGCGCATGCGGGCTTCGACCAGCTGCTTCTCCGTCGACAGCGTGCGCACCTGTTCCTGCGCCATGTATTGCGCGATCTTGCGCTCTTCCCACTGCCGCCCGAGCAGGCCGACGCGACTCCACGTCATCACGCCGTGTATCGCCAGCCCGATACCCCAGCCCACGAGCGGCCCACCAGACCACGGCCGATGCGGCGATCCCACCAGATGGAAGCCGATCAGCAATGCATTGACCGCCACGTAGACCATGGCGTGCATATAGAAGAAACGCAGCGCGCGCACGCGGCGGCGGGCGTCTTCAAAGGCGCGCTGCTCGGGGGCGGATCGCCAGATGCGGGAGTCTGGGGGGTGCACGTGCGGGTGGCTGGGGGCGGAGATAGCGGGAGGTTACCACTGCGATCCGGGCTCTGATATGGGGGTGGCGGGAATCGACGGATCGGCGGCGCGTATCGCCGGAAAGCAGGCGCAGACTGCTTGGCAGTCCCCCGGAGCCGCCGGCTCGCCAGTGTCGCCAACCGGCAAATCACCAAAACTACCGAAATAGCCACCGTTACCGTTTTGTGCCTACAATTGCCGCATAACAAACCTGCCTGACCGCCGTCGCACCGGGTCCGCGACACCTACCGTGGTCAGCGCAGCTCCTGAACGGGCAATAAGAAGAGCAACAACGCATGGCCACGCTGATTCCCGCGCTGGGTTCGGTCACTTCGCGCATGACCAGTGGAGAGAGACGCTTCGCCGAGCGTCTGGAGACAAAGCTGGAGGACGACTACCTGTGCTGGTATGACGTCGCCATCGGAGAGAAAACCAGGCATCCGGATTTCATCGTCTTCCATCCCAGCCGGGGTCTGCTGGTGTTGGAGGTGAAAGACTGGAGGCTGGATACCATCCGGGAAATCGACCAGCGCGATGTCACGCTGCTGACGGATCGCGGGCTGGTGCGGGAGATGAATCCCCTCGAGCAAGCCCGCCAGTACATGTTCTATGTCACCAACCTGCTGCAGCGCGATCCGCAGTTGGTCTGGCCTAGCGGCTCGCTGAAAGGCAAACCCTTCTTTCCCTACGGCTGCGGCGTCGTCCTGTCCAACATCACGCGTGCCCAGTTCGACAAGACCAACCTCGGCGACGTCCTGCCGCCGCACCTGGTGATCTGCCAGGACGAGATGTACGAGTCGGTCGACGCGGAACACTTCCAGCAGCGCCTGTGGGAGATGTTCCCGGTCAAGTTCACCTTCAAGCTTTCCTTGCCGCAGATCGAGCGGATTCGCTGGCACCTGTTCCCGCAGATCCGCATGCCGGAGCAACGCGCGCTCTTCCCGGAGGAAGCCGCGGAGCCGCTGGATATGCCTGACATCCTTCGCGTCATGGATCTCCAGCAGGAGCAGCTGGCACGCAGCCTTGGCGAAGGTCACCGGGTCATTCATGGCGTCGCCGGCTCTGGCAAGACGATGATCCTCGGCTACCGGGCTGAGCATCTGGCAAAGATCGTCACACGGCCAGTGCTCGTGCTTTGCTACAACAAGACCCTCGCCGCCAAGCTGGCGGCGACGATGATCGAGAAAGGCATCGAAGAAAAGGTCCATGTCTATAACTTCCACGCGTGGTGCTCGCGGCAGTTGGAGACTTACAACATTGACCGCCCCAAGGGCCGCCCCAGTGATGCGCTGTTTGAGGAAATGGTGAATCGGGTCATCCAGGGCGTGGACCGGAAAGCGATCCCGGCCGGCCAGTACGACGCCGTGCTGATCGATGAGGGGCATGACTTCCGGCCGGAGTGGTTCAAGCTGGTCGTGCAGATGGTGAATCCGGAGAGCAATTCCCTGTTGGTGCTCTACGACGATGCGCAGTCCATTTATGGCGGCGCCAGGAAACGCGGGATGACCTTTGCCAGCGTGGGCATCCAGGCCCGAGGCCGTACGACCATCCTCAAGCTGAACTACCGCAATACGCAGGAGATTCTGGCTGTCGCGCGCAGCTTTGCGGATGAGTTGCTGCGGCCGACCGAGGCAACCGAAGACGAAGCGCCTACCGTGCAACCTGTCGGTGCCGGGCGCCGCGGCAACAAACCGCTGCTGATCGAATTGCCAAACGTAGAGGCGGAAGCTGAGCGCATTGCGCAGATCCTGACTGACGAGAACCGGGCTGGTACGCCCTGGTCAGAAATGGCGGTGCTCTATCGCCATTGGGACACGGTCGGACACGTCACCAGCGCGCTGACGCGCAAGGGCATTCCGTTCGAATGTCCCCAAATCACCAAGCGATTTACGCCCGGCGCGGACAGCGTCAAGGTAATCACGATGCATAGCAGCAAGGGGCTTGAGTTTCCGCTGGTGTGCATTCCGGCCACGGGGATGCCGCATAAGCACGATGAGGCGGATGAAGACGAAGCGCGGCTGATGTATGTGGCGATGACGCGGGCTACGCGGCAGTTGGTGATGACGTTTGGGGATGGGTCGCGGTTTGCTGGAAAGCTGAGTGCTGCGCTGGGTGCAGTAAGGGAATAAGGCACGCTTATCCAGCACGATCACCGCTCGGCCTCCCCCTCAACGTCCACTGGCTCCGTCGGCGCGTCGTAGCGCACCACGGTGCCGCGTAATACCTGAAGGGGGTCGCGCTCCAGCCCGCGATAGGGACGCACTTCAAGTGTGGGCTTGCCGTGGTCCGTGACAATGACCGGCTCGCCCGAGGCTTCGATCTGGCGGAAATACTCGAGGGCGCGCGCCTTGAACTCGGTCTTGGAAATCAGCTCGGCATTGAGCGGCTGTGCGCCCTTGCCACAAAAACAAAACGGGCTACGCAATCTTGCGTAGCCCGTTTTCAAATTCTGGTGCCGGCTGCAGGACTCGAACCCGCCACCTGATGATTACAAATTTGCCCTTAACGCCGTGCGCTTAGAGAAATCAACCGAATGCGAGCGTAATCTAAAGCACATAAAAGTACTTATACATCAGCAACTTAGCGTAGTTTGGCGTAGCCCGCCCGAACTACCGTCTGTACTGAAGATGTACCGATGCGTGTGATGCCAAGGTGCCAAAATATCAGCACACTGTTACGCACCTAGAGGCACGGCAGTAGCTCAGGGAATTGGGTTCGCCAAGGCCGACGAGGAGAGAACGGTTTTTGTGCCTGCCACGAGTCTAGTGTTTCCAGTCCAGACGCTCAGCGTCTTCATCATGTCGACGCACTTGGTCCTCATAACTGTCCGCCAGGGTGTCAAGGGCCTTGGCGGTGTGTGGATGCTCATAGGCAATCGCCTTCGCCCAGCTGCGGTACCTTGCCGCCTCAAAGACTGCTTTCTCAACCAAGATGCCAGATTTGTGGGACCTGGCTACAAAGTACGGTGACGGCTGCAACCTTGGTTGCGCCCGCAGGAATGAAGACTTTTGCTCGCCGGCGCCAGAAGCCGCACACGTCCAAAAGCCATGCCAAGGCTTACTTCTGAAAAGATGATGACAGTTGGGCAGAAGGGTACCGTCAATCTGGATGCTCACGGGTATTTTTCGTGACGGACCTTGCGGCCGTTCAATAGCCCAAATGGCATCGAAAGTGGCGATCAGAAAATATGAAAATGCGCCTTCTCCTCTGCGCAAAACTTTGCATCGGGGGTTGCAGCCAAAATTCTTCGTTCTTGCGCATACTCCCAGTCGAAGCGATTAAGGTATCCGTTTTCCTCTAACGGCAATTTACCTTTAGCCCAGGCAGCAGAAAAATACATCCTAAAAATCAACAGGGTAAAAGTGGCTGGATTCAATCGCTTCGCGACAGGCCACCGATCTTCCCCATGCATCCCAATATGAAGATGCGAAGTTGGGTGTAAGAGCTTTCGATATTGTTCGTGAGAATACTCGTAGCGAATGAGCGGTCGAATTACTTCAATTTGCGTAGAATCCAGCTGACTCGATAATTCCTCGAACTCCAGCACCCCTTCCGCTACAAGGTCCTCGTATTCAAACATTTCTTTCAGCGCCGCATCAGTAAACGGCGACGGATAGAAAGCGCAACGAATCTCGTATTCAGTGGTATATGAATATTGAAAAAAGGAGTAATCACGAAGGAGCACATTAAATGCTGACTCCCGCATAGCGGCAAAATAGATATCCCGATATTTCACCCCTGGCGTAAGAGCCAACCTTTTAATATCAGTCGAAACCTCCAGCGACGATACCGGCCCAACTTGCCGGATCTCATCCATTTCAGCTATGTACGCTTGGGCCTTTCTTATACTGCGGCAAAAATCTGCCAGCGTCATTTTTTGAGCTCCGCGGTGAGCTCGACGGCCATTTCCTCTTCCGTAAGACCAGCCATTTCGAGATCTTTTGCCCACTTAGCCCGCAGCTTGCCAATGCGCTCCTCACGCTTACTTAGATCTCGCTGAATAGTATCGATCTCGCCCAAATCAGGGAACGTAAACTTAAGATAAGGGGCATTTTGCAATGCCGTTGCGAGCTCGCTTATAAGGAGATCTGCTGACGGCTTCATGCCGCTTACTCGTAGCCAGGCGCGTGTCCGAGTAAAGGCGGTAAACAGCTTATTCCTCCCCTTCCGTGTCGCACGCTGCGCAGCCATTGAATCAACACCAATACATATGACCGAAGCGGCCTCGTTCCCTTTAGCGCGAAACACTGTAGAGAGCGTGACATGGCCATCCACGGAGAAGCGCGATGTTCCAAAGGGGTTGGAGAGCATATCGTGAACCGAGACATCGTTCTCCGATAATTGGTTTCCAAGCGCTTTAAAATATGTTCTGGCATTTCTTTCATCTAAAGAAATGACCATAATATCATCCGGGCGAAGACCGGCTGCCAGATCGCTTAGGATAGCATCAACCACCCATCGGATTTCATCCTTGAAGTCGGCCGCCGCATAAAGTTCGAGCAATTCGCTCTTCGACTGAAATCTATTGATGGATAAGGGACTGTTCTTTTCGGGCCTGAAAATTTCAACTTTCTGGCCTTTCTCCAATTTCCCGCTTGTTACTTCATACCCTACATCCTGCCAATGGGCTTCGCCATCCAGCATTTGCACAATCTTAGGGCCATAAAGTCCGAAGCCCAAGGCGTGACTACAAACAAGAATTTCGCGCGGATTACGATACGATTTTTCCAGCACCACGTCATTTGATACAAATCGCTCCAAGCCCGATGCCGCAGCGGCGCGAGTCAGGTCCATGCGGGCGGAACCATCCTTATCTTTCCCAAACAACTCGGCGGGCGTCCTAGTACGAACGTCAAAAATGGACTGGAGTTCGTCATACGCCCAAATTAACGACTTCGAATCGCGCTCGCCTTTAGCAAGGAAGAAGCAAAGCTGGAAGAATGTATTAGGGAAGTCTTGTGCTTCGTCTATAAATACATGGTCATATGCGGGCTTAACACTTACCTTGGTAATTAACTCCGCGCAGGCGACACCGAATGGATCAACAACGTTCTTTAAATCTGCGAAATTCTTCGGAACAACATCGTTATCCAAACATGCATTGTAGTAGACGCCCTCGACGTTTCTACCGCCCCAGGCATGCATAATATGGAGATTATCCCAATTCGGATCGACGTCTCTGAAGTGTCGATAAAATTTCGTGATTTGACGTCGAATAGTATCGTACAGACTCTTTGTGTAAAAGGTGAACAGTATCTTGTGATCTGGATTCTCCAGATGGAAATAGGCTGCCTTCCAAGCCAGTACAATGGTCTTACCCGATCCCGCCAGTCCACGAATACGCTGGGGGCCGCTAGTGACCGAGATTGCGGCTTTTCGTTGGCTGATATCGAAATTGGAGACCTCTGTTTCCAATGCCCGCAGAATGTCTGCCCTATTCTGCTCGGAGGGAACATCCCGGGCCACGGGCTTCACAAGCGCACGAACGCCCTCGACAATTGATCGAACTTCTGCAAATTGTTCGTCAGTCAACTCCTGGTTCTGCTCTCCGCCCAAGACATCATCAAGTCCCTGTAACGAAAAGCATAGCTCGCTGTTCAGTTCCTCTGGGTCAGTGCCCGCGCCATCGCCTCCCGGCGCGTAGAGGATCATGTTCAAATCCAGCGCCAGATCGCGTTTGCCCCGCCGGAGTTTCCTACTGTTCAGTAGTCGGCCAAACAGCATGCTGTGGAACTGGTCGAGCCCCTCATCTTCTAATGTCAGCTCTAGCGTCGTCCCTACGATCTTGATGGCCGTAATCCCCTGTACCTTGTCCAGCAGCAGGACGGTCGGGCGGAAGATCTCATAGTCGTAGTCACGGAAAAGCGGAAAGCCGTAGTACAGAATGGCATTCTCAAGCCCAAGGCGCTGCTCGTTTGTTTCGAGGTGCTCGATCAGTTGCTGAGCTAGCTGGTCAGTCTTGAGGCTGGCCGAAGAGATTAGTTTTTCCATGAATCAATCTATGTAGCTTGTCTAGGGAGACCGCACCCCTGAGATCTGTACCGGGTGCTCGCTGCTGCTCACGAGGTGGCTATTGGTCACCCATAGAGTGTCGCCGCCATTAGAGAGGGGATTCTGCCACGCTGCCCGAGCACAGCATAGGGTCCCTGGAAGCCTTCCACGACGGGCTACCAGCCTAACCTCGCTGCTCGTCTCCGATACCGGTTACTGCCAGTCCCCTCCTTTGGCGTCTCGCTCCGTTGACAGTGCTCGTAATACGCACTATCCGCGCATTAAGAGATTGTCAACCTATCCCGAAGGCTACCTCCTTATGGGTAATTGCATTCATCGTGGTCCCTTGCCACTTTATACGGCGACCTCATAAATCAAACGCCAGAGCCAGGTTCCATCCAATGTGGTAAATCACGTCACGCATTTCCGCTCATGGGGGAGGAAGACATGAAACGAAGAGACATCCTGAAGGCCGGGCTGGCCGGCGCGTCGCTCGCTTTGGAACTACCGCTTCTATCTGGTTGTGGCGGTGGTGGCGGCGATGATCCATCGCCAGCCCCAAATCCTCAAATAACCCCGGCCTGCACTCGCCCAACGTTCTCCATGGGCATGGCCTTCGCTTCTCAAGCCGATCTCCAGGCCGTTGCAGCAGCGCCGCGAATATCCATTCCCTCTAGTAACCCATTGCCGGCAACGTTTGACAATTCCGCCGATCTGTCGGATTTCGGATATCGAAGCGGTCTCATACCGCCGGTCGGAAATCAGGGGCAGCAGGGATCGTGCGTTGCGTGGGGTACGGGTTACGCAATGGCGTCGTCGATGTCATCTCTATTCAACCGCACCCTGCCCAATACTGCTGCCAGTCAGGCCAGTCCAGCAGATCTTTATGCAAAACTTATGCTTCGTGAGCGAAATTCGTGTGGCAATGGCACGTATGTTCGCGACGCACTGGATATTCTGGTGACAGAGGGAATAGCATCTAATCTAGATGTGCCGTACTCGGATAAAGTCTGCTACGCCCCAAGCAATGCCAGGCTTTTCACAATTCACGGCTATAGCAAGATTGACCCCAAGGATATTCTTTCAATACGAGACGCTTTGTTCTTTCAGCAACTATTGCCATTTGGAATGCAGGTCTACCCTGACTTCCAAAATTTCACAGGCCCAGCTGGGAAAGGAGTTTACTCCCATCCCGCAAGCGATACCAGTTGTTCACTAGGAGGACACTGCATGGTCGTGACAGGTTACGACGATAATCGCAATGCTTTTAAGATCATGAATAGCTGGGGAGCATCGGAATGGGGTGATAATGGATTCGGCTGGATTGCTTACGAAACTTTTTCACGCATAGTTAACGAGGTATATGCGCCATATCTATATTTTGATAACACGTTTTTCCCTAATACCTTAATTCCCACCGCATCCGCCACCTCCGCCGGCGTTCAGGTAATAAAGGCGAGGGCTTATCCAACCTTCAGTTATCGCGACCCCAAGAATTCTTTGGCGTTTGATTTTCTCTTGAGTGATGCAATTCGCGTGACGTCCTATGGAATCCATTACCCTAACTCGGACCCATCCAAGGCGATTACCTTCGGGACTGCGAAGATAGACCAATGGGTCAAAGGCGCTAGCTATACTTTTGCCGTAAATGACCCTCAAGTTCAAAGCTTGATACGCGTCCGCGATACGGTAATTGCAGCATCAATTCAAGGGTTGTCCCGCACAGGAGAGCAAGTAACCCTCGTCGCGTATGCAAATAGCATAGGGGGACGCTAGGCGGCGAACCATTCTTGCTCGCCCCTCGGCGCATCGAGCGCCGGCACCGCGCCGGTCGAGGTAGCCGGTCAGCGGGGCAGAGAGCGCTTGGCGCCCGACCAGGTCGCCGGCAAACGGTCGAGCCCCCGGAGAACGTTGTCGCATCGCCCCGGGTTAATATTTTGCATACTGCTCCCCAGAAAGTGCCATGCCCCAAGCTCGTATGCCGCGGCCTTCCAGGAAATCGTTGTCGTTCGCTCGTGCGCGCGCACAGGCAGATGTCCTCTTGAACATCGCCTTTTCGAACGAACCTTCGAAGTTCGAAACGATTCGCCTCGGCCGCCGGTGGCGGCGTACGGACGACGTAAGGGCAGAACTACATGCTGCGCGAGCTCGCGTTGAGGCGTTATTTGCTCAGCCACATATGGCGGCAGGCGCTGTTCTTCAACGAATCAGCCGAAACGCCCAGGAAGGTGAAGAACAACGGCCTTTCACCATAATTGCAGGGCCTGCGCGATAGCAGCTCGCTTACTACCGACAGCAGGTGCGCTTAACCTCAGTTGGAAGGGTGTTGGAAGGGTGTTGGAAGGCTCCTTGGGACTGCCGGAAAGCCGTAGGAAATTTGTTGGTAAGCTGTGGAGGTTGGTAAGCTGTGGAGTGGTGTTCAAAACTTAACGGCAGGCCGACTAGTTCGCCTAACTACGCACGTTTTGTATTCGGATCCGAACACAATTCGCCGAAAATTTCGATCATCGTAGCACAAAAAATTCTATATAAAACAATAACATAACTCCAATTTGCACAACACATGTGCCACACCCTTTATGTTCCATTCCCGCGGATTTTCGCGGCGACGATCCGGCGGCCTGAGGCCATCTTCAGCTAGCAGGTGTTAGTTTTGTGTTAGCTATGTGTTAGTAAAATGTTAGCAAGGGGTGAGGCCAGCCCGAGAAGTGTTAGCTTTGTGTTAGCTTTGTGTTAGCTTTGTGTTAGTTGGGTGTTAGTTTTCTGTTGGCAGACTGTTAGTTCCCCCTGATTCACCGTGAATCACGCCAAAAAGGGCTAAACAACAGCACGGGGTATTCACCGTGAATACCCCCAACAAGTCAAAGCCACGCCAAGGTCTCAACCAGCGTCCGAATTGTCGGGACATCTGGCTTTGGCGCTCGCCCACTACGATCTAGGTGAACCGCCTGCAGCCCGTAGGAGCGCGCCCCGTGGAAATCCGCCAGAAGGGTATCACCAACCATCAGAGTTTCTTCTGGTGTCACTTGCAGCTCCTCACAGACCCACCGGTAATGCATGGGATCGGGCTTGAGGAAACCGATCTCAAATGACCATGCATAGGCGTCGAGCACCATAGGCAATTGCCGCGCCACAGGCTCCGCATAGGGTGCGGCCAAGTTCGAGGCGATACCGATCTTGAGACCAAGCGCACGAATGGCCGCCAGCGCCTCTGAAACCTCTGGAAACAGCGTGATGCTGTCCAGCTCGATAGCCAAGTCAGCTTCAAGGGATGAGAGCGGGACTTCGTTGCAACGTAGCGTCTGCGCTGCCTCGCGCAGCCCAAGCGGTCTTGTCATAACAACTTGTAGCGCGTGACGCGGGTCGGCCGTCGCTCGCACAAGCCTTGCGAATGGCCATCGCCGTTGCCTGATCGCTACTAGCGTGCCAAACGCGTCGAAGACTACCGCTCGCGTTGGGGGCCGCGGTTGCACGCTCCTGGCCCACTGGGCCTCTTTTGCCGTCTTCATTTTCAGTTGTCCACAGCCAACAAGAGTCCGGGGGCGCTTCTTTTTTAGTAAAAAGATATATCTTGTTAGGGTTTCTGGCAGACACCTTTCCCTGCCCATCAGGTACCTACCAGACACCGATTCGATGGCATCAGGTGTCTGATGGATACGTGTCACTCAGAGCTGTGTATAACTTCTATCACGTCCCTTGAGGGAAGCTTGCCTCGCAGGGACAGGAGTGCCTCCTGGGTCGCGATCGGAAGCTCATCGAAATCCGCTGCGTTTAGTGTGATGACATCGCGGCCGGCATGCGTGACATTGATCTGCAAGCGCTCGATATGAACGACCCTGGAGCCAGAGAAATCTCCGGATAGCATGAGGTTCTTTAAGTCGGCCATGGCTGCTTGTACAGTGGTCGGAAGGTAATCCCAAGTCGCCACGGCTGCCTGTTGCCCCCTTCCATCGCGAATCGACACCTTTTCGCGAAGGCGATACTCGTTCTTCCGGCCGGCCTTTGTCCGCTTGAGGTAACCAAAGGTCTCCAAGACCTTTAGGACCCGTATCACCTGGCTTTTGCTGATGCCTGTTTCATCGACGATTACGTCAATCGAAGGGAAGGAGTTACCAGTATTGAAGTTGGCATGCGCCTTGATGACCAGGTACACGGTGACAGCATAAGGCCCCATCCTTGCTGCATCGCGCGAGGAGAACATCGAGCGAAACACATGAAACCACGTGGTCTCGGCTCGAAAGCTCGCGTCCGCAGTCGGTGCTATGGCACTCATCTTTGCGACGCCGAGATTTCTTCGTCAATAAGTCGAGCAATGCCTTCCGTACGGAAGTACATGCGCCGGCCAATGTGGATCTTCGTCGCGTTGATGTGACTAGCCCAATCCGACCGAGATGTGGCCAAGCTGATGCGAAGCCCGTCCGGACTCCGACTTAGAACTTCAGCCAGCTGCTGCAGCGTGAGTAACACCGAATACTTGTCCTTCAGGATCGCAAATGTTGAGGTCAAAGCCCACTCCTCTTGCATCGCAATGTTGCGATTGACGTCGGTATTCTTCCGCAAACTGCGCTACATTTCGGGGTAAAAGAAATTCCGCATCTAAGAGGCCGATGCAAGGACAACCGCAGGACCCTTGGCTGAATGCGTCACCTCGAAAGAAGCGTGGCCGGCCGGCCGGAACAATTAAGTGCCGCGACGCTCGATTGCGAGATCGGATCCGAACCGTCGCGACAATGTTTGATCTGCTCGCCCGTACAACATGCGCCGACAACGCAGACCAGTTTGCTCGATGGTTTGATCAGACAATGTCTGAGCGACACCCATTGGTCGATTGGGGTACCGAGCGATCTAGGAAGTGGAGAAGAAACTTCCGTGGCGATGCGGCGTTGACCAGGGAATCCCTGGACCTTTTGCATGAATTGTTTCCCGACGATCGCTACTACGCAGCTGTGACAGCTCCTCGCGGGTTGCGCCCGGTAGCCCGCGCGTATGCAGTGCTCTCGCAGCAGCCGAAGTATGGGCGCGAGTACCTTCCCTACCTCGGCGTGACTGAACTGTTTTGGCAAGGGCCAGCCAATCTATGGACGGCGCTCTGGGGCCACGAACACGCGGCGGAGCGGCTTTGGGACCTTTTGCCGCTCGCAGGCGAATATGACGGGACCTGGGGACCTACAGCGGACTTCGAAGTCGTTGTCACTGACTTGGAAATGCGCCTGTATGGCAACTACGATTGCGGCCTGGCCACTACGATCGAAGACCTTAGTCGAGCGCTGGTCCTATATCGCCTGAAAGGCCATGCCCGTGGCTTTCTGGCAGAGCATGGGCTAAGAGCGTACCTATGCGTAAGGCTTGCACTAGCAGGCCTCCATCCTCTGTTACGCGCCTGGGGCATTTTTGATGACCTGTCGAGCTACATCGTGGGGCTAGAACAGGAAAGAATTTCATCAGACCGACGCCACCGCCAGGCAATCCAGCATGCGTACCGCCCTCACGGGCCCTTTAACGTCGGCATGTTCGTTGAGAATCCGTTCTTGCATCTTCTCGAATGGAGGCCACAACAGGCTCGTCGGTACGCTGCTTTGGCGCTGTATTCCGCCTACAAATGAGCTGGCTCTGTTGATCTTGACCGTGGCCATAAGTCGGGCCCAAGTCACTTCGATCACACTCCCACTTGGTAATTTGTCCCCGCCAAAGAGGAGGAATGCGGCCACACGACAAAAAACAGATCTTAAATTGCCAGCTGTCCGTGTTATTTGGTTATTTATGTCACGACCGTCACGATCTTTGGAAACTAACGCTCATCAGCTCCCCTATTTGGGGACATATGGTGAACGGCGTCGATCATGCCGGTGCTTGCAGGCCACGTTCCTTATCAACAACTTTTAGTAAACCTTTAAACAACGTTTACGTCACTGAAACCCTTGCCTGGCTTGGAAATGCGGGGCGATATGTCCCCATTTAGGGGGTCGTATGTCCCAGTTTAGGGGGTGACATGTCCCCAAATAGGGGGAAATATCCCCAGCGTCTTCACAGGATATCCACAGGCAATGGACGCAAGTCAGTCCACGCCCTAACTACCAACCGAAGCGGTTGCGTCTCCAGTACGAGCCGGTTGACCACGTTCGCTTGGCCGTTCAGTTAGCCCCTAGCCGATCCATTTTCACCACCAGATCTTCGGCGCGAAGATGCGTATAGCGCTTCAGCATCTGCATCGACTTGTGGCCACTGATTGCCGCCACCTCCTGGTCGCTCAGCCCTGCCTCCACCAGCCTACTCACGGCCTCATGCCGCAGATCATGGAAGTGCAGGTCGCCGAGGCCTATGTCTGCGGTGATCTGAGCCCAAAGCTTCTGGAATACGTAGGGCGCGCGCCGACCATCCCTACCCGGCTCACCAAAAAAGATGAGATCCGTGTCAATGGGACGAACTGGGTTGTCGAGTGCCTGCTGGAGAACCGCGGTGGCAGCACGCGTCAGAGGCACCACCCTGGCAGATCCATTCTTCGTATCCACGAGCGTTACAACGCGCCGCCGCAGGTCAATCTGGGAACGGCGCAGGCCTGTGATCTCGGAGGACCGCATTCCAGTTTCTACTGCGAGGTGAACGATCCATCCAAGCATGGGGTTGCTGTGCGACTCCGCGGCGGTGAACAGCAGCTTCTGCTCGTCAGCGGTCAGGCGGCGATTGCGCCCTGGCCCAGGACTAGGCTTTCGGATGTTTGCGACCGGATTGAAGGTTAGCCCGATGCCCCACTCTTGGATCGCGATGCGGAAAAGGTGCCCAAGCATCGCCAACTCGATGCGCACCGTGTTGTTCGACTTTCCAGCAGCCAAACGCACATCACGGTACCTGGCCACCAGGTCGGCACTGACTGCCGCCATTGAATACTTCCCGAAGAAGGCATCCAAGTGCTGGGAGGTAAAGCGCTCGCTGCGCTGGGTGGTGGGCTTCTTAGTGATCGACACCTCCTCCATGTAACGCTTCAAGGCAACGGATACGGTGAGCTTTTCAGACGGTGCGCGAGAAAGGTACACCCCTCGGACCATCTCATCCTCGGTCCGTCGCGCCCAATCCTCGGCGTCGCGCTTCGTACGGAATGTCTTGGCCGTGGTCGGCCAGCCGATCTTGCGAATGACCGCCTTCCAGGTGCCGGAAGGTGTCTTGACGATGGTTGCCATGTACCTGTTCTGAGAGCTGACTGTACCGAAAATGTACTTTTCAGCGCCCAGAAAGCACAAGGGGTTGCGTGAAATTCACGTAACCCCTTGTTTTATATGGTGCCGGCTGCAGGACTCGAACCCGCCACCTGATGATTACAAATCAACTGCTCTACCTGATGAGCTAAGCCGGCATGTCTGGTGCAGACCGCGATTCTACTGCATTGCGGTCCGCTTTGGGATGGCTTACTTCACCACTTTCAGTGCGGGCTTCTTGCTGCCAATGCGGGGCACCGGGGGTGGCGTGTCGTCGTCGCCGGGGCCGGAGTCGGTGGTAGTTGCCGAGGTCTCGGCTTCCACCGGGGCCAGCTTGGGCGGCGGGTTGTTTTCGCGCTCGGTGGCGGCCTGCGTTTCCGGCAGGCTGCGTTCGACCGGGAAGGCCATGCCCTGCCCGTTCTCACGGGCGTAGATGGCCAGCACGTTCTCGACAGGGACGTCGATCTTGCGCGAGACGCCGCCAAAGCGTGCGCTGAAGGTGATCCACTCGTTGCCCATGTCCAGGCCGCTGGTGGCGTCGAAGCTGACGTTGAGCACGATCTCGTTGTTCTTGACGAACTCGCGCGGCACGCTGGTGTTGGCGTCGACGAAGACGGCGATGTACGGCGTGAAGCCGTTGTCCGTGCACCATTCATAGATGGCGCGGATCAGGTAGGGCTTGGTGGAGGTTTCAGGCATTGTGCTTCCAATGGCGCCGTAGTGGCCCGAGGGCGGATGCCTTCGGGCCGGTGCCGGTTAGCGGCGCATCACCTTTTCGGACGGGGTGAGCGCTTCGATGTACGCGGGACGGCTGAAAATGCGTTCAGCATACTTCAGCAGCGGCGCGGCGTTCTTCGACAGCTCAATGCCGTAGTGGTCCAGGCGCCACAGCAGCGGCGCGATGGCGACGTCGAGCATCGAGAACTCTTCGCCCAGCATGTACTTGTTTTTGACGAAGATCGGCGCGAGCTGCGTCAGGCGGTCGCGGATCGCAGCGCGGGCGCGTTCGTGGTTCTTCTCCGCGGCCTTGCCCTTTTCGTTCTCCAGCGTGTAGACGTGGGTGAACAGTTCCTTTTCGAAGTTGAACAGGAACAGGCGGGCGCGGGCACGCTGCACCGGATCGGCCGGCATCAGCTGCGGGTGCGGGAAGCGCTCGTCGATGTATTCGTTGATGATGTTCGACTCATACAGGATGAGGTCGCGCTCGACCAGGATGGGCACCTGGCCGTACGGGTTCATCACCGAAATATCTTCGGGCTTGTTGAACAGGTCGACGTCGCGGATTTCAAAATCCATGCCCTTTTCAAACAGGACAAGGCGGCAACGTTGGGAAAACGGGCAAGTCGTACCCGAATACAACACCATCATGGTTGGATTCCTTGGGCTTAGCCGAAGCAGGGTCGGACAGTAAGGTCTGCCATTCTGCCAAAGTCGACCACCAGAAAGCAAATTAGTGGCAAATGACGCACTTTATTGGCCCGCTTCGGCAGGTTTTCCAAGAGAAAAGGCCAGGGGCGGTGCTGCTTTCGCAGCGGCCACCCCTGGCCTTTGCCTTGTCCGGGCCCGGATTCGGGCCCTGGCATGCCTTTACTTCACGTCCTTCCAGTACGCGGCGTTGAGGCGCCAGGCAAAGACAGTGAACACGCCCAGGAACAGCAGCACCCAGACGCCCAGGCGCTTGCGGTGGTTCTGCGCCGGCTCGGCCATCCAGTCCAGGAAGCTGACCAGGTCAGCGGCGGCCTGGTCGTACTCGACCTTGCTCAGCTTGCCCGGGCTCAGTTGCTCGAAGCCGGCAAACTTGTGCACCTTCTCGCCGTGCTCTTCCACTTCCGTGAACTTGGCGGCGCGCTGGCCCTGCAGTTCCCACAGCACGTGCGGCATGCCGACGCTCGGGAACACCAGGTTGTTCCAGCCGGTGGCGCGGCTGTCGTCACGGTAGAACGTGCGCAGGTAGGTGTAGAGCCAGTCGTCACCGCGGGCGCGGGCGATCACCGACAGGTCCGGCGGCTGCGCACCGAAGAAGGCCTTGGCCTCCTTCGGCTGCATGGCGATGGTCATGGTCTCGCCAACCTTGTCCGCGCTGAACAGCAGGTTCTCGCGGATCTGGTCGTCGGTCAGGCCGATGTCCTTGAGCCGGTTGTAACGCATCATCGATGCGCCGTGGCAGTTCAGGCAGTAGTTGACGAACAGCTTGGCGCCGCGCTGCAGCGACGACAGGTCAGCGGTGTTCACCGGTGCCGGCTCAAGGGGGAAGCCCCCCTCGGATGCCATGGCAGGCGCGCCGGCAAAGCAGGCGCCGGCCAGCGCGAGGATCGAAAGCAGCTTTTTCATCTTGTGTCCTTGTGCTCTTGTCGGGGTTCGCTTCGCTCAGTGCGGGTGGAACGTGACACGCTCCGGGACCGGCTTGAACTCGCCGACACGGCTCCACAGCGGCATGGTCAGGAAGAAGGCGAAGTACAGCAGCGTACCGAGCTGCGACACCTTCTCACCGACCGGCGACGGCGGTTGCACGCCAAGATAGCCGAGCACCAGGAACACCACCACGAAGACGGCCAGGATGGTCTTGTGGAAGGCAGGACGATAGCGGATGGACTTGACCGGCGAGTGGTCCAGCCACGGCAGGAAGAACAGGATCACCACCGAGCCGCCCATCACCAGCACGCCCCAGAACTTGGCGTCGATGAAGTAGAAGCCCACGGCCAGGATCACCGCGACGGCGATGGCGCCGATCTTCACGCGCGCATCCTTGCTGCGCAGGAACACCATGCCGAGCAGCAGCGCGAAGAACACCCACAGGATCGGCAGGAAGTTCGACGTGGTGGCACGCAGCATCGAGTAGAACGGCGTGAAGTACCACACCGGCGCGATATGCGGCGGGGTTTTCAGCGGGTCAGCCGGGAAGAAGTTGTTGTGTTCCAGGAAATAGCCGCCCACTTCCGGGAAGAAGAAGATCACGGCCGAGAACAGGAGCAGGAAGCCGGCAACGCCCAGCGTGTCGTGCACCGAGTAGTACGGGTGGAACGGGATGCCGTCCAGCGGGATGCCGTTCTCATCCTTCTTGGCCTTGATCTCGACGCCGTCCGGGTTGTTCGAACCCACTTCGTGCAGCGCGATGATGTGGGCAATGACCAGCGCCAGCAGCACCAGCGGCACGGCGATGACGTGGAACGAGAAGAAGCGGTTCAGCGTTGCATCGCTCACCACGTAGTCACCGCGGATGAACAGCGACAGGTCCTGGCCGATCACGGGAATCGCCGAGAACAGGTTCACGATCACCTGGGCGCCCCAGTACGACATCTGGCCCCATGGCAACAGGTAGCCCATGAAGGCTTCCGCCATCAGGCACAGGAAGATCAGGCAGCCGAAGATCCAGACCAGCTCGCGCGGCTTGCGGTACGAACCGTACAGCAGGCCCCGGAACATATGCAGGTAGACCACCACGAAGAAGGCCGAGGCGCCGGTCGAGTGCATGTAGCGCACCAGCCAGCCCCAGGGGACTTCGCGCATGATGTATTCCACGCTGGCGAAGGCCACGGGAATGCCGGCGGCGTTCAGAGTGCCGTCGGGCTTGTAGTTCATCACCAGGAAGATGCCGGTGACGATCTGGATCACCAGCACCAGCAGCGCCAGCGAACCGAAGAAGTACCAGAAGTTGAAGTTCTTCGGCGCGTAGTACTTGGAGAGGTGGTCTTCCCACAGCTGGGTTGCGGGGAAGCGGGCGTCGATCCAGCCCAGCAGGCCGGTCGTCTTGACTTGTTTTTCGGCCGCCATGATCAGGCTTCTCCTTTCTCGTCCTTGCCGATCACGATCTTGCTGTCGGTCAGGAACTGGTAGGGGGGAACATCGAGATTCTGCGGAGCCGGCTTGTTCTTGAAGACGCGCCCGGCGAGGTCAAAGGTCGACCCGTGGCAGGGGCAAAGGAAACCGGGATCGGAGCCGAGCTGGGAATTGGCACCGGCAGCGAAGGGGCCCGACGGCGAGCAGCCCAGGTGGGAACAGATACCCACCACGACCAGGACGTCCTTGTGTTCTGCGCGCGAACGGGTTTCGTTCTTGCAGTATTCAGGCGTCTGCATGGTGAATGCAATCTCGGAATTGGGATCGGCCACCTCGCCGTCCGTCTTCTTCAGCGACGCCAGTTGTTCGTCCGTGCGCCGCATGATCCAGACCGGCTTGCCGCGCCATTCGACAGTCATCATCTCGCCTGGCTTCAGCGCGCCAATATCCGCCTCGACTGGAGCACCCGCGGCTTTGGCCTTCTCCGATGGTGCAAAAGTACTGACGAAAGGAACCGCTACCGCTACGCCTCCGACGCCGCCAGCGACGGATGTCGCGATCAACCAATTGCGGCGACCCTTATCCACGCTCTTCACGTCTTGCTGGTCACTCATTCCAAACCCCAGGGGAAGTCAATTTAGATTTTGCGTCAACCATAAAGTGTACCTTAGACACCAGCGCACTAGATAGGCAGAAAATGCCACGGCCATGCGCGATTATCGGACGTGCAACCCGGAAAGCGGCTTCGGTGCTTGCTTTCCGGTGAGTGATGCGGCAGGCTTCGAGCTTGAAACCGTTCATCGCTAGCGACAAGAAGGAGAACCCCCCATGGGCATGATCTCGGAATTCAGAACCTTTGCCGTACGCGGCAACGTCATCGACCTCGCGGTCGGTGTGATCATCGGCGCGGCTTTCGGCAAGATCGTGGATTCAGTGGTCAACGACCTGATCATGCCGTTGGTAGGCCGCGTGATCGGCAAGCTGGACTTCTCCAGCATGTTCATCGTGCTGGCGGATCCCCCACCCGGAACTCCCACTACGCTCGATGCCTTGAAGAAGGCCGGCGTGCCCGTGTTCGCCTACGGCAATTTCCTGACCATCGTTGTCAACTTCCTGATCCTGGCCTTCATCATCTTCCTGATGGTGCGTGCCTTTAACAGGATGCGCGCCGCGGAACCGGAAGCAGCGCCCGCCGCACCGCCCGAGGAAGTCGTGCTGCTGCGTGAAATCCGCGACAGCCTGAAGACCCGCTGACTGGTGCGCCATATGCGCGCCGACCCCAGAAGATAAAACGGCCCCGATGGGGCCGTTTTGTTTTGCGTCAGATCAGACGGGATTAGGAATATCGATAAACGTATGGAGCAGGCCAAAGCGTTCGGCCACATGCTCGCCGAGCGAGCGGATGCCGTAGCGCTCGGTGGCGTGATGGCCGGCGGCAAGGTAAGCCACGCCGCTTTCACGCGCCAGGTGCGTGGTCTGCTCCGAGACTTCGCCGCTCAGGTAGGCATCGACACCCGCGGCCACCGCGGCATCGAAATAGCCTTGCGCCCCGCCCGTGCACCAGCCGACGGTGCGGATCATCTGGTCCGGCTCACCGATGGCCAGCGGCTCGCGCCCCAGTACGCCACCAACGTGCGCGGCCAGCGCGGAGAGCGGCATCGGCGCGGGCAGCGTGCCGGTCCAGCCGAGCTGGTCGTCGCTGAAGCGGCCGGTCGGGGTAAAGCCGAGCTGCAGCCCGAGCTGGGCGTTGTTGCCGAACTCCGGGTGGTTGTCCAGGGGCAGGTGGAAGGCGAACAGGTTGACGTCCGCGCCAAGCAGGCGCTTCAGACGAGCGTGCTTCTGCCCGACCACGCGTGCATCTTCGTTTTTCCAGAAGTAGCCGTGATGGACGAGGATGGCGTCGGCCCCCGCTTCGATTGCGGCATCGACCAATGCCAGGCTTGCAGTCACTCCCGTCACGATGTGTGTGATCTCCGAGCGACCTTGCACTTGCAGCCCGTTGGGACAATAGTCCTTGTAGCGGGAAACTTCCAACAGGTCATTCAAGTACAATTCAAGCTCTTTTGTTTTCATTTTCTGCTCAAAACTCCAATATGTTGCGGCGCTTTTGGCTGTTCTTTGCCCAGGCTGTCACCGTCGTGCTGGCGGTCTGGTTCGTCGTGGCAACGCTCAAGCCTGATTGGCTGCAGAGGGGGCGCGTCGCGGTCCAGTCCGGTTCGCCCATCGTGGCGCTCAAGGAAGTCGTGCCCAACGTGTCCGGTCCTGCCGCCGAAGGGTCTTACAGCGAAGCCGCCCAGATGGCCATGCCGGCCGTGGTCAATATCTTTACCAGCAAGAACGGCAACAAGCGCTCGCCCAACCCGCAGGCCGAGGATCCGTGGTTCCGCTTCTTCTTTGGCGACCGCCTGCCTGAGCGGCAGGAGCCGGTCTCCAGCTTGGGGTCCGGCGTCATTGTCAGCGCCGAGGGTTACATTCTAACCAACCACCACGTGGTCGACGGCGCCGATGAAATCGAGATCGCGCTGACCGACGGCCGCAAGGCCAACGCCAAGGTGGTGGGCTCCGACCCGGAAACCGACCTGGCCGTGCTGAAAGTGACGCTCAAGGACCTGCCCGCGATCACGCTGGGCCGGCTCGAGAACGTAAAGGTCGGTGACGTGGTGCTGGCCATCGGCAACCCGTTCGGCGTCGGCCAGACGGTGACGATGGGCATTGTCTCGGCGCTGGGTCGCAGCCACCTTGGCATCAACACCTTCGAGAACTTCATCCAGACCGACGCGGCCATCAACCCGGGCAACTCGGGCGGCGCGCTGGTGGATGCGCAGGGCAACCTGCTGGGCATCAATACGGCGATCTACTCGCGTTCGGGCGGCTCGCTGGGGATCGGCTTTGCGATTCCGGTGTCAACGGCCAAGCAGGTGATGGAATCGATCATCTCCACCGGCAGCGTGACGCGCGGCTGGATCGGGGTCGAGCCGCAGGACATGACGCCCGAGATCGCCGAATCGTTCGGCCTCGATGCCAAGGAAGGCGCACTGATCGCCGCGGTGGTCCAGGGTGGGCCGGCCGACAAGGCGGGCGTGAAGCCCGGCGATGTGCTGACCAAGGTGGATGGCTTGTCGATCACAGACACGACCGCGCTGCTCAATGCGATTGCCCAGCTCAAGCCGGGAGTGGACATCAAGATGACCGTGATCCGCCGCGGCAAGGCAACGGACCTGACGGTGACGATCGGCAAACGGCCTCCGCCGCCGCGCCGCGCGCTGCCGTTTGAAGAGGAAGAGTGAGGCTGGGCACGACGACACGGCCCTGAAGACGGAACCCCGCCTTGGATGGCGGGGTTTTTTTATGCCTGACGCAGCTGCTGCCCTTGGCATCGAGGCAACGGTCACGGAATGCCGCGCCGCGCTGCCGGATCGCGGCGGTGGAACCAGGGGCCGTCACTGGCAGGCGCAAACTCACGCCCGGGGGGCGTGATCGACGTGCATACCGGGTCACGATCGACATGAGCAACGCCGCGCCTGATCCACATCGCCGCGAAGCAGAACGCCGGCACACCGCGCTGCACCCACGCCACCCGCCCTCTGGCCGGCCATCCAGGCGCGGCATGGCTGGCACAGCACGATAACAGCGCAACAGCCTGTACCAGCATTTGGTGCCACAAAAGACAAGAGGCCGGCATCCTTGGGATGCCGGCCTCTTGGTTCAAGCCAATCCTAAGCGGGCTTACACCCGCGTCAGATTAGAACTTGTGGCGCAGACCAACCACAGCACCGAACTGATCCTTGTTCGCCTGAACGTTGGTGGTGGTGGCGGTGTTGAAACCGTTCACGCCCAGGGCCGAGCCCTTGTCGTTCAGGGTGTACGACAGCGAGGTGTACACGTCGGTACGCTTCGACAGCGCGTAGTCGGCCGTGATCACGAACTGCCACGGATCGGCTTCGCTCTTGCGGAAGTCTTGGTAGTACGCAGCGCCCGACAGCGAGAACGCCGGGGTCAGTTGGTAACCCAGACCCAGCCAGTACAGGTTCGAAGCCGTCGACGTGGTCAGGACACCATTGTCAACCGTCGTGCCGCCCGTCAGAGCAGCGCCGTCGAAGGCCTTGGCCCAGCGATAGCCGGCGTAGACCTTGGCCGGACCGAAGGCGTAGTTGGCGCCAACGGTAGCACGGCGAGTACGCTGGCCGCTTGCATCGACGGGAGGCGTACCGGTGGTCGAGCCGTGGATTTCGTCATAAGCAGCACCAACCGCGAACGGGCCAGCTGCGTAGCTCACCAGCGCGCCGTACTGTTGGCCGCGGCGGAATGCGCCGGCGACTTCCTGGCCGTTGTTGTTGAAGCTGTAGAAGGCCGAAGCGGTCAGGCCACCGAACTTGCCGATGTACTTGACGGTGTTGTCAGCGCGCGAAGCGAAGGCGCTGTCTTGCGACAGGATGCCGTAACGCGACGAAATGGCCATCGGGTCGAACTGCAGACCGAAGTCATAGAACGACGTTTGTTGACGGCCCAGCAGCAGCGAGCCGAACTGGCTTTGCAGACCGACGTAGGCTTGACGGCCGAACAGACGACCACCTTGGCTCGTGGCATTGCTGCCCGTGTCCAGGTCGAAACCGCTTTCCAGCACGAACACGCCCTTCAGGCCGCCGCCCAGATCTTCCACGCCACGCAGGCCCCAGCGCGAACCGGACTGGTTACCCGACGACATGCGGAACAGGTCGTCGCCAGCGGCGTTAGCGTTGTTGACGTACTCGAGGCCGACGTCAGCCACGCCGTACAGGGTTACGCTCGATTGGGCATAGGCGCCACCAGCGGCCAGAGCGGCGACGGCAGCAGCAAACAGTTTCATCTTCATATCGACACTTTCCTTGTCAACTGATTGGGAAATCTTGGTTGCCCAAGTACTTGGGCGACGCATTTACATTCACGTCTGCTGCGTATTATGTGCCAGCCCCCCCGGCCGTCAGAAGGCTTTTTCGGCGTAAACCATGCTTACTGGCGGTTTTTGTTGTGGGGGAGCAACAGGAATGGGAGGGAAAATCCCCGTTTTGGTGCAAAAACGGGGATTAGCAGATACGAAAGACCTACCTCAGCCGAATTAGTCGGGCTGCGTTTCCCCTGAAGCAGTCGCTTCAGGTGACGGACGGCCGACAAAGCGCGCCAGTAGCAGTCCGAGTTCATAAAGCGCCACCAGCGGCACGGCCAGCAGCAGCTGCGACAGCACATCGGGAGGGGTCACGATGGCAGCGATGATGAAGGCCCCCACGATCACATAGGGGCGGATCTGCTTGAGCTTTTCCAGCTCCACCACGCCAAAGCGCACCAGCACGATCACCACCACCGGCACCTCGAAGGTGATGCCGAAGGCCAGGAAAGTGGTCATGGCAAAGCTGAGGTATTTGTCGATGTCAGTCGACATCTCCGCCCCCAGCGGGGCGTTGTAGTGCGCCATGAAATGGAACACCGTGGGGAACACCAGGAAATACGCGAACGCCACGCCGCACAGGAACAGGAAATAGCTGCTCGATACCAGCGGCAGGATCAGGCGTTTCTCATGCTGGTACAGGCCGGGCGCGACAAACTGCCAGACCTGGTACAGCACCCACGGCAGCGCGATCAGGAAGGCCACCAGCAAGGTGACTTTCATCGGCACGAAGAACGAGCCGGTGACATCGGTCACGATCATCTTGCCGCCCTTGGGCAGCGACTCCATCAGCGGCGCGGCAAACAGGTTGAAAATCACCGGGGCCCAGTAGACCAGGCTGACGAAGACCAGGATGATGCCGGCCACCGCCTTGACCAGGCGTTGGCGCAGTTCGACCAGGTGGGAAATAAAGGTTTCCTGCTGCGACTCGTCTTGCGGGTCTTGGGGATCTGGGGACCGGGTGTCGCTCATGGCGTGAACCGCTCAGCCGCGGGGGCTGGCAAGGTGGATCGATGGGGCCGCAACGCGGCGGCGCGCGAATGCAACCAGGACTGCAGCCACGACGGCAGCGGCCGGAACGACGGCCGGCAAGGTGATGCCGCGGCGCATGCTCACTCGAAGAAGGATCGGGATGGCCGGGTGACCGGCCGGTGGCGCTTGACGCGCGCCGCGCCCGACTGCACCCAGACGCGGACATTGTGCTGGCGCTTGAACCAGAGCGGGCGGGCGCCCTGCTTGACGCGCCAGCTCTTGCGCCCGTTGTGCGCCTTGTGGGCCGCATCCCAGCTTGGCACGAAGCCGCCGCCGGCGTCGGCGCTACCGCCGCCGCTGGTTCCCTCGGCACCGCCCAGGGCTTCGTTCAGCGCCTGGGTCTGCTCGTTGACTTCCTTATGGATGGTGCGCTCGACATCGCGCGCGGCGTCCTCGAATTCCGTGCGCATCTTGCGCAGTTCTTCCAGTTCAACCTCGCGGCTGACTTCGGCCTTGACGTCGTTGATGTAGCGCTGCGCCCGGCCGACCAGCGCGCCCACAGTGCGCGCAACCTTGGGCAGCCGTTCGGGACCGATCACGATCAGTGCCACGGCGCCGATCAGCGCCAGCTTGGAAATGCCGAGATCAATCATGCGGACACATCATGCGGACAACATGCGGAAAAGCGCAGGCGCGGGACGACACGCAGGCAGCGAGGTTTGCGTAGAAGGGATGGCACACCGCCGGATTACTGCTGGCGGGTCTTTTCCTTGGCTTCGACGTCGATGGTGGTGGAGTCGCGCAGTTCCTTGGACTGGGCGGGATCGGCGGCAGCCTTGCCCTCGCCGTCCTTCATGCCGTCCTTGAAGCCCTTGACCGCGCCGCCCAGGTCCTGGCCGATATTGCGCAGTTTCTTGGTGCCGAACACGAGCATGACGATCACCAGCACGATCAGCCAGTGCCAAATGCTAAACGAACCCATTTCTTGCTCCTGATGAAGCCGCGGGCGCAATCAGATATGCCCGGACCCGTTGTTCCGTCCCGTTATGGCCGCGCCGGGCGACGGTTGCCGACGCAGCTTCTGCCCGAGGCGTTGCCGCCGCGGACACTCCCATGCCAAAAGCTGCCGGTCAGGGCAGCGGTCCCTTCCACTGGTGGCGCGGCCCGCCCAGCACATGGAGATGCAGGTGGTAGACCTCCTGGCCGCCGTCCGGGCCGGTGTTGATCACCGTCCGGAATCCGTTGGCACAGCCTGCCGCCCGCGCCAGTTCAGGCACCTTCAGCATCATTCTAGCAAGCAGCTCCCCTTCGCCGGCGCCGCAATCGGCCAGCGAGTCGACATGCGACCTGGGAACGACCAGCAAGTGTACCGGTGCCTTGGGATGGATATCGTGGAAGGCCACCATATCGTCGTCTTCGTAGACCTTGCGCGACGGTAGCTGGCCGGCCACGATCTTGCAGAAGATGCAATTATCCTGAGCGTTCATGAAGATTTCATTGCGACGGCCGCGGCACCCGGTGTCAGCTTCACGCGCCCGGGATCAGAACTGCTGATCCGGGTACATCGGCTTGCTGTCATTCAGGTACAGCCAGCCCTTGACGATACGATACAGCATCCACAGCGACAGCACGCCCCAGACGGCAAAGGCCAGCGGCATCAGCACGACTGTCGCGAACAACACCCCGCCCAGCACGCCCCACACCACCGACCACCAGAACGAGCGGATCTGCCAGGCGAAGTGCGAGGCATACAGCGAGCCGCGCGCGTCGTCGCGCTTGACGTAGTCGATCACGATGGCGATCAGCGCGGTGATGCCGCCGGTCAGCCAGAAGATCGCATACAGGGCATACAGGATGTGCAGCAGCTTGCGCAGGCTGCTCAACTGCTCGCCGCTGGGGGTGGTGACTTGCCCGGTGTAGTCGTTCGCCATCATTGCCCTTGGTTAGAAGCCTGCCTTGCGGGCAGGCGGAAGACCGGCCGGCGCCTGCGCCAGCTAGTCCTTGCGCCGGGCCTTTTCCTCGAGGCCGGACAGCCCCTCGCGCCGCGCGAGCTCGTTGACCACATCCGCCGGCGTCAGGCCGAAGTTGGCCAGCAATACCATGCTGTGGAACCACAGGTCGGCCACTTCATAAACCACCTTGCCGGCCTCGGCGCCAGTCTGCCCGGCGGCGCGCGCGTCCTTGGCGGCCATCACGGTCTCGGTGGCTTCCTCGCCGATCTTCTTCAGGATGGCGTCGTCGCCCTTGCTGAACAGGCGCGCCACATAGGATTTGTCAGGGTCGCCGCCGTTGGCGGGCTTGCGCGATTCCAGCACTTCGGCCAGGCGCGCCAGGACATCATTGCTGCTGAGTTGGTTGTCGCTCATGGCTTGGTGTAGATCTGGGCAGGGTCCTTCAGCACCGGCTCGACTGTCTGCCAGTCGCCGGCTTCCACATCGCCCTCGAACTTCTGGAAGAAGCAGGAATGGCGCCCGGTATGGCAGGCGATATTGTCGATCTGGGTCACCTTGAGCAGCACCACGTCTTCATCGCAGTCCAGGCGGATCTCGTGCACCTTCTGCACATGGCCGGACTCTTCGCCCTTGTGCCACAGGCGCTTGCGCGAGCGCGACCAGAACACGGCCTCGCCCAGCTCCACGGTGCGCTGCAGCGCGTCGCGGTTCATGAACGCGAACATCAGCACGTCGTTCGAGCCGACTTCCTGCACGATCACCGGCACCAGGCCGTTATCGTCCCATTTGACCTTGTTGAGCCACTTCTTTGCCATGATCAGATCCGCACGGGAATGCCCTCGCGGGCCATGAATGCCTTGGCTTCGCCCACGGTGTGTTGCCCGTAGTGGAAGATGCTGGCGGCCAGCACCGCGTCGGCGCGGCCCCGGGTGATGCCATCGGCCAGGTCCTGCAGGCCGCCGACGCCGCCCGAGGCGATTACCGGCACCGGCACCGCGTCGCTGACGGCGCGGGTCAGTTCCAGGTCGAAACCGCTCTTGGTGCCGTCGCGGTCCATGCTGGTCAGCAGGATCTCGCCGGCGCCGCGCGCGGCCATCTCGCGCGCCCATTCGACCGCATCCAGCCCGGTGGCCTTGCGCCCGCCGTGGGTGAAGACTTCCCAGCGCGGCGCTTCGCCCGGGGCGGAACTGCGCTTGGCGTCGATCGCCACCACGATGCATTGCGAGCCGTACTTGGCAGTCGCATCCGACACCAGCTGCGGATTGGCGATGGCCGACGAATTGACGCTGATCTTGTCCGCGCCGGCATTGAGCAGGCGCCGCACGTCTTCGACCGTGCGCACGCCGCCACCCACCGTCAGCGGAATAAAGACCTGCGAAGCCACATCCTCGATGATGTGCAGCATCAGGTCACGCCCGTCGCTGGTCGCGGTGATGTCCAGGAATGTGATTTCATCGGCGCCCTGCTCATCGTAGCGGCGCGCGATTTCCACGGGATCGCCCGCGTCGCGCAGCTCGACAAAGTTGACGCCCTTGACCACCCGCCCGTTGGTCACGTCCAGGCAGGGGATGATACGTTTGGCTAGCATGAGATTCCTTGTCCGCCGCCAGCTCCAGTCTGGCGGCGGCTGCGCCCGCGGCGCGTTGCCTTATTGCCCGTCGCGCAGCTTGTCCGCCAGTGCCTGCGCGGCGGCAAAGTTGAGATCCCCGGAGTAGATCGCGCGGCCGCAAATGACGCCTTCGACACCTTCGCCCTCGACCGCGCAGAGATTGTCGATGTCGGCCAGGTTGGACAGCCCGCCGCTGGCGATCACCGGGATCGACATCGATTGCGCCAGCTTGACGGTGGCATCGATATTGATCCCCTGCAGCATGCCGTCGCGGCCGATATCGGTGTAGATGATGGCCTCGACGCCGTAGTCTTCATACTTGCGTGCCAGGTCCGCCACCTCGTGGCCGGTCAGCTTGCTCCAGCCGTCGGTCGCTACCTTGCCGTCCCTGGCATCCAGGCCGACGATGATATGGCCGCCGAAGGCCGAGCAGGCATCCTTCAGGAAACCGGGGTTTTTCACCGCGGCGGTGCCGATGATGACGTACGACAGCCCGTCATCCAGCCAGCGTTCGATGGTGTTCAGGTCGCGGATGCCGCCCCCCAGCTGCACCGGGATCTCGTCGCCGACCTCGGCGATGATGGCCTTGATGGCCTCCTCGTTGCGGGGCTTGCCCACGAACGCGCCATTCAGGTCCACCAGGTGCAGGCGGCGGGCGCCCTGCTCCACCCAGTGGCGTGCCATGGCGGCGGGATCTTCGGAAAAGACGGTGGCCTGGTCCATGTCGCCTTGTTTGAGGCGTACACACTGACCGTCCTTCAGGTCGATGGCCGGAATGAGCAACATATGCGTGACGAGCGTGGTTGAGTGATAGAGATTGAGCGAGACCGGCGCTGCCGGTCAGGTCGGGTCGATAGTCGATCGGAAACAGGTCGGGTGACGGTCGAGTTAGCGGTCGATGATCGGTAAAAAAACGAATCGGGTCAGGGCTTCCAGTGGACGAAGTTCCGGTACAGCTGCAGGCCCAGGGCCGCGCTCTTCTCGGGGTGGAACTGCGTCGCGAAAATATTATCGCGCGCTACCGCGCTGGTAAATACGACTCCGTATTCCGTTTCACCAGCAACATGGGCCGGGTCCTGCGCCTGCACATAGTAACTGTGGACGAAATAGAACCAGCTGTCGTCCGGGATACCGTCCCACAGCGGGTGAGGCCTGGCCTGGCGCACCCGGTTCCAACCCATCTGCGGCACCTTGTAGCGCGAGCCGTCGGGCTGCGTCATGCCGTCCAGCGCAAAGCGCACCACCTGGCCGGGCATCAGGCCCAGCGCCGGCGTACGGTCCGCGCCGGCCCGGCTTTCGGTGCTGAACTCGAACAGCATCTGCTCGCCCACGCACACACCCAGCATCGGCTTGCTGGCGGCGGCCTGCACCACCGCCTCCTGCAGCCCGGACGCGCCCAGCGCCGACATACAGTCGGGCATCGCGCCCTGGCCGGGCAGCACCACGCGGTCCGCCGAGCGGATGCCTTCGGGGGCATCCACCACGCGCACGTCCGCTTCCGGCGCCGCGGCACGCAGCGCCTGCGCCACCGAGCGCAGGTTGCCCATGCCGTAATCCACAATTGCTATGGTAGTCATGATTTCAAAACAGGCAACAATGTCTTCAGCCCGTCCACAATGAATTCCACGGCCAGCGCCGACAGGATCAGCCCCATCAGGCGCGTGCCGATATTGATGCCGGTGCGGCCGATGACCCGGGCGATCGGGTCGGCCGCGCGGAACACCAGGTACACCACCGCACCGATCACCACGCCCAGGCCGACCAGGATCAGCAACTGGTACCAGTGCTGGGTCTTGCCGGCATAGACGATCACCGTGCTGATCGAGCCCGGCCCGGTCAGCAGCGGCAGCGCCAGCGGCACCACCGCGATGCTGGACTTTACCTCGGCCTCGTCCTCTTCTTCCGGCGTGGCCTTGGTGCGGCTGGTCTGCGCGTTCAGCATGTTCATGGCCATCATGATCATGATGAGCCCGCCACCCACCTGCAGCGACGCCACCGAGATATTGAAGAACTCGATGATCTGCTGCCCCAGCAAGGCCGACACCGCCACCACGATCGCCACCGAAACCGATGCGATCTTGATGGTACGCAGCTTTTCCGCTTCCGTCTGCAGGCTGGTCAGGCTGATGAAGAACGGGATCGCCCCGATCGGGTTGATCAGCGCCAGCAGCGAAATAAACGACTTGAGCGTATCCATCGGTTGCGGGTCGCCAGCATCGCTGGCCAGGTTCAGGCTTGGAAGGTCAGCGGGCGCCGCAACCAGCCGGCACGCCTACCGTGGTGGAAAGGTCAGAGCGTACCCTTGGTCGACGGGATCGTGTTCGCCGCGCGCGGGTCCAGCTCCACCGCCATGCGCAATGCCCGGCCAAAGGCCTTGAACACGGTTTCGCACTGATGGTGGGCATTGATGCCGCGCAGGTTGTCGATATGCAGGGTCACGCCCGCATGGTTGACGAAGCCGCGGAAGAACTCGATGGTCAGGTCCACGTCGAAGCTGCCCACGCGCGCACGCGTGAACGGCACGTGGAATTCCAGGCCGGGACGGCCGGAGAAATCGATCACCACGCGCGACAGGCATTCGTCCAGCGGCACATAGCTGTGGCCGTAGCGGGTGATGCCTTTCTTGTCGCCGATGGCCCTGGCAACCGCCTGGCCGAGCGTGATGCCCACGTCTTCCACCGTGTGGTGGTCGTCGATATGCGTGTCGCCGGTGGCTTCGACCTCCAGGTCGAACATGCCGTGCCGGGCGATCTGGTCCAGCATGTGGTCAAGGAACGGCACGCCGGACGCCAGTTTCTGGCGGCCGCTGCCGTCGAGATTCAGGGAAACGCGAATTTGCGTTTCCGAAGTATTGCGGGTGACCTCTGCAACACGCATGGTGTTAATCCTGCAGCGACGCTGCGAATGCCTCAAGGAACTGCGCGTTTTCTTCGGGGGTGCTGACCGTGACGCGCAGACAATTGGCCAGCAACGGGTGCATTTTACTCACGTTCTTGATCAATACCTTGCGGGCCAGCAGCCGGTCGAACGTCTGTGCGGCATCCGGCACGCGCGCGAGCAGGAAATTGGCGGCGCTGGGGAACACCGTCACGCCCGCATTCGCGGCCATGCCTTCGGCCACACGGGCGCGTTCGTCGCGCAGTTGGGCGGCCTGTTCGTCCAGCACCGACACGTGCTCCAGCGCGAACAGCGCGGCGGCTTCGGTCAGCACGTTGACGTTGTACGGCGGGCGCACCTTGTCCAGCTGCGACAGCCATTCGGGCGCGCCGGCCAGGTAGCCCAGGCGGATGCCGGCCAGGCCCAGCTTGGATACGGTGCGCATCACCAAAAGGTTGCCGAATTCCGTCAGGCGCGGCATCCAGCTGTGCTGCGCGAACGGCTGGTAGGCCTCGTCCACCACCACCAGGCTGTTGCAGACCTCGCCCTGGGCGGCGCGGACGATGGCCTCCATGTCGGCGGCATCGAACAGGTTGCCGGTGGGGTTGTTCGGGTACGCCAGGTAGATGATGGCGGGCTGGTGCTCGGCCATCGCCGCCAGCATGGCGGCGCGGTCGAGCGTGAAGTCCGCGCGCAGCGGCACGCCGACGAATTGCAGGCCGGCGAACTGCGCCGACATTGCGTACATGACGAAGCCCGGCACCGGCGCCATTACCTTGGCGCCGGGCCTGGCCGCGGCCAGCGCCAGCATGCTGATGATCTCGTCCGAGCCATTGCCGAGCAGCACGTCCATGCCGGCCGGCACCTGCATCACGGTCTTCAGCTTGGCGCGCAGCGCTTCGCTGCTGGGCACCGGGTAGCGGTTCAGCGCAACCTCGCCCAGGCGCTCGGCCAGTTCGCGGCGCAGAGCGGGAGGCAGCCGGTACGGGTTCTCCATTGCGTCGAGCTTGACCAGACCGTGCGAATCCGGCACGTGGTAGGCGCCCATGGCGCGTACGTCGTCACGGATGATGCGTTCGATCAGGGAGGGCTCTACGGCTGGCATGGGAACTCCTAAGTTGGCTGCCTTATCAGGCAGCGTGGGTCAGTAGATCAACTGCGTTTGGTGAAACGATATTCCGCGCTGCGGGCGTGGGCCTGCAGGCCTTCGCCATAGGCCAGCTCGGCGGCGATCTGGCCGAGCATCTGCGCCCCGCCCTCGCTCACTTCGATCAGGCTCGAACGCTTCTGGAAGTCATAGACGCCCAGCGGCGAAGAGAAGCGCGCGGTGCGCGAGGTCGGCAGCACGTGGTTCGGGCCCGCGCAGTAATCGCCGAGCGACTCGCTGGTATAGGGGCCCAGGAAGATGGCGCCGGCGTGGCGGATCTTTTCGCTCCACTGGCGCGGGTTCTCGGCCGAGATCTCCAGGTGCTCGGGCGCGATCGCGTTGGCGATCTCGCAGGCCTCTTCCATGTCGCGCACCTTGATCAGCGCGCCACGGCCGGAGATCGAGGCGGCAATCACCTCGCGCCGCGGCATGGTGCCAAGCTGGCGCTGGATGCTGGCTTCGACACGGGCGATATAGCCGGCGTCCGGGCACAGCAGGATCGACTGCGCCAGTTCGTCGTGCTCGGCCTGCGAGAACAGGTCCATCGCCACCCAGTCGGGGTCGGTGGTGCCGTCGCAGATCACCAGGATCTCGGACGGGCCGGCAATCATGTCGATGCCGACGGTGCCGAACACGCGCCGCTTGGCCGCGGCCACATAGGCATTGCCCGGGCCGACGATCTTGTCGACCTGCGGCAGCGTCGCCGTGCCGTAGGCCAGCGCGCCAATCGCCTGGGCGCCGCCGATGGTGAACACGCGGTCGACGCCGGCGATCTGCGCGGCGGCCAGCACCAGCTCATTGCGCACGCCGCCCGGCGTGGGCACGACCATGATGATTTCCTTCACGCCCGCCACGCGCGCCGGGATCGCGTTCATCAGCACCGACGACGGATACGCGGCCTTGCCGCCCGGCACGTAGATGCCGACGCGGTCCAGCGGCGTCACCTTCTGGCCCAGCATGGTACCGTCGGCCTCGGTGTATTCCCAGCTGTGGCTGCCGCATTCGATCTTCTGCTTCTCGTGGTAGGCGCGCACGCGCGCGGCGGCGGCCTCCAGCGCGGCGCGGCGCTTGGGTTCGAGGTCTTCGAGCGCGGCTTCGAGCTGCTGCTGCGATACCTCCAGCGCGCCCATCGACGACGCTTCCACGCGGTCGAAGCGCCGGGTGTATTCCAGCACCGCGGCATCCCCGCGCGCCTTCACATCAGCCAGGATCTGCGCGGCGGCGCGATCGATGGCCTCGTCCTCGCCAGCCTCGAAGGCCAGCACCTGGCGCAGCGCCTCGGCAAAGCCAGGCTTGCTGGAATCGAGCCGGCGGATCGGCAGGTTTTCCATTTCGGTTGCGTTCATGACTACTTTCCTCTCAGTCGGCGCGGGCCTGGTGTGGCCTTACGCCAGCGCCGCCGAAGCCCGTTCGAATGCGTCGAGAATCGGCGCAAGCCGCTCGCGCTTGAGTTTGAGCGCGGCCTGGTTCACCACCAGCCGCGACGAGATCTGCACGATCTCTTCGACTTCAACCAGGTTGTTGGCGCGCAGCGTGCTGCCAGTGCTGACCAGGTCGACGATGGCGTCGGACAGGCCCACCAGCGGGCCCAGCTCCATCGAACCGTACAGCTTGATCAGGTCGACGTGAACGCCCTTTTTCGCAAAATGCTCGCGCGCGGTCTGCACATACTTGGTGGCCACGGCCAGGCGCGCGCCCTGGCGCACCGCGTTGGCGTAGTCAAACCCGGCCGGCACCGCCACCGACATGCGGCAGCGCGCGATGTTCAGGTCGATCGGCGCATACAGGCCGGCCATGCCGCTTTCCATCAGCACGTCCTTGCCGGCCACGCCGAAATCGGCGGCGCCATACTGGACGTAGGTCGGCACATCCGAGGCGCGCACGATCACCACGCGCACGGCCGGATCGGAGGTCGGCAGGATCAGCTTGCGCGAGGTCTCGGGGTCCTCGGTGACGCGGATGCCGGCGGCTTCCAGGAGCGGCAGCGTCTCGGTGAAGATGCGGCCCTTGGACAGCGCCAGCGTCAGCTGGTTGGGCGATGCGTTGAAAGTGGGGCTCATCGGACTTCCTCAGGCAATGCGGCGGATCTTCGCGCCCACTGCCGACAGCTTGTCTTCCATGCGGTCGTAGCCGCGGTCCAGGTGGTAGATGCGGTCGATCACGGTCTCGCCATCGGCCATCAGGCCGGCGATCACCAGGCTGGCCGAGGCGCGCAGGTCGGTCGCCATCACGTTGGCGCCCGACAGGCGCGGCACGCCGTTGACCACCGCGGTATTGCCTTCGACCGTGATGTCCGCGCCCAGGCGGTTCAGTTCCTGCACGTGCATGAAGCGGTTTTCGAAGATGGTCTCAGTCACGCGCGCGGTGCCTTCGGCCACGGCATTGAGCGCCATGAACTGCGCCTGCATATCGGTCGGGAAGGCCGGGTATTCCGAGGTGCGGAAACTCACGGCCTTGGCGCGTTGCGGCATGGCCAGACGGATCCAGTCGGCGCCGGTCTCGAGTTTTGCGCCGGCTTCGCGCAGCTTGTCGAGCACGGTGTCGAGGATGTCCGGCTGCACGCCGCGCAGCACCAGGTCGCCCAGCGTCGCGGCGGCGGCGCACAGGAAGGTACCGGCCTCGATGCGGTCGGCGATCACGCTGTGGCTGGCGCCATGCAGGCGCTCCACGCCCTGCACTACCAGGCGGTCGGTGCCGATGCCTTCGATCTTCGCGCCCATCTTGACCAGCAGTTGGGCCAGGTCGGTCACCTCGGGCTCGCGCGCGGCGTTTTCCAGCACGGTCTCGCCTTCGGCCAGCGTGGCGGCCATCAGCAGGTTCTCGGTGCCGGTCACGGTGATCATGTCGGTGACCACGCGCGCGCCCTTCAGGCGCTTGGCCCGCGCATGGATAAAGCCGTGTTCGATGGTGATCTCGGCGCCCATCGCCTGCAGGCCCTTGATGTGCTGGTCGACCGGGCGCGCGCCGATGCCGCAGCCGCCGGGCAGCGACACGCGGGCCTCGCCGAAGCGCGCCACCAGCGGGCCCAGCACCAGGATCGAGGCGCGCATGGTCTTGACCAGCTCGTACGGGGCCTCGAGCACGTTGACGTCGGCGCCGTTCAGGGTCACGCGGGCGCCATCCAGCTCGGCCTGCATGCCCATCTGGCGCAGCAGCTTGAGGGTGGTGCGCACGTCCTGCAGGTTAGGCACGTTGTCCAGCGAAACGGTATCCGCCGTCAGCAGGCCCGCGCACAGGATCGGCAGGGCTGCGTTCTTCGCGCCCGACACGCGGATTTCGCCCTTCAGCGGGCCATTGCCGTGGATCTGGAATTTGTCCATGTTCTGTCGTCTGGAGCCGGGCACGCGCCCGGCGTCATGGTTCTGGGGCCGCGCGGGTGGCGCGGCGCATGTTGGCGGGGCTTACTTGCCTTCGCCCGCCTGCCACTCGGCAGGCGTCAGCGTCTTCATCGACAGCGCGTGGATCTCGGCACGCATGCGGTCGCCCAGCGCGGCATAGACGCGCTGGTGGCGCTGGATCAGCCGCTTGCCTTCAAATTCGGCGCTGACGATGGTGGCAAAGAAGTGCTGGCCATCGCCCTCGACTTGCAGATGTTCGCAGGGCAGTCCTTGGGCAATGTAATCCCTGACTTGTTCCGGTGTAGGCAGCATGGGGTTCTCTTCAGCGTGATTCAGTATGGCCGGCCACAGTTCAGTGGCGCAGCTTGTATCCGGACTTCAGCAAGCGCAGCGCCAGCGCGGCCAGCACCACGAACGCCGATCCGACCACCGCCAGGCTGAACAGCGGCGACACGTCCGAGACGCCGAAGAAGCCATAGCGGAAGCCGTCGATCATGTAGAAGAACGGATTGGCGTGGGACACCGCCTGCCAGAAGGCGGGCAGCGAATGGATCGAATAGAACACGCCGGACAGGAAAGTTGCCGGCATGATCAGGAAGTTCTGGAACGCGGCCAGCTGGTCGAATTTCTCGGCCCAGATGCCGGCGATCAGGCCCAGCGTGCCTAGGATGCCCGCACCAAGCAGCGCAAAGACGAGGATCCAGCCCACATTGGCAAAATGCAGGTTGGCAAACCACGCCGTCACCAGCAGCACGCCCAGGCCCACGGTCAGCCCGCGGATCACCGAGGCCACCACATAAGCGCCGAACATTTCCCAGTGCGACAAGGGCGGCAGCAGCACGAACACCAGGTTGCCGGTGATCTTGGACTGGATCAGCGATGACGAGCTGTTGGCAAACGCGTTCTGCAGCACGCTCATCATCACCAGGCCGGGCACCAGGAAGGCGGTGTAGCTGATCTGGTCATAGACCTTGACCCGGTCTTCCAGCACATGGCCGAAGATCAGCAGGTACAGCACCGCGGTCAGCACCGGAGCGGCCACGGTCTGGAAGCTCACCTTCCAGAAACGCAGCACTTCCTTGTACAGCAGGGTGCGGAAACCCACCAGGCCGCCCACGGCCATCGGCCCGAGGCCGGTGTCGTCCAGGACCTCGATATCGCCAGGCTGCTTCATGCCACGGCCTCCATCGCCGGATCGGGCAGCGCACCGGGCATATGCCCCTCGCGGCGCATGATCTGCACAAATACGTCCTCGAGGTCGGCCTTGTTGATTTCCATGTTTTCGATGTCACAGCCCGCTTCGCGGCAGGCGGCCAGGATCGGTTCAACCGCCTGGTAGCCCGACAACCGCAGGCGTACCGCGCGCTCGCCGGGGTTGGCCGGCATGCGCAACGGCTCCAGCGCCGGCGGCAGGACGCCGCGCGCAAAGGTCAGCACCAGCTGCAGGCCGGCAAACTGCGTCAGCAGGTTGCTGGTGCGGTCCAGCGTCACCACCTCGCCGAACTTGAGCATGGCGATGCGGTCGCACAGGGCCTCGGCCTCTTCCAGGTAGTGGGTGGTCAGGATGATGGTGTGCCCTTCCCGGTTCAGGCGCGAGATGAATTTCCACAGCGTCTGGCGCAGTTCCACATCCACACCGGCGGTGGGCTCGTCCAGCACGATCACCGGCGGGCGGTGCACCAGCGCCTGCGCCACCAGCACGCGCCGCTTCATGCCGCCCGAGAGCTGGCGCATATTGGCGTCGGCTTTCCCGGTCAGGTCCAGGTTGGCCATGATCTCGTCGATCCAGTCGTCGTTGCGGGTCAGGCCAAAGTAGCCCGACTGCAGCCGCAGCGTCTCGCGCACCGTGAAGAACGGATCGAACACCAGTTCCTGCGGCACCACGCCCAGCATACGCCGGGCCATCCGGTAGTCGGCAACGACATCGTGGCCAAGCACACTGACGCGGCCGGAATCGGCGCGGTTCAGGCCGGCGAGGATCGAGATCAGCGTGGTCTTGCCGGCGCCGTTGGGCCCGAGCAGGCCGAAGAATTCGCCGCGTTCGACGGTGAAGCTGACGCCCTTGAGCGCCTGCAGGTTGCGGTAGCGCTTGCGAACGTCGTGGATTTCAATGGCTTTCATGGCCGATTGTTTGTGGCGGGTTCGGCATTTTCAGGGCCAGCCGCCGGGAATTGGGGAGCAACTGCGTGCCCGGACTTCCTGGCCCGGCATGGCATGAACCGGTAGCAGGCGGGGGGATGGGCGAACAACCCGGAATTATAGGGGATGCGGGGATGGTCCCGCTTGATCCGCCCCCAGGGGCTCGGCGACCGCGCAGGGCCGTCGCCGCGGCATCGCGGGCGGCCGCCGTGCTGGCGACCGGCGATGCCGGATCAATGTCGGTGGTGGTGCCCCTGCGCTGCGGCTGCGGGGGCCAGGCCCAGCAGACCGTCCACGCCGTACAGGCTGGCCAGTTGCGACAGCTGCGGCGGCACGCCGCGCAGCGACAGCGCCTGGTTGCGCGCGGCGGCGGCGCGGTTCCATGCCAGCAGCACGGCGACCGCGGAGGAATCCACCTGCGCCAGGCCGGTGCAGTCGACCTGCACCTCGCCCTGCGCCAGGCGCGCCAGCCCGTCACGCAGCACGGCGGCGGCGTTCTGGTTGGTCAGCGAGGTACCTAGCGAGAGCATGGATGCGTGGCCTGGGGATCGGTAGCTTGAATACAGTGGCAAAAACGACGACTCCCGCACGTCAGGCGGGAGTCTGTGCCGCGAGCGGCCATTGTAGAGCAGATCGGTGCGCCGTGCTGCATTGCAGCGGCGCACCGTTGGGCAGGCGCCTCAGCTCTTGGCGCTGGCCAGCTGGCGGTTGCGGTCCTGCAGCGTCTTGATGACGCCCTCGACGCCCTGCTGGCCGACGATGGTGTTGAAGCTGCCCTTGTAGGCTTCGGTCAGCCAGGCGCCCAGCACGTTGATGTCATAGACCTTCCAGCCCTGGGCGGTCTTTTCCAGACGGTAGTCCATCTGGATCGGCTCGCCCTTGTTGACGACCTGGGTGCGGATGGTGGCATCGGTATCCTCAGCCGTGCCGCGGTACGGGCGGTACTGCACGGTCTGGTCGCGGATCTGGGCAATGGCGCCGGCATAGGTGCGGATCAGCAGGGTCTTGAACTCCTCGGTGATCTGCTTCTGCTGCTCGGGCGTGGCCTTGGACCAGTTGCGCCCCATGGCGATCTGCGTGGTCTTCTGGAAGTTGGCGTTGGGGATGATCTTCTGCTCGACCAGCGCGGTGATCTTGCCGATATTGCCGGCCTGCATGTCCTTGTCGGCCTTGACGGTGGTCATCACGTCGCTGACCACGGCCTTGACCAGCCCGTCCGGGGTGGCCGCGTCCTGGGCCGCCACCTGGGCATGCGCCGTGCCTGCGAAGGCAACTACCGTAAGGAAGGGGACCAACAGTCGCTTTATCATGGATTTTCCTTCTTTATCAAAGACGTTCTTCGCCGAGGGCGAACTGGCCAGGCGCCATGGCTGGCGCGCGGCCTTGCGGAGATTGGAACATAAGCGGGGGGCGGTGGTTGCACCCACAAGCGCCTTTTCCGCTACTTACAAACAAATTGTTTCAGCCCTCACAGGGCACTCACAGCCTGGCGTGGGCCCTGGAGCCGCCCGCGCCTCGCAGGGTCAGCGGATACGGACCCCCGGCACGATCCGCTGCATCGGGTCCATGGGTGGTATCGGCAGGCTCTGGCTCTCAGGCTGCAGGTCGCCCGAGGGCGTCTGCGCAGGCTGGGCCTGGGTGGCGGCCGGGGCCGAGGCGTCGGCCGGCGGCGCGGGAGGAGCCGGTGCCGCGGGCTGCGCCGGCGTAGCGGGCGTGGCGGGCTTTTCACCTTCGGTCCCGGCAGGGGCTTCAGGGCGCGCCGTCGGGGTCTCCGGAGCGCTGTCCGCATCCTCGTCGCCGTCGGGCGGGTTGCCGTCATAGACCAGGTACTGGCGCCGCTGCAGGTAGGAATCGCGCAGGAACGAGTACTTGTCCAGCGCCGCCTGCTCCAGCAGGTTGCTGGCGCCGAGCAGCTGCGCCCGGCCGGCGACGATGCGCACGCCGGTCAGTGAATTGCGCAGCGATACCGGATAGAGATAGGCCGACGGGTCGAAACTGCGGTCCACCAGCATGCCGCCGGTGTCGCGCACGGTGCTGGGCCCGAACAGCGGCAGCACCAGGTACGGCCCGGGCGGCACGCCCCACACGCCCAGCGTCTGGCCGAAGTCTTCCTTGTACTTGGGCAGGCCGGCCGGGGTGGCGATGTCGATCAGGCCGCCGATCCCCAGCACGGTGTTCATGGCCACGCGCATGGTGTCCTCGGCGGCGCGGGTGGGCTTGCCCTGCAGCAGGTTGTTCGCCGCCGAGTAGACATCGCTCACGTTGGAGAAGAAATTCTCCACCGCACGCTGCACCGGCGTGGGCATGTAGTCGGCATAGACCTGGGCCACCGGGCGCAGGATGCCCTTGTCGAAGTCCTCGTTGATCTTCGAGACTTCGCGATTGAACGGCTCCAGCGGGTCTTTCGGATTGGCGGTGGGGCCAGTGGCGCAACCGGCGAGCACGGCCGCGGCAGCGACTGCGGCCAGGCCCTTGCAGAACGATGGCGCAGCGCTCATTTGAGGTCCCCTGCCGGCGCCGGCGCGCTGGCACCGGCCGGCGCACCGCCGCCGGCATCCGCCGCCTTGTTGTACAGGAACTGGCCGATCAGGTTTTCCAGCACCACGGCCGACTGCGTCATGGTGATGCGCGCGCCTTCGGCCAGCATGGCGGTGTCGCCGCCGGCTTCGAGGCCGATGTACTGCTCGCCGAGCAATCCGGATGTCAGGATCTTGGCCGAGGTGTCCTTGGGGAACTGGTAGCGCTTCTCCAGGCTCATCTCGACGGTGGCCTGGTAGGTCTTGTCGTCGAAGCGGATCGCCGCCACGCGGCCGACCACCACGCCCGCGCTCTTGACCGGCGCGCGCGGCTTGAGCCCGCCGATGTTGTCAAAGCGCGCCTGCACGCTGTAGGTGTCCTGGAAGGAAAAGGCGCTCATGTTCCCCGCCTTGAGGGCCAGGAACAGCACGGCGACGAACCCCGCCGCCACAAACAGCCCCACCCAGAAATCGAGTGCGTTCTTTTTCATTGGAATCTCTTTCTTCAACCCCGTAGTGTTCTTGTCGCTGTCTTGTCGTTGGTATGGCCCGCGTCAGTTGCTGAACATCAGCGCGGTCAGCAGGAAATCCAGCCCCAGCACGGCCAGCGACGCAATCACCACGGTGCGGGTGGTCGCGCGCGAGACGCCTTCCGGCGTGGGCTTGGCCTCGAAGCCCTGGTACAGGGCAATAAACGTCACGGCGATGCCAAAGATAAAGCTCTTGATCACGCCATTGAGCACGTCGGCGCGCACGTCGACGCCGCCCTGCATCTGGGACCAGAAGGCGCCGGCGTCGACGCCGATCAACTGCACGCCCACCACGTAGCCGCCCAGGATGCCGACCGCGCTGAAGATCGCCGCCAGCACCGGCATGGCGATCACGCCTGCCCAGAAGCGCGGCGCGATCACGCGCTGCAGCGGGTTCACCGCCATCATTTCCATGGCCGTCAGCTGCTCGCCCGCCTTCATCAGGCCGATCTCGGCCGTCAGCGAGGTGCCGGCGCGGCCGGCGAACAGCAGCGCGGTCACCACCGGGCCCAGCTCGCGCACCAGCGACAAGGCCACCAGCAGCCCCAGCGCCTGCTCGGACCCGTAGCGGTTCAGCGTGTAGTAGCCCTGCAGGCCAAGCACGAAGCCCACGAACAGGCCCGACACCGCGATGATCACCAGCGACAGGTTGCCGACGAAGAAGACCTGGTCGGTCACCAGGCGGAAGCGGCGCAGCAGCGCCGGCGACAGGCCCAGCAGTGTCAGGAACATGCGCGTGGCGCGGCCCAGCCCCGACACGCTGCGGCGCACGGCCGCGCCGATGGTGATAAAGAAGTCCGTCACCGCACACCTCCGGCGAAATCCTCGGCCAGCGAAGGTCCGGCGTAGTGGAACGGCACCGGGCCGTCGGCCTCGGCATGGACGAACTGGTGCACGAACGGGTCGGTGGAGGCGCGCAGCGCCTCGGGCTCGCCCTGCGCGACGATGCGGCCGTCGGCAATGAAATAGACGTAGTCGGCGATCTGGAAGGTCTCGTGCACGTCGTGCGAGACGATGATCGTGGTGGCGCCCAGCGCGTCGTTCAGGCTGCGGATCAGGCGCGCGGTCAGCCCGAGCGAGATCGGGTCCAGCCCGGCAAAGGGCTCGTCATACATCAGCAGCGCCGGGTCCAGCGCAATCGCGCGCGCCAGCGCCACGCGCCGCGCCATGCCGCCCGAGATCTGCGCCGGCATCAGGTCGCGCGCGCCGCGCAGGCCGACCGCGTTGAGCTTCATCAGCACCAGGTCGCGGATCATCGAGTCGGGCAGGTCGGTGTGCTCGCGCAGCGGGAACGCCACATTGTCGAACACCGACAGGTCGGTAAACAGCGCGCCGAACTGGAACAGCATGCCCATCTGGCGGCGCACCGCGTACAGGCCGCGGGTATCCAGCGTGTGGATATCGGTGCCGGCAAAGCTGACCGTGCCTGCCTGCGGACGGACCTGGCCGCCGATCAGCCGCAGCACCGTGGTCTTGCCGCAACCCGAGCCGCCCATCACCGCAATCACCTTGCCACGCGGGAATTGCATGGTCAGGCCGGACAGGATCGGCTTGCCGTGGTCCGCATAGGCGAAGTCCACCGCAGTCAGTTCGACGAGGTTTTGAGCAGAATCGGTCACGTTGGCACCGGTCAGGACAGTCGCGCATTATAAGGTGTACTACCTAGCCCTGCTGGCGCCCGTGTGCCCCGCGCCACATGCCCCCGTCGGGGAAGCCTCTCAGACTTGCCCTAGCCCCCCAAACCTGCCCATCCCTTTGCTGCTCAAGGCTCCTGTATCGGCGAGACGTCCTTCAGGATCACCTGCCATTGGATAGATTCCGAGCGGATCGCGGTGGCAAACGCCTCCGGCGAATCGCGCAGCGGCGTGACCCCCGCCGCCTGCAGACGCGAACGCACCTCGCGCTCGGACATGACCGCGTCGAGTTCGACCGCCAGCCTGGCGACGATCGCGCGCGGGGTCTTGGCCGGCGCCATCACGCCAAACCAGGCAGCCGCGGCATAGCCTTCCAGCCCCGACTCCTGCAGCGTCGGCACCAGCGGCGCCAGCGGCGAGCGGGCCACGCCCGTCACCCCGAGCAGGCGCAGCCCGCCGCTTCTGACCTGGCCCTGGACCGCGGCAAACGAACAGAAACAGGCACTGACGCGGCCGGCCAGCATCTCCTGGACCACGGCGGCCTCACCCTTGGCGGTGACCAGCGGCACGCCGCTGCGGATGCCGCGCACGGCGTACTCGGCGTACAGGTGGGAGGGGCTGCCCGGCTGGCCGTAGCCATAGCTGTAGGAGCCCGGGTTCGACCTGACCGCGGTCATCCATTGCTCCGGCGTGCGCATGGGCAGCCGGGCATCGATCACCAGGAACAGCGGCGTGGTGGCCACGCGCGCAACCGGCGTGAAATCGCGCACGACGTCGTACGGCACCGGCTCCAGTCCGGGCTGGATCAGCATATTGGCCTGGTGCAACAACAGGGTGTGGCCATCGGAGCTGGCCTTGGCGACCACGTCGCCGGCGATGGTGCCGGCGGCGCCGGGCCGGTTGTCGACCTCCACCGGCACGCCCAGCCGGACGGAGAGGCGCTCGGCCAGCATGCGCGCCACCGCATCGGCAACGCCGCCGGCCGGGAATGGCACGATCAGGCGCATCGGGCGGTCGGGGAACGACATGCTGCGGGCGAGCTGCTGGGTCCCCGCATGCGCCGGCATGGCTGGCACCGCAAGCGCCAGCGTGGCACACCCCAGGGCGTACAGGCACAGGAAAGACCGGAGCCAGCGCCGGACTGCGCCCATTGGGGGGCGCGGCGCGAACTTCGCTTTACCTCGCCAAAGCCGCGACAAATTGCGCACTTCGGGCATCAATTTCCTCCGGCCGGTCCCCTGAGGAGGCGGCAAGCTGGTTCTGGGGAAAAAGGATTTGCGAGGCAGTTTCCGTTAGTTGTTTTTTGAAAATTGTAAGGACATTGCCCAGGGCACCACAGGCACGTAAACCATAGCCGGGAGAACCCTGAAGGCCCCGCCAGGCCTTGCCAAACGCGCCATGGCGGCCAGGATGCACGGACCTCGCCGGCTATAATCGGCCGATGACGATTTTCACCGTGCGGCCGATGGTCACAGCCGACCTGCCGGCCGTGCTGGCGGTACAAGCCAGCTGCTATACCGAAGTCCTGCTGGAGAGCCAGGCCGCGCTGGCAAGCCGGCTGGCGCTGTCCCCCGCCACCTGCTGGGTCGCGGACGATCCCGGACATCCCGGCGCGCTTGCCGCCTATCTCTTTACCCACGCCTGGCCCGAAGCCACCCTGCCGCCGCTGGACGGCGTGCTCGACCACGGCTGGCGCCATGGCGCCGCGCCGGACGCCCTCACCTGGTTCGTGCACGACATGGCGGTGGCGCCCGCCGGACGCGGCGCCGGCCTGGCGCCGCGCCTGTACGCCGCGGCACAGGCGGCCGCGCGCGCGGCGGGGCTGCGGCGTTCGCGGCTGATCGCGGTGCAGTCGGCGGCGCCGTGGTGGCGCAGGCTCGGATACGTCCCGGTGGCGGCGCACACGGCCACCGCCCATGCGCCCAAGCTGGCCAGCTACGGCGCCAGTGCGGTGCTGATGGAGCGCACGCTGGCCGACTGAGCGCTGCGCCGGCGCGAGGACGACAAAAAGCCCGCCGGCTTGCGCCAGGCGGGCTTTTTGTTCCTGCCGGGGTGAATCAGCGCGGCAGTTCGGTGTGACCCATCAGGAAGGCATCGACCGAACGCGCGGCCTGGCGGCCTTCGCGGATCGCCCACACCACCAGCGACTGGCCACGGCGCACGTCGCCAGCGGCGAACACCTTGGGCACGTTGGTGTGGTAGGCACGCTCGCCCTCGGTCGAGGCCTTGGCGTTCTTGCGCGCATCGGTATCCACGCCAAACGCTTCCAGCATCGAACCCACCGGGTTGGTAAAGCCCATCGCCAGCAGCACCAGGTCGGCCGGCAGGATGAACTCGCTGCCTTCGACTTCCTGCATGCGGCCATCCTTCCATTCGACGCGGCAGGCCTTCAGTGCGGTGACCTTGCCGTTCTCGCCGATGAATTCCTTGGTGGCGACCGACCAGTCGCGCTCGCAGCCTTCATCGTGCGACGACGAGGTGCGCAGCTTGATCGGCCAGTACGGCCACACCAGCGGCTTGTCCTCTTCTTCCGGCGGCTGCGGCAGCAGTTCAAACTGCGTCACCGAGGTGGCGCCATGGCGGTTGGACGTACCCACGCAGTCGGAGCCGGTATCGCCGCCACCGATCACAATCACGTTCTTGCCTTCGGCGCGGATCTCGTTTTCGCCGTCGCCGGCCACTTCCTTGTTCTGCGGGATCAGGAATTCCAGCGCGAAGTGGATGCCGGCCAGGTCGCGGCCCGGCACCGGCAGGTCGCGCGGCACTTCCGAGCCGCCCGCCAGCACCACGGCGTCGAACTGGTCCATCAGGGCCTGGGCCGAGATGGTTTCACGGGCGTAGTTCTTGATGCCGGCCGGCAGTTCGCCGTCGGTCACCATCACGCCCGGACGGAAGGTCACGCCTTCGGCCTGCATTTGCTCGATGCGGCGGTCGATCAGCGTCTTCTCCATCTTGAAGTCGGGGATGCCGTAGCGCAGCAGGCCGCCGATGCGGTCGTTCTTCTCGAACACGGTCACGTCATGGCCGGCGCGTGCCAGCTGCTGCGCGGCAGCCATGCCGGCGGGACCGGAGCCGACCACGGCCACGGTCTTGCCGGTCTTGTGGCGCGGCAGCTGCGGCCTGACCCAGCCCTCTTCCCAGGCCTTGTCGATGATGGCGTGCTCGATCGACTTGATGCCCACCGGCAGTTCATTGATGCCCAGCGTGCAGGCGGCCTCGCACGGTGCGGGGCAGATGCGGCCGGTGAACTCGGGGAAGTTGTTGGTCTGGTGCAGCACCTCGATCGCCGACTTCCAGTCCTGGCGGTACACCAGGTCGTTGAAGTCGGGAATGATGTTGTTGACCGGGCAGCCGTTGTTGCAGAACGGGATGCCGCAGTCCATGCAGCGCGCACCCTGGATCTTCGCTTCGCTGTCGGACAGCGCGAACACGAATTCCTTGTAGTGCTTCACGCGCTTGACTACCGGTTCGTAGCCTTCGTTCTGGCGCGGAAATTCGAGAAAGCCAGTCGCCTTACCCATGTTGCGTCCTTGGTCATGCTGCGCGGGACCGGCGGCGTCGCCAGCCCTGCGGTGGGGTCAGAATCTTGTCAGGGCCGCGGCGGCTGCCGCGGCCCCTCTGCGTGGTTGCGTTGCGCTCGCTCAGGCCGCGATGGCTTCGCGGTCGCTGTCGCGGGCGGCCTGTTCCTTGGCGTACATCTCGCCCAGCGCGCGCTTGTACTCGGTCGGGAAGACCTTGACGAACTTGCGGCGTGCCGTGGTCCAGTCGGCCAGCAGCGCCTTGGCGCGCTCGGAACCGGTGTAGCGGAAATGCTGCTCGATCAGGTTGCGCAGGATGACCTCATCCAGCTGGCGCTTGCCGTCGACCTTGTGCCACGAAGCCTCGGGCTGGCCCTTCTCCTGGTCGGCCGAAGCCAGCACTGCTTCCAGCGCCACCATCGAGGTGTTGCAGCGCTTGTCGAACAGGCCGTCCTCGTCGTAGACGTAGGCCACGCCGCCCGACATGCCGGCCGCGAAGTTGCGTCCGGTGCCGCCCAGCACCACCACCGTGCCACCGGTCATGTACTCGCAACCGTGGTCGCCGGTGCCTTCCACCACTGCCACCGCACCCGAGTTGCGCACCGCGAAGCGCTCGCCGGCCACGCCGTTGAAGAACGCTTCCCCGGCGATAGCACCGTACAGCACGGTGTTGCCGACGATGATGTTGCGGGTCGGGTCGCCGCGGAACTCATGCGGAGCGCGCACGATCACGCGGCCGCCCGACAGGCCCTTGCCGACATAGTCGTTGCCGTCGCCCACCAGGTCCAGCGTGATGCCGTGCGCCAGGAACGCGCCGAACGACTGGCCGGCGGTGCCTTGCAGCTGGATGTGGATGGTATCGTCAGGCAGGCCTTCGTGGCCATGCTGGCGCGCCACCACGCCCGACAGCATCGCGCCGACGGTACGGTTGACGTTCTTCACCGGCTGGATGAACGAGACCCGCTCGCCCTTCTCGATCGCCGGTCGGGCCTTGGCGATCAGCACGTGGTCCAGCGCCTTGCCGGCCTCGGCCGACAGGCCGTGGTCCTGCACGTCGGTGTGGTACAGCGGCACGTCCGCGCCCAGCGAGACCTGGTGGAAGATGCGGCCGAAGTCCAGGCCGCGCGCCTTCCAGTGCTCGATGCCGGGCTTGGTGTCGAGCAGGTCGGCGCGGCCGATCAGCTCGTCGAACTTGCGGATGCCCAGCTGGGCCATGATTTCGCGGGCTTCTTCCGCAACGAAGAAGAAGAAGTTGACCACGTGCTCAGGCTTGCCCTGGAACTTCCTGCGCAGCTGCGGATCCTGCGTGGCCACGCCCACCGGGCAGGTGTTCAGGTGGCACTTGCGCATCATGATGCAGCCTTCCGCAACCAGCGGCGCGGTGGCGAAGCCGAATTCATCGGCGCCCAGCAGCGCGCCGATGACGACGTCGCGGCCGGTCTTCATCTGGCCGTCGGCCTGCACGCGGATGCGGTTGCGCAGGCCGTTGAGCAGCAGCGTCTGCTGCGTTTCGGCCAGGCCCAGCTCCCACGGCGTGCCGGCATGCTTGATCGACGACCACGGCGAAGCGCCGGTGCCGCCATCATGGCCGGCGATCACGACGTGGTCGGCCTTGGCCTTGGCCACGCCCGCGGCCACCGTGCCGACGCCGACTTCGGACACCAGCTTGACCGAGATGTCCGACACCGGGTTGACGTTCTTCAGGTCGTGGATCAGCTGTGCCAGATCCTCGATCGAATAGATGTCATGGTGCGGGGGCGGCGAGATCAGGCCCACGCCCGGCACCGAGTAACGCAGCTTGCCGATGTAGTCCGAGACCTTGTGGCCGGGCAGCTGGCCGCCTTCGCCGGGCTTGGCACCCTGCGCCATCTTGATCTGGATCTGGTCGGCCGAAGCCAGGTATTCGGCGGTCACGCCGAAACGGCCCGACGCCACCTGCTTGATCTTCGAGCGCAGCGAATCGCCTTCCTGCAGTTCCAGGTCGCGTTCGATCACGTTGTCGCCCAGCAGGCCCTTGAGGGTATCGCCCTGCTTGATGGGAATGCCGCGCAGCTCGTTGCGGTAGCGCTTCTCGTCCTCGCCGCCTTCGCCGGTGTTGGATTTGCCGCCGATGCGGTTCATCGCCAGCGCCAGCGTGGTGTGGGCTTCGGTCGAGATCGAGCCGAGCGACATCGCACCGGTGGCGAAGCGCTTGACGATCTCCTTGGCCGACTCCACCTCTTCCAGCGGAATCGCCTTGGCCGGATCGACCTTGAACTCGAACAGGCCACGCAGCGTCATGTGGCGCTTGCTCTGGTCGTTGATGATGTTGGCGTATTCCTTGTACGTCTGGTAGGCGCCCTTGCCGTCGTCGGCGCGCACCGAGTGCTGCAGCTTGGCGACCGAGTCCGGGGTCCACATATGCTCTTCACCGCGGATGCGGAAGGCGTATTCGCCGCCGGCGTCCAGCATGCTTTCCAGCACCGGGTTGTCGCCAAAGGCGTCGCGGTGCAGGCGCAGGGCTTCCTCGGCCACTTCGAAGATGCCGATGCCCTCGACATTCGACGGGGTGCCATGGAAGTACTTCTGCACCAGTTCGCGCGACAGGCCGATGGCTTCGAAGATCTGCGCGCCGGTGTACGACATGTAGGTGGAGATGCCCATCTTGGACATCACCTTGAACAGGCCCTTGCCGATCGCCTTGACGAAGTTCTTGACCGCCTTCTCGGGCGACAGGTCGCCGGACAGGCCCTGGGCCATTTCGGCCAGCGTTTCCATCGCCAGGTACGGATGCACGGCTTCGGCGCCATAGCCGGCCAGCAGCGCGAAGTGGTGCACTTCACGGGCGGTGCCGGTCTCGACCACCAGGCCGGTGGACGTGCGCAGGCCCTTCTCCACCAGGTGGTGGTGGATGGCGGACGTGGCCAGCAGCGCGGGAATCGCAACATGCTCGGCATCCACGCGGCGGTCCGACACGATCAGGATGTTGAAGCCCGAACGCACCGCATCCACGGCTTCGGCGCACAGCGAGGCCAGGCGCGCTTCGATGCCCTCCTTGCCCCAGGCCTTCGGGTAGCAGATGTTCAGCTCGTACGAACGGAACTTGCCGCCGGTGTAGTGCTCGATATTGCGGATCTTGGCGATGTCCTTGAAGTCCAGCACCGGCTGGGACACTTCGAGGCGCATCGGCGGGTTGATGTTGTTCAGCTCGAGCAGGTTCGGCTTCGGGCCGATGAACGACACCAGCGACATCACCATGTTCTCGCGGATCGGGTCGATCGGCGGGTTGGTGACCTGGGCGAACAGCTGCTTGAAGTAGTGGTACAGCGTCTTGTTCTTGGACGACAGGATGGCCAGCGGCGAATCGTTGCCCATCGAGCCGGTGGCTTCCTCGCCGGCCAGCGCCATCGGCGCCATCAGGAACTTGACGTCTTCCTGGGTGTAGCCAAAGGCCTGCTGGCGGTCCAGCAGCTTGGCCACGGGCTTCTTCTCGGCGGCAACGTCTTCAGGCTTGGCGTCGAGTTCGTCGAGCTTGATGCGCACGGCGTCGATCCAGCTCTTGTACGGCTTGGCGTTGGCCAGGTTGTCCTTGAGTTCCTTGTCGTCGATGATGCGGCCCTGTTCCATGTCGATCAGGAACATCTTGCCCGGCTGCAGGCGCCACTTCTCAACGATGCGCGACTCGGGGAACGGCAGCACGCCGGCTTCCGAAGCCAGCACCACGATGTCGTCCTCGGTCACGTAGAAACGTGCCGGGCGCAGGCCGTTGCGGTCCAGCGTGGCGCCGATCTGGCGGCCATCGGTGAAGCAGATCGCGGCCGGGCCGTCCCACGGCTCCATCATGGCGGCGTGGTACTCGTAGAAGGCGCGGCGGTTGTCGTCCATCAGCGTGTGCTGTTCCCAGGCTTCCGGGATCATCATCATCATCGCGTGGACGAGCGGGTAGCCGGCCATCGTCAGCAGTTCGAGGCAGTTGTCGAACGATGCGGTGTCGGACTGGCCCGGGTAGATCAGCGGCCACAGCTTGGGCAGGTCGTCGCCCAGCACCGGCGACGAGATCGCGCCGGTGCGCGCGTTGATCCAGTTGACATTGCCCTTGACCGTGTTGATTTCGCCGTTGTGGGCGACCATGCGGTACGGGTGGGCCAGTTCCCAGGCCGGGAAGGTGTTGGTCGAGAAGCGCTGGTGCACCAGGGCCAGGGCCGAGACGGCGCGCTGGTCCAGCAGGTCCAGGTAGTACTCGCCAACCTGGTTGGCCAGCAGCAGGCCCTTGTACACCACGGTACGGGCCGACATTGACGGCACGAAGTATTCCTTGCCGTGCTTGAGCTTGAGCGCCTGGATGGCATGGCTGGCGGTCTTGCGGATGACGTAGAGCTTACGTTCCAGCGCGTCCGTGGTCATGATGTCGCGGCCGCGCCCGATGAAGATCTGGCGGATCACCGGCTCGGTGGTGCGCACCGTCGGCGACATCGGCATCTTGGCGTCGACCGGCACGTCGCGCCAGCCCAGCACGACCTGGCCTTCCAGGCGGACCGTGCGCTCCAGTTCCTGCTCGCAGGCCAGGCGCGAGGCGTGTTCCTTCGGCAGGAAGATCATGCCCACGCCGTATTCGCCGGCGGGCGGCAGGCTCACGCCCTGCGCGGCCATTTCCTCGCGGTAGAACTGGTCCGGGATCTGGATCAGGATGCCGGCACCGTCGCCCATCAGCGCATCGGCGCCGACCGCACCCCGGTGGTCCAGGTTCTCCAGGATCTTCAGGCCCTGCGAGATGATCTCGTGGGACTTCTTGCCCTTGATATGCGCGACCATGCCGACGCCGCAGGCGTCATGCTCGTTGCTGGGATCGTACATGCCCTGCGCTTGCGGGCGCAGGTCAATGGCGTGGGAAGACTCGCTGGTCTGCGATTGTGCCTGAGCTTGGGCCGAAAGATTTTTCGTTTGGTCCACGGGCTGAATTCCGGTGAAGGCTGCGCGAACTGGCTGGGCGTACCGGAACGGGGACCGCGCGCTTTCTCGTTTTCTTTATTCCTCCACCCAAACCGGAAACCGGCGGGACGGAAAATGGGGACGAAGCTGTCAGCGGGCCGCAGCGGCGTACACGAGCGTGACGCGCCGCACAATGACTGTGGGTGGAGCAACTATATGGGAATCGCGTTCGCCTCGCAAAATTTTTAAATGGGGTCAGATCATATTAAGTTGCGCACCGTTTCGGTGATCCATTTAAATGGGGACACATTAATTATGCGACGGCTCTGACGCATTCACCGGTGCCGTTTGCACCTTTTTGGGGCGCCCTTTCGGCAGCGGTTGCACGCGCCGGGTTGCGTGCCGCTCCAATTGGGCCAGGAACGCTTCGTCGCCAAGCGGCCAGCCGCTGTGGGCATGGGCGCGCAGGGTTTCCAGGGTCTTGCCCGCCAGGCCCTCGGCGGTCAGCATCCGGTAGTTCGACTGGCGCTCGAACGGCGTATTGCCCAGCTCCCAGTACGCGGAGTGGTCGCTCACAAACGGGCTGGCCTCGATACCGGCGTGATGGTGGTAGCTGCTCCAGCGGTCACCCTCGGGGGCGCTGACCTCGCCCGCGCGCAGCGCGTTGCCCTCGACATAGAGCATCGCCGGCAGCATCCACCGGGCCGGATCGAACACCGCGGAACGGAAGCGCCCTTCCCACAGCGTGCCGGTGCGGCTGGCCACCCGGTTGAAGTAGCGCGCATAGCGCCGCCCCACCGCCTGCATGGTCAGGCTCAGCGAGTCTGCCTCCTTGGGTGTGGCCACCAGGTGCACGTGGTTAGGCCGCAGCACGTAGGCGTGGACGGCAAGGTCATGCTCGCGCGCGGCCATGCGCAGGCAGTCGAGGTAGTGCAGGTAGTCGTCCGGCCCCAGGAATACGGGCTGGCGGTTGTTGCCGCGCTGCAACACCAGAGCGGGCAGACCGGCGGGGGAAAAGCGGGGAAGGCGTGCCATGACAGGTCATGCGAGCATTGATGCCCGCATCATAGCCTGATCCGTCCCCACTTATGCGGCAGGCTGGCGCGCCGATTGGAGGGCCAGCCGGAACGCGGTCGTCAGTTGCCTTCGCTGACCGCGAAGATGCGGCGGTGCTCGCGGATCGCGTAGCGGTCGGTCATGCCCGCGATGTAGTGGGCAATCAGACGCGACTGGTCGCCGCCATGGCTGGCCTGGTACTGCGGCGGCAGCAGGCGCGGATCGGACATAAAGGCCTGGAACAGGTCGCCGACAATGCGCTGCGCCTTGGCCGACATGCGCATCACCAGGTAGTGCCGGTACAGGTGCCGGAACAGGAAGCGCTTGAGTTCGGCCGCTTCTTCATGCATCTGCGGGCTGAAGCCGACCAGCGGGCCGGCGGCGCGCACCGCGTCGATATTGCGCGGATTGGCCGCGGCGATATTGCTGCTGGTGGTCTCGATCAGGTCGACGATCAGCGTATTGATCATGCGCCGAACCGTCTCGTTGATCGCGCGTCGGCCGTTGACGCCAGGGAAGACCTCGGCCACCTCGGCGCGGTGGCGGGCCCACATCGGCACCTCGTCGAGCTGCTCCAGCGTCAGCAGCCCCGAGCGCAGGCCGTCGTCGATATCGTGATTGTTGTAGGCGATCTCGTCGGCCAGGTTGGCCAGCTGCGCCTCCAGCGACGGCTGCGTGCCCTCCAGGAAGCGCCGGCCCAGCTCGCCCAGCGCCGAGGCATTGACCCGCGAGCAATGCTTGAGGATGCCCTCGCGCGTCTCGAAGGTCAGGTTCAGCCCGTTGAAGCCGCCGTAGCGCTCTTCCAGCTCGTCCACCACCAGCAGGCTCTGCAGGTTGTGCTCGAAGCCGCCGTGGTTCTTCATGCAGGTATTGAGCGCATCCTGCCCGGCGTGGCCAAAGGGGGTGTGCCCCAGGTCGTGCGCCAGCGAGATCGCCTCGACCAGGTCTTCATTGAGGCGCAGGTTGCGCGCGATCGAGCGGGCGATCTGCGCCACCTCCAGGCTGTGGGTCAGCCGGGTGCGGAACAGGTCCCCTTCATGGTTGACGAAGACCTGGGTCTTGTACTCGAGCCGCCGGAACGCCGTGCTGTGGATGACCCGGTCGCGGTCGCGCTGGAATTCGCTGCGCGACAGCGATGCGGGTTCTGCATGCACCCGCCCGCGCGTCTGCGCAGAGCGGGCGGCGTAAGGGGCGAGATGGCTTTCAAAGTCGGTCATGCGGCGCGTCCGGTGGCTGGGGCGGGGTGGCGAGGCATAACCGATCGGTCAGGCGACCGGGGCCTCGGTGGGTGGTTTGAGCACGGCGTGCGCGAGCGTGGCGCGCAGGTCAGCGTCCGGCACAGTGGTGATGAACGCTTCGCCGAGCTGCTTCAGCAGGATGAACTTGATGCTGCCCGCCTCGGCCTTCTTGTCGACCTTCATCAGTTCGATATAGCGGTCGGCACCGAGTTCCGGCGCCACCACGGGCAGGTTGGCGGCCTGCGTCAGCTCGCGGATGCGGGCGCGGGTCTCGGTGTCGATAAAGCCCAGCCGGTGCGACAGGTCCGCGGCCATCACCATGCCGCAGCCGACGGCCTCGCCGTGCAGCCAGGCGCCGTAGCCCATGCCGGCCTCGATCGCATGGCCGAAGGTGTGGCCGAAATTGAGAATGGCGCGCAGGCCGCCCTCGCGCTCGTCCTGGGCCACCACGCCGGCCTTGATCTCGCAGGAGCGCTGCACGGCGAGCGCCATCAGGTCGGGGTCGCAGGCATTCAGCGGCTTGATGTTGCGCTCGATCCAGCCGAAGTACTCGGCATCGGCGATGGCGCCGTGCTTGATGACCTCGGCCATGCCGGCGGCCAGCTCGCGCGCGGGCAGCGTGCGCAGCGTGTCGATGTCGGCGATCACCGCGTTGGGCTGGTGGAACGCGCCGATCATGTTCTTGCCGAGCGGGTGGTTGATGCCGGTCTTGCCGCCCACCGACGAATCCACCTGCGCCAGCAGCGTGGTCGGCATCTGGATAAAGGGCACGCCGCGCATGTAGCAGGCCGCGGCAAACCCGGTCATGTCGCCCACCACGCCGCCGCCCAGCGCGACCAGCGTGGTCTTGCGGTCGGCGCCGGCCTGCAGCAGCGCGTCGAAGATCCGGTTCAGCGTTTCCCAGTGCTTGAAGGCTTCGCCGTCGGGCAGCGTGACGGTGCGCACGGTCTTGCCGAGCGCGGCCAGGGCCGCCTCCACCCGCGCCGCGTAGAGCGGGCCGACGGTTTCATTGGTGACGATGACGGCGTGCTGGCCGCGTACATGCGGGCGCAGCAGTTCGGCGTTGTCCAGCAGGCCGGTGCCGATATGGATGGGGTAGCTGCGCTCGCCCAGGTCGACTTCAAGCGTAATCATGGATTGGGGTCCTGCGCCGGCGGCTCCGACGCTTCCGGCGGCACGGAGGCCGGCTGCGGGGGATCGATCGGGAAACCGGCCATTTCAAGTTGCATCAACACCATATTAGCAAGCTGCGCCACCGAGGGCTTGCCGGTTTCGATGATGAAGTCGGCAACCTCGCGGTAGAGCGGGTCGCGCTCGGCATAGAGCGCCTCGAGCTTGCCCTTGGGGTCCTCGGTCTGCAGCAGCGGCCGGTTGCGGTCGTGGCGGGTGCGCAGCCACAGGTCGTGCGGGCTGGCGCGCAGGTACACGACCGTGCCGCGGGCCTTCAGCACCTCGCGGTTCTCGGCGCGCAGCACGGCGCCGCCGCCGGTGGCCAGCACAATGCCCTGGCGCGCGGCCAGCTCGCGGATCATCGCGGCCTCGCGGTCGCGGAAGCCGGCTTCGCCCTCGACCTCGAAGATCACCGGGATGCGCACGCCGCAGTGGGCCTCCAGCTCATGGTCGGAATCGAAAAACGGATAGTGCAGGCGCCGCGCCACCGTGCGGCCCACGGTGGTCTTGCCGGCGCCCATCAGGCCGACGAAAAAGAGGTTGGGTCGATCGGATTCCGGTCGCTCGGAGTCAGATCGATCGGCATCGCGCCGATCCTGGGCCTGGCGCTGTGCCGCCGGGCCTGTCGCTGAGGCTGTCACTGGACTGTCGTTCGGGAGCGCGGCATGCGGGCCGTCCTCCCCGGTTGGGAACTGCATCATCTTCTTATGTTGTGGCGCGGCCGGCAAGTGGCGAATGCGGCATGGCCCACATGGCTGGCCCGTCCCGGGCCGTCTCCGCCCCCCGCGGCGCGCAAAAAAAGGCCGCATCCCTCGATGCGGCCTGCCAGTCTACTGTATCCGGCGTCCTCCGGACGCCATGTCCCTACCGGAGCGACACGCTCTCGTTCAGGATGCGCGGGGTCAGGAACACCAGCAGCTCGGTGCGGTTGCGCACCTTGGCGTTGTTCTTGAACAGGTAGCCCAGCACCGGGATATCACCCAGCAGCGGCACCTTGTCGGTTTCGTTGGACTCGGTCTGGGTGTAGATGCCGCCGATCACCACCGTGCCGCCGTTCTCCACCAGCACCTGGGTCTGCACGTGCTTGGTGTCGATGGCAAAGCCGGAAGTGGTCTGGATGCCGACGCTGTCCTTGTTCACGTCCACATCGAGCAGCACATTGCCTTCGGGCGTGATCTGCGGCGTCACTTCCAGCTTCAGGTTGGCCTTGCGGAACTGCACCGAGGTCGCACCGCTGGAGGTCGCCGCCTGGTATGGCAGCTCGGTACCCTGCTCGATCAGCGCCTTGATGTTGTTGGCCGTGACCACGCGCGGGCTGGAGATGATCTTGCCCTTGCCATCCGCTTCCAGCGCCGACAACTCCAGTGCCAGGAATTTGGTGGCGGCGCTGTTGAACAGGCTGACCGCGATATTGGCCGGGTTGGTGCCGTTGATGGCGCCGGCAGGCAGGCTCAGGAACGGGCCGTTGTCGGAGGTCGCCCCGGGCAGCACGTTGTTGTACGTGTTGCCGACGCGGGCGTTGTTGTACTGCCCGGCAAAGCCCAGCTTCACACCCAGGTTGCGGCTGAACGAGTCGGTGGCCTCGACGATGCGCGCCTCGATGATCACCTGGCGCACCGGGATGTCGATCTTGCCGATGAAGTTCTGCACCTCTTCCAACTTGCTGGCGATATCCGAGACGAAGAGCTGGTTGGTGCGCGCATCGGCCGTCAGCGAACCGCGCCTGGACAGCATGCGCGCGCTGGCGCCCGCCGACCCGGCGGTACTGACGGCGGCCACGGCACCGCCGCCCGCCCCCATGCCGAGCAGCATCTTGCGCACGTCTTCGGCACGCTGGTAGTTGAGCTGGAACACCTGGCTGCGGATCGGCTCCAGGTCATTGATCTGCTGCTGCGACTCCAGCTCCAGCTTCTCCTTGGTCTGCAGCTCCGCCTTGGGCGCCACCCACAGCACATTGCCGTTGCGGCGCGAGGCCAGGCCCTTGGCATCCATCACGATCTGCAGCGCCTGGTCCCACGGCACATCCTTCAGGCGCAGCGTCAGGTTGCCCTGCACGCTTTCGCTGGTGATGATGTTCAGGTTGGTGAAATCGGCAAACACCTGCAGCAGCGAGCGGATGTCGATGTTCTGGAAGTTCAGCGACAGGCGCTCGCCGCGGTAGCCCGGGCCACTGATCAGCTTGGTCGGGTCTTCCTTGACCGGGCGCACCTCGACCACGAACTGGGTATCGGTCTGGTACGAGCTGTATTCCCAGTTGCCGCGCGGCTCGATCGTCAGGCGCGCGTTGCCGTTGGTGTCCGAGGCGTGCATGCCCTGCACCGGCGTGCCGAAATCGCTGACGTCGAAACGCCGCCGCAGGTTGTCAGGCAGCGTGGTGCCGAGGAAATCGACCACGATATTCTTGCCCTGCTGCGCGATGTTGATGCCCGAGTCGCGCGAGGACAGGTCCACCACCACGCGCCCGGCGCCATCGGCACCGCGGCGGAAGTCGACATTGCGCACCGACGGCCGCGCCGCCGCGGCCGCAGGCGTCGCAGCCGGCGCAAACGTGGGCGCAGCGTTCTTGAGCGCCGGCGCCACGTTATCCAGCGCCACCACGAAGTAGTTGCCGCGCTGGTCGGTGCGATAGGTGGCGTTGCGCGTGAGGTCGAGGATCACGCGGGTACGGTCGCCGATCTGCACCACGTTGGCTGACTTGACCAGCTTGCCGCCGTAGTCGTACTGCGCGCGCCGGTTGGCAAAGCCGGTATCGAAGAAATCGATCGCGAGCCGTGCCGGGTTCTGCGTGGTGAAGTCCGCCGGCTTCTGCGCCAGCGGCCGTTCGAGCTCGATCGTGAACACGGTCTGCTCCCCGACCATGCTGACGTCAACCGACTTGATGCGGTTGCTTTGTGCCAGCGCGGCCGGTGCGGCAATCACCAGCAACAGCGCCATCGCCATTCTTGCGGCGCCCGCGAGCGCACGGTACCAGCGCGCGAGGGTCATGCCGCCACCTCCAGCTTCAGGCTGGTCATTTTCTCTTTCCACTCTGATACCCCCTCCCGGACCAATTCGCGCAGCACGATCTCCTGATCGGTGATGCGGACCACCCGGCCATAGCTCTGGCCGAGATACTGACCCACCTTGATATGGTGGATCTTGTTATCAACCCGCACGATGCCGAAGGTCTCCCCGTGCTTCTTCATCATCCCGAGCATCTTGAAGTTCTCGAGCGGGTAGTCCTCCAGCGGCTCGCGGCGCCGCCCGGCTTCGGGCGAATCCGCGAGCGTCTTGTTCAGCTCGCCGATCTTGGCCTGCGCGAACGGCTCGGGCGCCTTGGCTGCGGCGTACTCGCGCGGCACATAGGGCCGGGCGTCGGGCAGCGGCTCGGGCGGCTTGGCGCGCGCGCTGCGGGTGGCATCCATCCACTGGCGCAAGGCGTCTTCATCGCTGGCGCCGCAGGCGCCCAGCAGGCCGACAGCCAGCGCCGCCGCCGCGAACGTGCGTGGCGCCGCCGTGGTCCAGGAGAGGCTGCGGGTACGGGCGGTGCGGCTCATTTGGCACCTCCTGCCTTGGCTGCCGCAGCGGCTGCCGCGGCCTTGCGCTGCGCGGCCTGCTCGTCCGGGTCGAGCGCGCGGTAGGCCATCGCCACCGCCTCCATCGACATCCCGCCTTCCTTGGTATTGGCCAGCTGCAGGTTCTGCATCGACACGATCCGCGACAGGGCCGCCACGTCGGCATTGAACTGCGCCACCTCGTGGTAGCGCCCGGTCACGCGCAGGTTCACCGGGATCTCGGCGAAATAGGGCTTGATCACCGCCCCCTGCGGCTTGAACAGCTCGAACTGCAGCCCCCGTGCGACACCGGCGTGATTGACGTCGGCCAGCAGTGCATCCATCTCGGCCTTGTTGGGCAGCTGCCGCTCCAGCAGCGCCACGCGCTGCTCCACCTGCTTCTTCTGCTCGCGCAGTGCGTCCAGGTTGGCCACCTGCGCCACCTTGGACTGGTACGCCTGCTTCAGGCTTTCCTGCTCCTGGCGCTGGCGGTCGAGTTCGTCGAACCTGGCGCTCCAGTAGAACTGCCAGCCCAGCACCAGCACCACGGCCGCGGCCAGCACCGCGAACAGCACACGCGGCGCGGCCGGCCACGTCTCCGGTTCGCTCAGGTTGAGCCCGCGGAACTGGCCGGTCAGGTCGGCCAGGTTGATTTCAGTATTGAGCGCCATGGTCAGGCCTTTCCGGCTGCGGGTGCGGGAACTGGGGCGGCTGCGGGTGCGGAGGCGCCCGGCACGGTCTTCTTGCCGTCGGCCGCCGCTTCCGGCGCGCGGTACGCGAAGCGCATCGAGAAGTCGAACAAGCGGCGCTGCTCGCGCAGGTTGTTGGTCATGGTGACGGCCTTGGATTCGACCAGTTCGGCCTTGTCCAGCCAGGCCACCCCGCTCAGGTTGCGCAGCAGCTCGGAAATGCGCTCGTTGGACTGCGCCACGCCCGCGATGGTGAAGGCCTCGCCGGTCTGCTTCAGGCTGGTCAGGTAGACGCCCTCCGGCACCTGCCGCACCAGTTCCTCAAGCAGCTGCACCGGGCGGTTGCGCTCGGTCTGCAGGCTTTCAACCGCCTTCTGGCGCTGCAGCAGCGCGTCGATGTCCTTCTTCAGGCTGTTGACCTCGCGGATCTGCCCGTCCAGCCTGGCGTTCTCAGTGCTCAATACCTGGTTGAGCGCGACCACCGAAGCGATGCGCCCGTCGATATAGAAGCCGCCCAGCAGCACCACGGCAGCGCCAGCCACCGCGGCACCGGCCAGCATCGTATAGACCTTCTTGCGGCGTGCTGCCTTGCGGGCTTCGTGGTAAGGCAGCAGGTTGACCGAAGGCAGTGTGTTCGTAGACATCTGATGCCTCCGGTGCGTTATTGCAGGCCGCGCAAGGCCAGGCCGGCACTGACGATGTACGCCGGCAAGTCGCGCTGCAGGTAGCGTTCGTTGACCTTGGCGTTGGTCGCCATGTTGGCGAACGGGTTCGCCAGCGTGGTGGTGATCTTGGTCTGGTGCTGGATTGCCGATTGCACGCCGAGCAGCGACGCATGTCCGCCCGAGAGCAGGATCTCGTCGACCCGGCCCAGGCTGGAACTGGCGATGAAGTTGCCGACCGCGGACTGCACTTCCATCGCCAGTGCATCCAGCGACGGCTTGAGCAGCTGCGCGCGCCAGGCTTCAGGCAGCGTGTTCTTGCGCTTCTTGATCTCGGCCTTGAGCGCGTCGAGGGTGAACATGCGCGCCGCACTCTGCGTGAGCTGGTCGCCGTAGCTGTTCAGCGGCTGCTCGTAGAGTTCCTTCCAGCCCTGGTAGAAGATCGCCTTGGAACGGCTGCCGCCCAGATGGATCACCGCCACCACCGGCAGCGCGCGCGCATCGGCCTCGGGCATCTCGTGCGGCACGCCCAGCATCTGCACGATCGAGCGCTGCACCGCGTATTCCTCGACATCCATGACCTGGGGCTTGAGCCCCGCCATCTCGGCCGCGGTCACGCGCTCCTGCACGCGGTCGCTGTTGGCCGCCGTGACGCGCACCCCGATACCGCCCTCGGTCTCGCTGGGGCCGATCACGGCGAAGTCGAAGTTGACCGCCTGCGACGGCGGATAGAGCCGGTGCGCCTCGGATTCGACCTGGGAATACAGCTCGTCGTCGGACAGGTTGTCCGGCAGGCTGACCGTCTGTGACTCCGTCAGCATGGACGGCACGCCCAGCACCACGTCCTTCGAACGGATGCCGGCCTTGCCCAGCGCGCGTCTGAGCGCGATCCCGACGGCCTCGATATTGATGACGTTGCCATCGGCAACGGCGTTGCGGTCCAGCAGTTCGCTGGCGCATTTTTCCAGCCGATAGTCTTGCCTGCTGCCCCCTACGGACAGCTCGACTACCTTGACACTGGACGACCCGATATCCACACCGACCGTAGTCCGGCGTAGAAGCCCCGACAAAATGCCCCGACGCAAGGTGACCCCCTGACTTTTGAACTCGCCCCTGGCTTGAACGCTCTAATCGGGCGAGCCTTGTTTCTTGAATGAAACGTTTGCTCTTTTATGTTGGTCGATTCTCACAAAATCCAGCATCGGTGGCAATGTGCCGAACTGGCGCCGAGTTCTTTTTGAGAAGCCCCTCACCAATCCGTTGCCAAAACCCCACGGTCGTCGGGTTCCCTTCCGTGGGCGCTTGTGCGCCTGCCCGCACCCCTTTAGCTGCACGCAACAGCGCCGTGCGTGCACGCATTCGCCACATTACATCTTGTAACAGCGCGATAGCGGCGCCCGCACCACTGTACGCCCGGGCGGGCCGATGCCGGAAGATATAATCCCGGGCACCCCTGACTAGGTATTTCCCTTATGGCCACCGCACAACACAAGCCGTCCAACCCTGCCCGCCGTCCGATCTGGACGCGGCTCATGTTCTGGGCGGTCGGACTGGTTGTCGCCGGTGCCGTCGTGATTGCGCTGCTGCTCGGCTACGCGCTGCTGGTGGCCGCGCCCAACCTGCCTTCGCTGGACACCATCACCGACTACCGGCCCAAGATCCCGCTTCGCATCTATACCGCGGACAATGTGCTGATCGGCGAATTCGGCGAAGAGCGACGCAACTTCGTGCCCATCGCCGAGATTCCGGACGTGATGAAAAAGGCGGTCCTGGCGATCGAGGACGACCGCTTCTACGAGCACGGCGGCGTCGACTTCGTCGGCGTGCTGCGCGCCGGGCTGGCCAACCTGCGCGGCGGGCTGTCGCAGGGCGCCTCCACCATCACCATGCAGGTGGCGCGCAACTTCTTCCTGTCCAGCGAAAAGACCTACACGCGCAAGATCTACGAGATGCTGCTGGCGTACAAGATCGAGGCCAACCTGAACAAGGACCAGATCCTCGAGCTGTACATGAACCAGATCTATCTGGGGCAGCGCGCCTACGGCTTCGACAGCGCCGCGCGCGTGTATTTCGGCAAGTCGGTGCGCGACGTGACGCCGGCCGAGGCCGCCATGCTGGCCGGCCTGCCCAAGGCGCCGTCGGCGTACAACCCGGTGGTCAACCCGCGCCGCGCCAAGGTGCGCCAGGAGTACATCCTGCAGCGCATGCGCGACCTGGGCTATATCACGCCCGACCAGTACGAGCAGGCCGTGCATGCCGAGCTGAAGGTGCGCACCGAGGGCAACGAGTTCTCGACCCACGCCGAGTACGTCGCCGAGATCGTGCGCCAGCTGATGTACGCGCAGTACCGCGAAGAAACCTACACGCGCGGCCTGACGGTCTACACCACGCTGACCAAGCCGGACCAGGACGCCGCCTATGAGTCGGTGCGCTCCGGCATCATGAACTACGAGCGCAAGCACGGCTACCGCGGCCCCGAGGCCTTTATCGACCTGCCTTCCGACCCGGCCGAGCGCGAGCAGGCCATCGACGATGCGCTGGTCGAGCACCCGGGCAGCGGCGACCTGCGCTCGGCCGTGGTCACCAGCGTGTCGGCCAGGCAGGTGAAGGCGACGCTGCTGTCGGGCGAAGTGGCAACCATCGAGGGCTCGGCGCTGCGCTTTATCGCGCCGTCGCTGTCGTCCAACGCGCAACCCAAGATGAAGATGCGCCCCGGCGCGGTCATCCGCGTGACCCAGGACGAGAAAGGCAACTGGTCGGTGACCCAGCTGCCGGAAGTGGCCGCGGCGTTCGTGTCGATCAACCCGCAGGACGGCGAGATCCGTTCGATGGTGGGCGGCTTCGACTTCAACCGCAACAAGTTCAACCACGTGACCCAGGCCTGGCGCCAGCCGGGTTCCAGCTTCAAGCCGTTCATCTACTCGGCCGCGCTGGAAAAGGGCTTCTCGCCAGCCACGGTGATCAACGACGCACCGCTGACGATCGGCCCCGATACCGGCGGCCAGGTGTGGGAACCGAAGAACTATGACGGTCGCTTCGAGGGCCCGATGACCATGCGCCGCGCGCTGGCCAAGTCCAAGAACCTGGTCTCGGTGCGGATCCTGCGCGCGATCGGCACGCAGTACGCGCAGGACTACATCACGCGCTTCGGCTTCGAGGCCGACAAGCACCCGGCCTACCTGCCGATGGCGCTGGGCTCGGGCGCCGTGACGCCGCTGCAGATGGCGGGCGCGTACTCGGTGTTCGCCAACGGCGGCTACCGCGTCAACCCGTACCTGATCCAGAAGGTGGTGGACGCGCGCGGCAACGTGATCTCCGAAACCCAGCCGCAACGCGCCGGCACCGACGCCGTGCGCGTGCTTGATGCACGCACCGCCTTTCTCGCCGACACCATGCTCCGCGACGTGGTGCGCATAGGCACCGCCAACAGCGCCAAGCAGCGCCTGGGCCGCAACGACCTGGCGGGCAAGACCGGCACCACCAACGACGCGGTCGATGCCTGGTTCGCCGGCTACACGCCCAACCTGGTGGCGATCGCCTGGATGGGATACGACCAGCCCAAGAGCCTGGGCGTGCGCGAAACCGGTGGCGGCCTGGCGCTGCCGATCTGGGTCGGCTACATGAGCAAGGCGCTCAAGGGCGTGCCGGAGTCGCCCGAGCGCCCGGCGCCGGAAGGCGTGCTGATGGTGGGCGGCGACTGGACCTTCGAAGAGAACGCCGGCGGCGCCGGGGTGGCTTCGGTGGGCCTGGGCGATCCGTGGCCGGGCAAGCCGGAGGAGTCGACCAACGCGCCGGCCGACACCGAGACCGAGAAGAAGAAGATCCTGGAGATGTTCGGCGGCGCCTGATCACGGCCGCCAGACAGCAGAAAGCCGGCCCACGAGGCCGGCTTTTCTTTTGCCCGCCAGGCAGGCTTTGCGTCAGCCCAGCGTGAGGGCCGCGCCGGCCTGCTCACTGACGTAGCCCGACAGCGCCGCGTACAGCTCGCCGCCGTTGCGGGTGTCGATCCAGCGCTCGCCGTCGCGGCGGAAGTGGAAGCCGCCGGCGCGCGCGGCCACCCACAGTTCCTGCATTGGCGCCTGGCTGTTGATGATGATCTTGGTGCCGTTCTCGAACTCCAGCTCCATCACGTTGCCGGTGCGGCTGATCTCAATATCGGCGTCGGCCGCGTCGGCGGCCGCCTCGACCGTGGCTTCGATGCGGTCCAGCTCCTGCGTGGCCAGGGCCAGGAACTCGCTTTCGCTCAAGGGGGGCATGCTAAACTCCGAGACCGCCGTTGCCGCCGCTGCCCGGACCGGGCGTACGTGGCGCGAACGGCTTTTTTGTTAAGAATCCTTCGGATGCCCGGCCGTTGCGCGTCGGACCATCCAACGCCTTGCCAACAGCCTAAAGGACGACCCGATGCTGCGTCGTGTTGCGATTGTATCGGCGTTTGCCGCCGCCCTTGCGATGCCCCTACTGGGCGGATGCGGCATCCGCGGGCCGCTGACCATGCCCAAAGTGCCGCCCGAGCCGACCCCGCCGACCGTGACGGATCCGGGCCTGGGCCGCGCAGATGCCATGCCGGGCCCGCCCGCCACCCCTGCCCCCGCCGCGCAGCCGGCCTCGTCTCCTGCCGCCCCCACCACCCGATAACCATGACCGCATTTTTCCATCGCCAGGACGGCGCGCTTGCCGTCGAGCAGGTGCCGCTGGCGCGCATCGCCGCTGAATTCGGCACGCCCACCTATGTGTACTCGCGCGCGGCGCTGACCGCTGCCTACCAGGCCTACGCCGCCGCCTGCCAGGGCCGCAAGGCGCAGGTCCAGTACGCCATGAAGGCAAACTCCAACCTGGCGGTGCTGCAGGTGTTTGCCAAGCTCGGCGCCGGCTTCGACATCGTCTCGGGCGGCGAACTCAAGCGCGTGCTGGCCGCCGGCGGCGACCCGCGCAAGGTAGTGTTCTCGGGCGTGGGCAAGAGCGCGGCGGAAATGGAACTGGCGCTGGCACATGACGTGCGTTGCTTCAATGTCGAGTCGATCCCCGAGCTGGACCGCCTCAACGAAGTGGCCGGCCGCGTGGGCAAGCGTGCGCGCGTGTCGCTGCGCATCAACCCGGACGTGGATGCCAAGACGCACCCGTATATCTCCACCGGCCTGAAGGGCAACAAGTTCGGCATCGCCTTCGAGGACGTGCTGCCGACCTACCGCGCCGCGGCCGCGCTGCCGCATCTGGAAGTGACTGGCATCGACTGCCATATCGGATCGCAGATCACCGAGGTCGAGCCCTATCTGGAAGCACTGGACAAGGTGCTGGACGTAGTCGAGGCGCTCGAGCGCGACGGCATCCGCCTGGAGCATATCGACGTGGGCGGCGGCCTGGGCATCACCTACACCGACGAAACCCCGCCGGACATCACCGGCTTTGCCACCACGCTGCTGGAACGCGTGGCCGCGCGCGGCCACGGCCACCGCGAGGTGCTGTTCGAGCCGGGCCGCTCGCTGGTGGGCAACGCCGGCGTGCTGCTGACGCAGGTGGAGTTCCTCAAGCCCGGCGCGGCCAAGAACTTCTGCATCGTCGATGCCGCCATGAACGACCTGGCACGCCCGGCCATGTACGAGGCCTACCACCGCATCGAGCCGGTGGTGCTGCGCGACGCGCAAGCGGCGACCTACGACATCGTCGGCCCGGTGTGCGAATCCGGTGACTGGCTCGGCCGCGACCGCGCGCTCGCGGTGCAGCCGGGCGACCTGCTGGCAGTGATGTCGGCCGGCGCCTACGGCTTCACCATGAGCTCCAACTACAACACCCGTCCGCGCGCCGCCGAAGTGATGGTCGATGGCGCCAGCGTGCACCTGGTGCGCGAGCGCGAACTGGTCGAGGACCTGTTCCGCGACGAGCGCCTGCTGCAGGACTAATACCCCAAGCCCGGCCCGCCTACGCGGCGGGCTGGCGCGCCCCCGCGGGCTTGCGCAGCCGCCACCACAGCCGCATCCCCAGCAACACGAACACCACCGCCGCGTAGATCGACACTTCGCCAAAGTCGTTCTTGCCCGCCTTGTGCCACCAGTAGTGCAGGATGGCCAGCACCGCGATCGCATAGACCAGCTTGTGCAGCGCCTGCCAGCGCTTGCCGCCCAGCCAGCGCACCATGCCATTGGTGGAAGTCAGCGCCAGCGGGATCATCAGCATGAAGGCGGTGAAACCCACCGTGATGAAGGGCCGCTTGTACACGTCCTTGATCATGTAGGCGAGGTCAAAGCCGCGGTCCACCCCGATCCACAGCAGGAAGTGCTGCAGGCCGTAGAAGAACGCGAACAGGCCCAGCATGCGCCGCAGCTTGATCAGCCAGTTCCAGCCAGTGAGGCGGCGCATCGGGGTGATGGTCAGCGTCAGGCACAGCATCACCAGCGTCCAGGTGCCGGTGGAGCGCGTCACGAATTCAAGCGGATTGGCGCCGAACTGCTCCGTGGCACCGAGGTACAGCAGCCGTACGAACGGCAGCAGCGCCAGCAGCCAGACCGCAAGCTTGAGCGCGCGCACGCGCTGCGGCGACAGCGTGGCCAGGCCGGCCGGCTTGCGCGCCGCCACGGCGGCGGCGCTGGTGGAAGAGGTAGCCATGCGCTCGCCTTGCATCAGAAGAACTTCTTCAGGTCCATGCCCTGGTACAGCGACGCCACCTGCTGGCCGTAGCCATTGAACGGCAGGGTCTTGCGCTTGGGTGCGAACAACGCGCCAAAGCCGCTGCCGCGCTCCTCGCCGATGCGGCGCTCGGTGGCCTGGCTCCAGCGCGGATGGTCCACGTCCGGATTCACGTTCGAATAGAAGCCGTATTCCTGCGGCGCGGCCAGGTTCCAGCTGGTGGGCGGCTGCTTGTCGACAAAGCGGATCTTCACGATCGACTTGGCGCTCTTGAAGCCGTACTTCCACGGCACCACCATGCGCACCGGCGCGCCGTTCTGGTTGGGCAGGACCTCGCCGTACAGGCCGAAGGTCAGCAGCGCCAGCGGGTGCATGGCCTCGTCCATGCGCAGGCCCTCGCTGTACGGCCAGTCGAGCACGCCGCTGCTGACGCCGGGCATCTGCTTCTTGTCGGCCAGCGTGATGAACTGGATATACCTGGCACCAGGCTGCGGCTCGACGCGCCGGATCAGCTCGGCCAGCGGGTAGCCGACCCACGGGATCACCATCGACCAACCCTCCACGCAGCGCAGGCGGTAGACGCGCTCTTCCATTGCCGCCAGCTTCATCAGCTCGTCCAGGTCATAGACCTTGGGCTTCTTCACCAGCCCCTCCACCGACACCTGCCATGGGCGCGGGCGCAGCGTGCCGGCGTTGCGCGCCGGGTCGGACTTGTCGGTGCCGAATTCGTAGAAGTTGTTGTAGGTGGTGACGTCCTCGAAGGGCGTGCGCTTGTCGGTGATGACATAGGCGTTGTTGGGCGTGGCGGCCAGCTTCTGGCCGTGCTGCCCCTGCGCCAGGGCCTGGCGCGCAAACCACGGCGCCAGCGTGCTGCCGGCTGCGCCGGCCGCGGCCAGCGCCAGCATGCGGCGGCGCGCTTCGAAGACGTGACGGGGCGTGACCTCGCCGGCGGCGATATCGCCGCCGCGCAGCCATTTGGGGGAAGGGATCAGCATGGTTTTCCTCGTTGCCTGGCCGTGCCGGCGCCGGTCGCGCCCACACGCTTGCAGGATTGGACTCTGGCCTTGGTCGGAGAGTGCTGGCCAGTCCTGACAGTTTTTTGTGCCTGCGTCGGAATGCCGCGGGTCATGAGGCGCCAGGCGCACGCAATGTGCCGCCTGCACCTCGCGCGCGGCTATCCGCCCTGGTATTGCTGGTACACCATCTGAGCCACCGTGAGCAGCCGCGCCCGCTCCAGCGGGCCCGCCAGCGCAAAGCCCAGGTCGCGGTCGATCCAGTAGAAGGCCATCATCGGGTCGCGGCCGGCGGCTGGCCGCCTGGAGCCTGCGCCTGGCATGCGCTCGACGCGGAAGCCCGTATCGGGCGTGCCCTGTGCCATGCGCCGCAACTGCAGCGACAGGCGCGTACCGTCGTCCGCTTCATACATCAGGATGGCCGACGGGCCGCCTTCGGCCACGCCCAGGCGGCCGCCAATCAGGTGGAAGCCCTGCGCGCGCAGGTCCGGCACCTGCAGCGCCGTGCCCAGGCGCTTGGACAGCCATGCGATCAGATGAGCCTCTTCCGTCGCCGCGACTTCAACCGGGTGGCGCATTTCCGGAGCGTAGACCGCGTGCGTCGCCAGCGCCTCGCGCGCAAAGCGCTCGCCGGGCGCCAGCACCAGCGTGCTGCCGCCAAGGCGGTCATGCGCCAGCCAGCCGAGAGCGCCGCCCACCGCCAGCAGCGCCACCGACGCGCAGGTGGCCGCCAGCGCCATCGCCCATCGCGGCCTGGTTCGCGCGGCATTGCGCTTGCGATCTCCGTGCAGCCCCGGCGGCAAGGCCGCGAGCGGTACGGGTTCGTTCAGTACGGGATCCAGCGCCCCGTGCAGGGCATCGGCCTGCCTGCGCCAGACTGCGACCTGTGCCGCCGCCTCCGGGTGCTGCGCCAGGTACGCCTCCACGGCGGCGCGCCGCGCGCCGGAAAGCTGGCCATCGGCGTAGGCATGTAGATCGGCTTCGTGGATGGCGGACATCATTTCACCCGCTGCAGGGGCTTGCCGGAAGCTGCCGGCACGGCAGCGGGCGCCTTGCCGTCGAGCAGCCGCCGCATCTGCTCGCGCGACCGCGCCAGGCGCGACATCACCGTGCCCTGCGGAATATCGAGCACGCGCGCGGCCTCGGCGTACGTCAGTTGTTCCAGGCTGACCAGCAGCAGCACCGCGCGCTGCGCCTCCGGCAGTTGCGCCAGCGCCTGCACCAGGTCGCGGCGCAGGCCGGGGTCGTCAGCGGGGGCGCTGACCTCGGGCAGCGTCTCGGTGGTGACCACCAGTTCCTTCCTGCGCACGGTATTCAGGCGCAGGCGGTGCATCAGGGTCAGCAACCACGGCAGCAGGCCATCGGCGCCGTCGCCCCACCAGGCGCCGGGGCGCAGGCGGAAGCGCCAGCGGTAGCGCAGCGCGCGCTCGAGCGTGTCCTGCACCAGGTCGTCGGCCAGCGCCGCGTCGCCGGTGAGGCCGCGCGCATGGCGCCGCAGCCGCGGCGCCAGCGCGACGAGCTGGCCGTCAAACCCTTCCATGCCGTGGCTGCGGTGGCTGCCGAAGCGTCAGGGCTTGGCCACGTGCCAGACGTTGTTGAGGTTGTCGCCGGTGCGGTCGCCCGGCTTGGCGTCCTTGGCAAAGCGGTACAGCGGCATGCCGCGGTACGCCCACTGCTTGCCGCCGTCATCGCGCGTGATGATGGTGTACTGGCCCGACGCATTGCTGCCAGGCGCGGCCATCAGCGGCGGCCAGTTGGTGGCGCACGGGCCATTGCAGGCGCTCTTGCCGCTGCCGGCGGTGTCGCGGTCGAAGGTGTACAGCGTCAGGCCCTGCGGATCGGTCAGCACGCCACTGGTCACCTTCACCGTGGGCGGCAAGTTGCCGGCGCCGCCGCCACCGCCCAGGCCCATGCCGGAACAACCGGCGAGCAGGACAGCCGCACAGCCGAGCGCGAGCGCGGCGGGACGAACGAGGGATGCTGCAGTGGTAAGACGCACACGTGCCATGATCTTGTTCTCCATGCAAACCGGTGCCGCCAGCCGGCACCGCTCCTCAAGTAAACACCGGATGTGACGCCTTTATTCCATGGGCATCCAGAAAAATTGAAAAAAGACGAAAAAAAACCTGCCCGGAGGCAGGTTCTTGCATTGCAGCATGGCGCCGCGTCACAGTTCGCCGTAGCTGTGCAGGCCCGACAGGAACATGTTGACGCCCAGGAACGCAAAGGTCGTCACCAGCAGGCCGACCAGCGCCCACCAGGCCGCCACCGTGCCGCGCAGGCCCTTCATCAGCCGCATGTGCAGCCACGCCGCGTAGTTCAGCCAGACGATCAGCGCCCAGGTTTCCTTCGGGTCCCAGCTCCAGTAGCCGCCCCAGGCCTCGGCCGCCCACAGCGCGCCCAGGATGGTGGCGATGGTGAAGAAGGCAAAGCCGACTGCAATGGCCTTGTACATCACATCATCGAGCAGTTCCAGCGATGGCAGGCGTTCGGCCAGGATGCCGCGCTGCTTGAGCAGGTAGGCCACCGAGACCATCGCCGCCAGCGCAAAGGTGCCGTAGCCGATAAAGTTGGCCGGCACGTGGATCTTCATCCACCAGCTTTGCAGCGCCGGCACCAGCGGCTGGATCTCCTGCGCATTGCGGCTGACCGTGTACCACAGCAGGAAGCCCACCGCGGCCGACACCACCAGCATCACGAACGGACCCAGCGCGCGCGTGGCGTAGCGGCCTTCGTAGTAGAGGTAGAACAGCGAAGTGATCAGCGTGAACAGCACGAACACTTCATAGAGGTTGGAAATGGGGATGTGGCCGATGTCCGTGCCGATCAGGTAGGACTCGTACCAGCGCACCAGCAGGCCGGTGAAGCCCAGCACCACCGCGCCCCAGCACAGCTTGCTGCCGATGCTGTAGCCCGTGTTCGAGCGCGCCGCCAGCCCGAGCCAGTAGAACAGCGTGGACAGGAACACCAGCGCGCTCATCCACAGGATGGCTGACTGGCTCGACAGGAAGTACTTCAGGAAGAAGGCCTGGTCCGCGCGCGCCAGCTGCCCCTGGTAGAGCTGGATCGCGAACAGCGACAGCGCGGTGAGCGCCAGCATCAGCGGGCGCACCGCCTTCCAGTGCCAGCCGAGCAGCGCGAAGGTAGGCACGGCGCCGACCAGCACGGCCTTGTCGTAGCCATCCATCCACTGCCCGTATTGCGACAGCGCCACGCCGGCGCCAACCGCCAGCGCCAGCGCAAAGAGCCAGTCCACCCAGGTCAGACGGCGCAGGAAGGAAGGTTCGAGATAGGCCTCGTCAGCGCCGGTGTCGGCGCGCGTGGTGCCGCGCATGGCGGGACCGGCCTGGTTCACATTTGAGGACATAGCGTACCTGCTCAATTCAGTGGGGGGTGCCGGCGGGCTCGGGCGCCTCGCTGCGGCCCCCTGCGGCGCGGCCGATATCGTCACGCAGCGCCGTGAATTCCTTTTCGAAATCCATCGTGCGGCGCTGGGTCGACATCGCCATCAGCACATGGCTGCCAGGCTCGGTGTCGCCCTCGGCGGGCTTGTCTTTCACCCAGATCCAGACCCGGCGCTCGCGGATATAGAACATCGCGAACACGCCCAGCACCAACAGCAGACAGCCAAGATACACGATGTTCTTGCCCGGCGCACGGGTCAGCTGGAACACGCTGGCCTTGATCTCCTTGAAGTCGTCGAGCTGCAGGAACACCGGCGCGCCGTAGAAGAAACTGTCCGACAGCGCGTTGATGGCCTGCTGCAGGAAGGTGCCGCTCTGGGCGCTGTTGGCCACCACCGGCAGCTTGTCCTGGGCGCGCGCCAGCTGCCACAGCTCCCACATCGAACCGTTCAGGATCTTCAGGAGCACGTCGGCGGCCTTCTGCTGCTCGGCCGGGGGCACGGATTTCTCGAGGAAGGCGGCGACCGCGGTGAAACCGCCCGGGGGCGAATCCGGCGTGGGCCGCGTGGCGCCGGCGAACAGGTCGAGCGCACGCAGCGAGCTTTCGGCCAGCTGGCGGCGCAGGTCGGCCTTGTCATCGCCCGGCATCGACGCCAGCGCAAAGCGGCGCGCGGCTTCGCCGCGCAGCGCGCGGTCCTGCAGCGCGGCGCGCAGGCGCATCCAGTCGGCCACGCTGCCCTGGTCGTCGGCGGGGATGCGCAGATAGCGGAATGGTTCGCTGGGCGATTCACGCATGCCGGCCAGGAACACCGACTGGCCGTCCATCTGCACCGGCACCATGTAGTTGTTGAACTCGCGCGCCTGGCCGGTGCGGTCGCGCAGCTTGTACTGCACCGACGGGCCGACATTGCGCAGCGTCTTGGCGCGGTCGGTGCTGGCGGCGGCGCCCAGGTGCTTTTCCAGGGTCTCGTTGAACGATTTGCGCGCCACGCCACGCGCGTCGGGCTTGCCCGAGGCATCGGTGACGTTCTCGATATTCATCAGCCGGAAGTCGCTGAACTCGACCGTCAGGCCATCGCTGTCGGCGTTGGTGCCGGTGCCCGCCAGCGGCTTGTTGCCGCCCACCGCGCCATCGATGGTGAAGGTGGCGTGGCCGCTGCCCTGCATCGGGTAGCCGACGAACTTCAGGCGCGAGCCGCCGTCCTCGAAGCTGGACTGGTAGATGGCGATGCCGTCGACGATCAGCGGCTCGTTCACCTTGATGGTGGCCTCGGTCTGCTTGCCGGTGGCGCGGTCGGTCACGATCACGTCCGAGGCAAACAGCTTGGGCATGCCGGTCTCGTAGAAATCGACCTTGAACTTCTTGAGCGTGATCGCGAAAGGCAGGTCCTGCACCAGCGCGCCGTCCGAGATGTTCAGGATAGCGGTGGAGACGGTCGAGCCCTCGGGCACGTAGGCGTTGCCGCGAAAGCCCGGGTTGCTCGCCGACAGCCGGTGCTGCGGCGGGATCTCGCTGATGACCGCGTTGCCGCTGATCGGGGTCTTGCCGCCCAGCCACATCTGCGCGCGGATCAGCAGGTCGCCGTCCAGCAGGCCGCCAATACAGATCACCACGATGGCGGTGTGCGCCAGGATATAGCCGGCCTTGTTGGCCGCGCCGGCCTTGGCCGCCAGCAGGGTGGCGCCGTCATGCTCGACCGCCTTGAGGCGGTAGCCGCGGTTGCGCAGCAGCGCCGACAGGCGGCTCACCGCCTCGGTGCGCGGGCGCGCGCCGTCGAATTCGCCGCGGTGATGGAAGGCGCGCAGGCTGCGCTCGCGCACATGGTCCTTCCACGAGCGCATGTCCGCCACCATCCTGGGCGCATTGCGGATCAGGCAAAGGCTGGTCGATACCACCAGGAAGGCCAGGATCAGCAGGAACCACCAGGAACCGTAGACCTTCTGCAGCGACAGCGTGTGGAACACATCGGCCCAGAACGGCCCGAACTGGTTGACGTAGTTGGGATACGGCTCGTTCTGCTTGAGCACGGTGCCGATCACGCTGGCGATGGAGATCACCGTCAGCAGCGCGATCGCGAAGCGCATCGAGGACAACAATTCGACCGCGTCGCGCAGCACGCGGTGAGAGGTCTTCAGGTGCAGCCCTGAAGTGGAAGCGGTCGACATGTGCAGGGAAACCTAAAACAACGTGCGGCTGGAAATGAAAAAAGGGCGGACATGCTTTGGCAAGCAGGCCACCCTTTTCGATTGTGACAGGCGCGTTCGGTTGCATGCCGCGGCCCCCCCGCCGGAACGGGGGACCGCCAAACCAACGCGCCGGCGCCTGGCGGGCGCCAGCGGAGTCGCGGAATCGTTATCGAACGCCGGCGACGTAATCCGCCACCGCCTTGATCTCGGCATCCGACATCTTGGCGGCGATGGTCGTCATGACCGGGTTGTTCTTGCGGGTGCCCTGGCGGAATGCCACCAGTTGTGCCTCGGTATAGTCCGCCCACTGGCCGCCGATGCGCGGGTACTGGGCGGGGATGCCGGCCGCAGTAGGACCGTGGCAGGCGGCGCAGGCGGGCACGCCCTTGGCTGCGATGCCGCCGCGGTAGATCTTCTGGCCGGCTTCGATGGTGTCCTTGTTCTTGGCGGTGGCCGGCTTGAGCGACTGCTTGGCCAGGTAGGCGCCGACGTTGCGCATTTCCTCGTCGGTCAGCACCGACGCCATCGGCACCATGATCGCGTTGTTGCGTGCCTTGGACTTGAAGTCGGCCAGCTGCTTGTGGACGTACTCGGGATGCTGGGCGGCCAGCTTCGGGTTGGCGGCGGCGGCACTGTTGCCGGCGGCGCCGTGGCAGCTCAGGCAGGCGGGCACATTGCGGTCGGGGGCACCTTGCGTGTACAGCGTTTCACCCTTGGCCGGGTCAGCCTTTGCGGCGGCCTGCTCTGCGGCAGATGCCATTCCGGAAAGGGCGGCGGCAGGAACGGCCAAAGCCAGGACACCCAGAATCTTCGCAATGCGGTTCATTCGCACACCTTCTCTGAATTGTTTTGGATACCGTGATGCGTGCCGCCCCGGCGCTTTGCCGGCGGTGAGGACGCGCCGGTGCAAAGGCTGGTATCGTGGCGACCCGCGCGCGGCTGACCGATCCGCAAAGCGCTGGCCGTGGCGGCAGACCCCGCCAGCCCGCTCCCGCAGCCGCCGCACCCTCCGGTGCAACGCGCAATGCGGGGCAAAGGCCCTGCCCACGATGGAACGACACACTAGGCTTCCCGCCCGGACGACGGCAGCCGAGGCACGCGGCCATGGATGCCACGCGTCACCCGTTCAGGAGACCGTAAACCGGCGTATTGTACAATAAGTTATGTGCCGGATTGATGCCTTGCGCCTTGTCATGCCCCTTTCGGGCTGCGCCAGATCAACCCCGGCGGGCGGCCCAGGCCGCCAGCCATCCCACCCTGGCGAGACCCCGGCCCCGGCATGCGCAATGCGCACAGCCTCCGCGGCCCGCCCCACCGCTCTAGCGCATGTCCCTTCTTCACCAGGCCCGCTTCTTCATCACCGTGAACCACCTGCGCGACCTGCCCGCCACGGCCGTGCCGGAGGTGGCGTTCGCCGGCCGCTCCAACGCCGGCAAGTCCACGGCCATCAACATCCTGTGCAACCAGAAGCGGCTGGCGTTCTCGTCGCGCACCCCCGGGCGCACGCAGCACATCAACTATTTCTCGGTGGCGCCGGTCAAGGCGCCCGACCCGCTCGCCTTCCTGGTCGACCTGCCCGGCTACGGCTATGCCGAGGTCTCGGGCTCGGCCAAGTACCACTGGCAGGGGCTGCTGAGCGACTATGTGCAGACGCGCCAGCAACTGTCCGGCCTGATCCTGATGATGGACGCGCGCCGTCCGTTCACGGATCTCGATTGCCAGATGGTGGAGTGGTTCCTGCCGACGGGGCGCCCCATCCACGTGCTGCTGACCAAGGCCGACAAGCTGACCAACAGCGACAACGCCAAGGCGCTGCGCGAGACCCGCAAGATGCTGCAGGGCTACGCCGAGCAGATGGAAACACCGGTGCCGATGACGGCACAGCTCTTCTCCAGCCTGAAGCGCCGCGGCATCGAAGAGGCGCAGGGCGTGATCGCCGGCTGGCTCAACCTGCCGGAAGCGCAGAAGGCCGAAGCCCGGTCCGCAGCGGAGAAGAGCGAGCCGCCTGCTGCCGATCCCGCAGAGTAATCACCAGGTCAGCACGCAAAAAAAAGCCCCGCTGCAAGCAACGGGGACAAACTTTCCCGCCGCTGGGGCGGGTACCCGCTCAGGGAGGAGTAGCGGGGGACACCGCGCCACGCAGGGCGCAACGCAAAGTGTCCGCGAGTATGATAGCGGGCACGCTCAAAAGTTTAGTTTTTCTTCGGCCAGCGGCTTTGGACCGCGCTTTGCCGCGCGCGCCGTGCTTGCCGGCCCGCTTTCCTGTCCAGCCCTACAGTCAAGAAGCCCGCCATGTCCACCTTCCCCGAATACCGCCCGCGCCGCATGCGCCGCGATGATTTCTCCCGCCGCATGATGCGCGAGCATCGCCTGTCGCCGGACAACCTGATCTACCCCGTCTTCATCCTTGACGGCCAGAACCAGCGCCAGGCGGTGGCGTCGATGCCGGGCGTCGAGCGCGTGTCGGTCGACCTGCTGATGCCGGTGGCCGAAGACTGCGTCAAGCTGGGCATCCCGGTGATCGCGCTGTTCCCGGTGATCGACCCGTCGCTGAAGACGCCGGACGGCATCGAGGCCACCAACCCCGAGGGCCTGGTGCCACGTGCCGTGCGCGCGCTCAAGGACCGCTTCCCCGAGCTCGGCGTGCTCTGCGACGTGGCGCTCGACCCGTACACCAGCCACGGCCAGGACGGTGTGCTGGACGACAACGGCTACGTCATCAACGATGTGACCGTCGAGATCCTGGTGCGCCAGGCATTGGCACAGGCCGAAGCCGGTGTCGACATCGTGGCCCCGTCCGACATGATGGATGGCCGCATCGGCGCGGTGCGCACCGCGCTGGAAGACAACGGCCATATCCATACGCGCATCATGGCGTACTCGGCCAAGTATGCGTCGGCGTTCTACGGCCCCTTCCGCGACGCGGTGGGCTCGGCCGCCAACCTGGGCAAGGGCAACAAGATGACCTACCAGATGGATCCGGCCAATACCGACGAGGCCCTGCGCGAGGTGGCACAGGACATCCTGGAAGGCGCCGACATGGTGATGGTCAAGCCCGGCATGCCGTACCTGGACATCGTGCGCCGCGTGAAGGACGAGTTCCGCTTCCCCACCTACGTCTACCAGGTCAGCGGCGAATACGCGATGCTCAAGGCCGCCGCGCAGAACGGCTGGCTGGACCACGACAAGGTGATGATGGAATCGCTGCTGGCCTTCCGCCGCGCCGGCGCCGACGGCATCCTGACCTATTTCGCGCGCGACGCCGCGCGGCTGCTGACGGCCTGAGCGGCTAACCGACAGAGCGCCTATGGAACTGCTAGGCTTCTCGGCCAGCCAGGTACACCCGCTCGCCTCGCTCACCGAGGCGGGCAACTTCCTCGGCGGCAATGCCGCGTCGCTGTTCGTCTGGGCGGATTTCTCCACCGAAGAAGTCACCGCCGCGCCGGATGCCTGGCGCGAGAGCATGCGCCAGCTTGCCGGCGCGCCGATCCTGGACCTGCACCTGGCCGACGCCACCAATGCCGCGCATCCGTCGTATTTCGACACGACCAATGCGTACGACATGGTGATCTTCCGCAAGCTCACCTTCGAGACCAGCCGCGCCATCGCCGAGGCCGAGCCGCAGGACCCTGTGGCCGGCACGGCGAAGCCGTCCGCTGCCGAGTCCGCCGCCCGCCAGAAGCGCTATCCGCCCGGCTTCCTCCCGGCACTGGCCAAGATCGACACCCAGCCGGTCACGTTTTTCGTGTTCGACACGGTGCTGGTCACGGTGCGCTCGGGGCAATCGCGCACCGTTGACCAGGTGCGCCAGCGTCTGATCGAGCTATGCCAGGCACCACGCCCGCAGGCCACGCCCGTGCGTGGCAATGGCCAGCCGCTGCTCCACGGCGTGCGCCCGCCCAGCCGGCCCGAGGACCTGATGCTGCGCCTGCTCAATGCGATGGTCGACCGTTACCTGGAACTGCGCGCGCCGCTGACGCGCCAGCTCGACCGCTGGCAGCGCGCGCTGCTCAATTCGCGCCGCAGCTTCTCAAGCTGGGAGGGACTGCTGGATGCCCGCATCCAGCTGCGCAAGCTGGAGCACCTGAGCGAAGAGCAACGCGACGCGCTGCAGGAATTCCGCGACAGCCTGCTCGACAACCGCTTCAGCAGCGACCAGCCCGGCGGCCCGGCCAATGCGCCGGGGCGTGACGAGGTGCTGCTGGTGCGCATCAACGACGTGATGGAGCATATCCAGCGCGTGCTGGCGCACGCGCGCCGGCTGGAGGATTCGATCGAGTCGGCGGTGCAGATCCACTTCTCCGCGGTGGCGCACCGGACCAACCGCACCATGCGCGCGCTGACGCTGATCACGGCGCTGTTCATGCCGCTGACGCTGATCACCGGTGTCTTCGGCATGAACTTCGACCGCATGCCCTGGCTGCGCGAGCCGCACGGGTTCTGGTGGTCGATCGGCCTGATGGGCGCCGTGGCGCTGGGGCTGGCCGCGCTGTGGGCGCTGGGGCGGCGGCTGGAACGGTAGCCACCGCGCAGCACTAGGTACGCGTCAGGTGCTGGTACGCGTGCCGAAGGCCCGCTCCAGGCTTTCCAGGAAGCGGTTGGCCGACTGGTAGCCGATCACGCGCACCGGGCGCTCGCGCCCGTCAGGCCCGAACAGGATGATGCCGGGCGGCCCGAACAGGCCGAAGCGCTTGAGCAGCGCCTTGTCGTCGGCATTGTTGGCGGTCACGTCCGCCTGCAGCAGCACGATCTCGGACAGCCGCGCGCGCACGCGCGGATCGACGAAGGTCATGCGCTCCATTTCCTTGCAGCTGACGCACCAGTCGGCGTAGAAATCCAGCAGCACCGGTTTGCCTGCGGCGGCGGCCTGCGCCACGCGGGCATCGAGCTCGGCCACGCTGCGCACGCGCTCGAAGCGCACCGCCTGTGCGCCGGCAGCGGCTTCCGCGCCACCGCGTGCCACGCTCAAGTGCGACAGCGGCTGCAGCGGATCGCGCCCGCCCGAAGCCACGCCGATCAGCACGATGGCCGCTGCGATCGCGAACAGCACGCCCACGCCCTTGCCCACCCGCGCCAGGTTGCGCGGATCCGGGCCCAGGCCGTCAAAGGCGCCCAGGAATACCGCCGCCACCAGCAGCAGCGCCGCCAGCGCCAGCATCGAGGCCCAGGCCGGCAGCACCGGCCCCAGCATCCACAGTGCCACACCCAGCAGCAGGAAGCCGAAGAAGCGCTTGGTGACCTCCATCCAGCGCCCGGCCCGCGGCAGCAGATTGCCCGCGCCCACGCCCACCAGCACCAGCGGCACGCCCATGCCGAGCGCCATGGCGAACAGCGCCGCGCCGCCGATCACGGCGTCGCGGGATTGCGCGATATAGGCCAGCGCCCCGGCCAGCGGCGCGGTGACGCAGGGCCCGACGATCAGCGCCGAGATCGCGCCCATTGCCGCCGCACCCGCCACCTGGCCGCCCTGGCGGCGGTTCGACGATTCGGTCAGGCGGGTCTGCCAGCGCTGCGGCAGTTGCAGCTCGTACAGCCCGAACATCGACAGCGCCAGGGCCACCATCAGCGCTGCGAACAGGCCCAGCACCCACGGTGTCTGCAGTGCGGCCGACAGGCCCTCGCCCAGCAGCCCGGCAGCCACGCCGACCGCGGTGTACACCACCGCCATGCCCAGCACGTAGGCCAGCGACACCACCAGCGCACGGCCGCGCGTGACGTGCTCGCCCACCACGATCGAGGACAGGATCGGCACCATCGGCAGCACGCATGGAGTGAACGTCAGCAGCAGGCCCAGGCCGAAGAACAGCGCGGCGATCAGGGCCAGGTTGCGGCTCGCCAGCGCGCCGGCGATGCGGTCGCTGTCGTCGGCGCGCAGCACCGCGGGGGCGGCTGGCGCAGGGGCAGGCACGGCCGCCGGCGCATCCGAGCGCCCGCGCTTGCCGAACAGGTCGGCCAGCCCGCTGCCGCCGACCTTGTACACGCTCTCCATCGGCGGATAGCACAGGCCCTTGTCGGCGCAGCCCTGCGAGGTGACCGTCAGCGACCACTTGCCGTCGGCCGGCGCCGCCTCCACCGGCACGCGGATGACCACGCTGTCGCGGTAGGTCTCCATCTCCTTGCCGAAGGTCTCGTCGAACTTGACCTTGCCCGGCGGATACGCCGGCATTCCCAGCTTCACGTCGGCGGGTTGCGCGGCAAAGGCGAAGCGCTCGCGGTACATGTAGTAGCCGGGGGCAACCTCGAAGCGTACCTCGACAGTCTTGTCGTCAAGCTGGCTCGCGGCGAAGCGGAAGGCCTGCTCCGGCGGCAGGAAGTCGTCTTCGGTGGCGGCATGCGCGCCGCCCGCCAGGCACACCCAGGCCAATGCCGCCAGCAGCGCTGCGGCAATATGCCGCGCCCAGACCTGCCCGCGCGCGCGCTCCGGAAGTGCCAAACCGATTGTCATCTCGCTGTTTCCTGTCTGTCTTGAACTGGGGGGGCGGCGTACCTGCTGCTGCGCTGCGGGCGCGGTTGCCCCTACTTTGCCGGCCCTGAGGCGGTCTCGGTCTCGCTGCTGACCCAGGCCAGGTACGGCGCGTAACCGGCCGTCACCGGCCACGCTATGAGTTCCGGCACGTCGTAGGGGTGATGTTGCCGGATCACGGCCTCCAGCGCAGCGTAACGTGCACGCGTGGTCTTGATCAGCAGCGGCCACTCCTGCGCGCGCTCCAGCTTGCCCTGCCACCAGTACTCGGACTCGACCGGCGCCAGGCGGTTCACGCAGGCGGCGGCGCGCGCCTCCAGCACTACCTGCGACAGGTGCGCCGCGGTCTCGGCATCTGGAGTATTGGTGATCACGACGATCACCTCGGCCGGATCGCCCGGGGCGCCGGCATCCGGCTGGCTGGCATGGCTTTGCATCGACATCTCCTTGCGGCAGGCACGGCGGCGGCCCAAAAACAAAAGAGCCAGGCAGATGCCTGGCTCGATTGTAAGCGGTGTGCCCGTACCCGTCGCCGCAGCGGCGGGCGGGAAACTACCTTATTCCGCGGCTTCTTCAGCCGGGGCTTCGGTGATTTCCGGACGATCCACCAGTTCGACCAGCGCCATCGGCGCATTGTCGCCCTGACGGAAACCGAACTTCAGGATGCGGGTGTAGCCGCCCGGACGGGTGGCGTAGCGCGGGCCCAGTTCGGTGAACAGCTTGGTGACCATGTCGCGGTCGCGCAGACGGGCGAAAGCCAGGCGGCGGTTGGCAACGGTGTCCTTCTTGGCCAGCGTGATCAGCGGCTCGACAACCTTGCGCAGTTCCTTGGCCTTGGGCACGGTGGTCTTGATCAGCTCGTGCTGGAACAGCGAGTTGGACATGTTGCGCAGCATCGCGAGACGGTGCGACGAGGTGCGGTTCAGTTTCCGCAGACCATGACGGTGACGCATGATGATTCCTTTCAGTTAAGTGTTTGACCAGCTCTTCTATCGTCCGATGCGGCTGGACGCGGGCCGGTAGTCATACGAGCCCTGGCACGAAGCCAGGGCGGTTACCGCGGTGCGGGACCAATGCCCCGCGCCACAATTACTTCTCCAGACCTGCGGGCGGCCAGTTCTCGAGCTTCATGCCGAGGGTCAGGCCACGCGATGCGAGGACTTCCTTGATCTCGTTGAGCGACTTGCGACCCAGGTTCGGGGTCTTGAGCAGTTCGTTCTCGGTACGCTGGATCAGGTCGCCGATGTAGTAGATGTTCTCGGCCTTCAGGCAGTTGGCCGAACGCACCGTCAGCTCCAGGTCGTCGACCGGGCGCAGCAGGATCGGATCGATCTGCGGCGTGCGGCTCGATGCAGCCTCGGCTGCCGACTCGGTGCCTTCCAGCGCGGCGAACACGGACAGCTGGTCGACCAGGATGCGGGCCGACTGGCGGATCGCTTCCTCGGGCGAGATCACGCCGTCGGTTTCGATGTTCATCACCAGCTTGTCCAGGTCGGTACGCTGTTCCACGCGAGCGGATTCAACCGCGTACGAGACGCGGCGCACCGGCGAGAACGAAGCGTCCAGCACGATGCGGCCGATGACCTTGCCCGACTCGTCGCCGAACTTGCGCACGTTGCCCGGCACATAGCCGCGGCCTTGCTCGACCTTGATCTGCATGTCCAGCTTGCCGCCGGCGGACAGATGGGCGATCACGTGGTTCGGGTTGATGATCTCGACGTCGTGCGGCAGCTCGATATCGGCAGCCGTGACCACGCCTTCGCCATCCTTGCGCAGCGACACCGTGACTTCGTCGCGGTTGTGCAGCTTGAACACCACGCCCTTCAGATTGAGCAGCAGGTTGACGACGTCTTCCTGCACGCCGTCGATGGTGGAATACTCGTGGACCACCCCAGCGATCGTGACTTCGGTCGGTGCATAGCCGACCATCGACGACAGCAGCACGCGACGCAGGGCGTTACCGAGCGTATGGCCGTAGCCGCGCTCGAACGGCTCCATCACGACTTTGGCGTGATGGTCGCCCAGAGGCTCGACGGCGATGATTTTTGGCTTGAGGAGTGCTGTTTGCATTAGGTTGTCCTTTTCAATACCCTCGGCTCGTTACACCGATAAGGCTGACGTTTGGAACCTGAAAATCCCATCGCGAGATGGGCGAAGCCCGACCGCGCGTACAGCGCGTCGGGCTGGAAGGGAAGCTTTGCGGCGAACGCAAGCTCTGGGCCGTTCCGCTCGCGTGATTAACGCGAGTACAGTTCGACGATCAGGCTTTCGTTGATGTCGCCCGAGATATCGGCGCGATCCGGCACTTGCTTGAAGGTACCTTCGAACTTCTTCGAATCCACCGCCACCCAGGTCGGGAAGCCCGACTGCTCGGCCAGCGACAGCGCTTCAGCGATACGGACTTGCTTCTTCGACTGTTCGCGGATGGTGACGACGTCGCCAGACTTGATCTGGGCCGACGGCACGTTCAGGGTCTGACCGTTCACCAGGATCGCCTTGTGCGACACCAGCTGGCGCGCTTCAGCGCGGGTCGAGCCAAAGCCCATGCGGTACACAACGTTGTCCAGGCGCGATTCCAGCAGTTGCAGCAGGTTTTCGCCGGTGTTGCCCTTGCGGCGGTCGGCTTCGGCGAAGTAGCGGCGGAACTGGCGCTCGAGCACACCATAGATGCGCTTGACCTTCTGCTTTTCACGCAGCTGGTTGCCGTAGTCGGAGGTGCGTGCACCCGAGGTGCGGCCGTGCTGGCCCGGCTTGCTGTCCAGCTTGCACTTGTCGGCGAGCGAGCGACGGGCGCTCTTCAGGAACAGGTCGGTGCCTTCACGGCGGGAAAGTTTGGCCTTCGGGCCGGTATAACGTGCCACGTTGTCTTCCTTTGATCGATCGCGACGCCTTCAAGACGCGCCGCGAGTCCGTCAACGCAGTACTTCCGCAGTGCAATTCTGCACCCGGGGAGACCGTGACGGACGGTGGGCTTATTAAGCGCGCCCCGTTGCCGGGTACGACGCTGCAAGCATTTACAGTGCGCCGGCATGGGAATGTGCCGCAAGAGACATTCCCTCGACGCAAAACGAAAACCTGCCGCATTAAAATGCAGCAGGTCAACGCGCGATACTACCATATCCGAAACCGGCAGGTAAACCCACCGGGCCCGGACACACCAACGCTCAGATGCGGCGGCGCTTCGGCGGACGGCAGCCGTTGTGCGGAATCGGCGTGACGTCTTCGATGATCGCGATCTTGATGCCCAGCGCGTTCAGCGCGCGGACAGCCGATTCACGACCCGGGCCGGGGCCCTTGATGCGCACTTCCAGGTTCTTGATGCCCTGGTCTTGCGCCACGCGACCGGCGTTCTCGGCAGCAACCTGGGCAGCGAACGGGGTCGACTTGCGCGAACCCTTGAAGCCCTGGCCACCGGCGGTCGCCCACGACAGGGCGTTGCCCTGGCGGTCGGTGATCGTGATGATGGTGTTGTTGAACGAGGCGTGGACGTGCGCAATGCCGTCGGCAACGTTCTTCTTGACCTTTTTACGCGCGCGAGCGGCGTTATTCGGACCTTTTGCCATTAGTTTCTTCCTCTGCCTTCGGCTTTACTTCTTCAGAGCCACGCCGGCCTTGCGCGGACCCTTGCGGGTGCGGGCATTGGTCCGGGTACGCTGACCGCGCATGGGCAGGCCCTTGCGGTGACGCATGCCACGATAGCAACCAAGGTCCATCAGACGCTTGATGTTCATCGTGGTTTCACGACGCAGGTCACCCTCGACCGTGACCTTGCCCACTTCGTCACGAAGCTTTTCCAGGTCGGCGTCGGTCAGATCCTTGACCTTCTTGTCAAACGGTACACCGGTGGCCTCGCAAATCTTGCGAGCGCGCGAGCGGCCGACACCATAAATGGCCGTCAGGCCGATTTCGGTGTGCTTGTGGTTCGGGATGTTAACCCCTGCGATACGTGCCATTCGTCAATCCTCTTTCCGATTAGCCTTGGCGTTGCTTGTGGCGGGGATCCGACGAGCAGATCACGCGCACGACACCGTTGCGCTTGATGATTTTGCAGTTGCGGCAAATGCGCTTAACAGAAGCCAGCACTTTCATAATTTTCCTCTTCCTTCAATTCCTGTTCGCTCACTTCGTCCGGAAGACGATTCGTGCGCGCGACAGATCATATGGGGTCAGCTCGACCGTCACCTTGTCACCCGGAAGAATCCGGATGTAGTTCATTCGCATCTTGCCGGAGATATGGCCCAGTACTACATGGCCATTTTCCAACTTGACCCGGAACGTCGCATTGGGAAGGTTTTCCAGGACCTCCCCCTGCATCTGGATGACGTCGTCTTTTGCCATACCTAGCCTGTACCGATCCGAAGTCAGCGCAAGGTCAGATTGCCCTTGAAATTCGCCTTCTTCAGCAGCGACTCATATTGCTGCGACATCACGTAAGACTGAACCTGAGCCATGAAGTCCATCGTGACGACCACGATGATCAGCAGCGAGGTTCCGCCAAAGTAGAACGGAACGTTCCACCGCAGCACCAGGAATTCCGGCAACAGGCAGACCAGTGTGATATAGACCGCACCAGCCAGCGTCAGGCGCACCAGAATCTTGTCGATATAGCGCGTCGTCTGCTCGCCCGGACGAATGCCCGGAATGAAGGCACCGCTTTTCTTCAGGTTGTCTGCCACTTCACGGCTGTTGTACACCAGGGCCGTGTAGAAGAAGCAGAAAAATACAATCGCAGCAGCGTACAGCAGGATGTAGACCGGCTGGCCCGGCGACAGCGTGGCAGCCAGGTCCTTGATGAACCCGCCAACCGAGCCCGTCGCATCGGACGTGAACCAGCCCGCGATCGTCGCCGGGAACAGGATGATCGACGATGCGAAGATCGGCGGAATCACCCCTGCCATGTTCAGCTTCAGCGGCAGGTGCGACGACTGGCCGCCGTACACCTTGTTGCCGACCTGACGCTTGGCATAGTTCACCAGGATCTTGCGCTGGCCTCGCTCGACGAACACCACGGCGAAGGTCACACCGATCACGATCGCCACGATGAAAATCGCCGCGATGATGCTCATGGAACCCGTGCGGACCAGTTCGAACAGTCCGCCGATCGCGTTGGGCAGGCCCGCCGCGATACCGCCGAAGATGATGATCGAGATGCCGTTGCCCAGACCACGCTCGGTGATCTGCTCACCCAGCCACATCAGGAACATCGTGCCGGTCACCAGCGTAATCACTGCCGTGGCCCGGAACATCAGGCCCGGATCCAGCACCAGCCCAGGCTGCGACTCCAGCGCCACCGCAATCGACAGCGCCTGGAACGTGGCCAGGACCACGGTGCCGTAGCGCGTGTACTGCGTGATCTTGCGTTGCCCTGCCTGCCCTTCCTTCTTCAGCGCCTCCAGCTGCGGCAGCACGATCGTCAGCAACTGCATGATGATCGACGCCGAGATGTACGGCATGATGCCGAGCGCGAAGACGGTAAAGCGCGACAGCGCCCCGCCCGAGAACAGGTTGAACATCCCGAGGATGCCACCCGACTGACTCTGGAAAAGCTTCGCAAGCTGCTCCGGATCGATACCGGGCACCGGAATATGAGCGCCGATGCGGTACACGATCAGGGCCAGCACCAGGAACATCAGCCGGCGCTTGAGGTCGCCGTACTTCGCCGTGTTCCTGGCTTGCGCGCTTGCATTGGGTTTCGCCGTGGCCAAACGATGCTCCGACTATAACTGCCTATGCTGCGATAAATGCCTGTCAGGCTGCGATCTGGCCGCCGGCGGCTTCGATCGCGGCCTTGGCGCCAGCGGTGGCGCCCAGACCCTTGATCGTCACCTTGCGGGTCAGTTCGCCAGCCTTGATGACCTTGGCGCTCTTGACCAGCTCGCCCACCAGGCCAGCTTGCTTCAGGACCAGCAGGTCGACTTCGGCCGCTTCCAGGCGCTCGATGTCACGCAGCGTGACTTCGGCGTTGAACGCCTTGGTCAGCGAGGTGAAGCCGCGCTTGGGCAGGCGACGATACAGCGGCATTTGACCGCCTTCGAAGCCCACCTTGTGGAAGCCGCCCGAACGCGACTTCTGACCCTTGTGACCGCGACCGGCAGTCTTGCCCAGGCCGGAGCCGATACCGCGACCGACGCGACGCTTGGCGTGCTTCGAACCGGCGGCCGGTTTCAGGTTGTTCAGTTGCATCTTGCTCTCCGAGTTCCCGGTATCAGGCCAGAACCTTGACCAGGTACGAGACCTTGTTGATCATGCCGCGCACAGCGGGCGTGTCCTGCAGCTCCGACACCGAGTTGATGCGGCGCAGGCCCAGGCCACGAACAGTGGCGCGATGATCCTCGCGCGTGCCGATCAGGCTGCGCACGAGTTGCACTTTTACGGTTTTCTGCGACATTGCGTTCACCTTAACCCAGGATGTCTTCGACCGACTTGCCACGCTTTGCGGCGATTTCGCCCGGCGTGCTCATCTTCTGAAGGCCGTCCAGCGTGGCGCGAACCATGTTGTACGGGTTGGTGGAGCCGTGCGACTTGGTCACCACGTTGGTGACGCCCATCACTTCGAAGATCGCGCGCATCGGGCCGCCGGCGATCACGCCGGTACCTTCCTTGGCGGGCATCATCAGCACCTTGGCGGCGCCGTGCTTGCCAACGACTTCGTGTTGCAGCGTGCCGTTCTTCAGCGAGACCTTGACCATCTTGCGACGGGCTTCGTCCATTGCCTTCTGAACAGCAACCGGCACTTCCTTAGCCTTGCCCTTGCCCATGCCGATGCGGCCATCGCCGTCACCAACCACGGTCAGCGCAGCGAAACCGAGAATCCGGCCACCCTTCACCACCTTGGTGACGCGGTTGACCGAGATCATCTTCTCGCGGAGGCCGTCGTCGCGTTCGTCCTGTTGGACTTTTGCTTGCATCTTTGCCATGACGTATCTCTCTCTATGCGCTTAGAACTTCAGGCCGGCTTCGCGGGCGGCGTCTGCCAGGGCCTTGACGCGGCCATGGAAACGGAAGCCGGCGCGATCGAACGCGACAGTTTCCACGCCGGCAGCCTTCGCCTTCTCGGCGATGCGCTTGCCAACCACGGTGGCGGCAGCGGCGGTAGCGCCCTTGCCATCCAGTTCCTTGCGCACTTCCACCTCGGCGGTCGACGCGGAAGCCAGCACCTTGGTGCCGCACTCCGAGAAAACCTGGGCGTAAATATGCGAATTCGTACGGAACACGGTCAGACGATTGACTTTCATCTCCGCGATCTTGGCGCGGGTCTGACGTGCACGGCGCAAACGAGCGTCTTTCTTGTTCATCATTGCACCCCTTACTTCTTCTTGGTTTCCTTCAGGATGACGCGCTCGTCCGAGTAACGCACACCCTTGCCCTTGTAGGGCTCAGGCGGGCGGTACGCGCGGACTTCCGCGGCAACCTGACCGACTTTCTGCTTGTCCGCACCCTTGATGATGATCTCGGTCTGCGTCGGCGTTTCCGCCTTCACGCCTTCCGGCATCTCATGGATCACGTCGTGCGAGAAACCAAGCTGGAGCTTCAGCGCAGCGCCTTGCAGCTGGGCACGATAGCCCACGCCGACGAGGTTCAGCTTGCGCTCGAAACCGGTGGTTACGCCCTTGACCATGTTGGCCACCAGAGCACGCATGGTGCCCTGCAGAGCGTTTGCTTCACGCGATTCGTCAGCCGGGCTGAAGGTCAGCGTGTCGTTCTCGACATTGACCTTGACCAGGCTGTGAATCGGCTGCGACAGCGTACCGAGCGGGCCCTTTACGGAGAGCACGCCAGCCGCCACGTTCACTTCCGCGCCCTTGGGGAGCGCGATGGGAGCCTTACCTACACGGGACATGGTTCTCTCCTTAAGCGACGTAGCAGAGGACTTCGCCGCCCACGCCAGTGGCGCGAGCCTTGCGGTCGGTCATCAGACCCTGCGGGGTCGAAATGATCGCCACACCCAGGCCGTTCATCACTTGCGGGATGTCGCTGCGGCCCTTGTACACGCGCAGGCCGGGCTTCGAGACGCGCTCAATGCGCTCGATGACCGGACGGCCGGCGTAGTACTTGAGACCGATGCTCAGTTGTGCCTTGCCGCCATCTTCCTGGACGGCGTAGTCGTCGATGTAGCCTTCGTCCTTCAGGACCTTGGCGATTGCCACTTTCAGCTTCGACGACGGCATGACAACCGACGCTTTCTGCACGCCCTGGGCGTTGCGGATGCGCGTCAGCATATCGGCGATAGGATCGCTCATGCTCATACTGTTTCTCCTGTAGCCTGTGCGTAATTACCAGCTGGCTTTCGTCAGACCCGGGATTTCGCCCTTGAAGGCGATTTCGCGGATCTTGTTACGCGCCAGGCCAAACTTGCGGAAGGTACCGCGGGGACGACCGGTGATCGCGCAGCGGTTACGCTGGCGAGTCGGGTTCGCGTTGCGCGGGAGCTGTTGCAGCTCGAGACGCGCGCTGTAACGCTCTTCTTCCGACTTCTCTTGGTCATCGATAATGGCCTTGAGGTTGGCGCGCTTGGCGGCATACTTCGCCACCAGCTTGGCGCGCTTCTTCTCACGTTCAATCAGAGCCAGTTTAGCCACGGTTACCCCTTAATTGCGGAACGGGAACTTGAACGCACCGAGGAGTGCCTTGGCTTCCTCGTCGTTCTTTGCCGTCGTCGTGATGCTGATGTTCAGACCACGCAGTGCGTCGATCTTGTCGTACTCGATTTCGGGGAAAATGATCTGCTCTTTCACACCGATGTTGTAGTTGCCACGACCGTCGAACGACCGGCCCGACACACCACGGAAGTCACGCACGCGCGGCAGGGCCACGGTAACGAAACGATCGAGGAATTCGAACATGCGCTCGCCGCGCAGGGTCACCATCGCACCGATGGGGTAGCCCTGACGGATCTTGAAGCCGGCGATAGCCTTCTTGGCCTTCGTCACGACCGGCTTCTGACCGGCGATCTTGGTCAGGTCGCCGACGGCGTTCTCAATGATCTTCTTGTCATTGATGGCTTCGCCAAGACCCATGTTCAGGGTGATCTTGGTGATGCGCGGCACTTCCATGACCGACTTGTAGCCGAACTGTTCGATCAGCTTCGGCACAACCTGTTCTTTGTAAAACTCTTGCAGACGTGCTGCCATGCTCAACTCCTATACGTGCCCAGAATCAAGCTGCCACGACGGCGCCGGTGGTCTTCAGCACGCGCACGCGCTTGCCGTCTTCCACCTTGATGCCGACGCGCGACGGCTTGCCATTGGCATCCACGAGCGCAACGTTGGAAATATGCAGGGGCATGACCTTGTCGACCACACCACCGGTAGTGCCCAGCATCGGGTTCGGGCGGGCATGCTTCTTGGCGATGTTCACGCCTTGCACCGCAACCTTGTCGCCCAGGACGGCTTGCACGGTACCGCGCTTGCCCTTGTCCTTGCCGGTCAGCACAATGACTTCGTCGCCTTTGCGAATCTTGTTCATGGCGGCTCCTTACAGCACTTCCGGAGCGAGCGACACGATCTTCATGAAGCGCTCGGTACGGAGTTCACGAGTCACCGGCCCGAAGATACGGGTGCCGATCGGCTCGAGCTTGTTGTTCAGCAGGACGGCGGCGTTGCCGTCGAACTTGATCAGCGAACCGTCAGCGCGGCGCACGCCCTTGGCGGTACGCACGACGACGGCGTTGTAGATGTCGCCCTTCTTCACGCGACCGCGCGGCGCTGCGTCCTTGACGGTCACCTTGATGATGTCGCCAACGCTTGCGTAGCGGCGCTTGGAGCCACCCAGCACCTTGATGCACAGCACTTCGCGCGCACCAGTGTTATCGGCTACTTCGAGCCGGCTTTCTGTCTGAATCATGGTGTTTGTCTTCCCAACTTAATCCGTCAGGTGCAAAAAGCGCCCATCGGTCAGTCTTGGTCCCGTCGGCTCCGGCATTGCGCCAGCTCCGTATGGGTTGATCAACTTTGAAGTCGGTAGGAACCAGGCGATCTCAACTATTTGTTGAGGGCGCTCGGTCCTGGCTCGCTTCACAGGCCCGCCCGGGTGGTAATGCAAAGGCGAACGCAACAAAGCGGAAGTCCAGGATTATAGCTACATAATCCTGGACTTGCAAGTCAAGCTAAGAACGTGTTGTTCTTAGATGACGCGTGCAGCCTCTACCAGCCGGGAAACCACCCAGGACTTGGTCCGCGACAGCGGACGGCCTTCCTGGATCTCGACCTTGTCGCCTTCCTTGTACTGGTTGGCTTCGTCGTGTGCGTGGTACTTCTTCGAACGCAGCACGTACTTGCCGTACAGAGGATGCTTGACGCGGTTTTCCACCAAGACCGTAACGGTCTTGTCCATCTTGTCGCTCACGACACGGCCGACCAGGGTACGGCGAAGCGACTTTTCCGTTTGTGCAGCTTCAGTCATTTCGCGTTTGCCTTTTGAGTCAGCACGGTTTGCACACGCGCGATGTCCTTGCGAACCTTCTTCAGCTGGCTGGTGTTCTGCAGCTGTTGGGTCGCCTTTTGCATGCGCAGGCTAAATTGGGCCTTCAGCAGCTCGGAGAGCTCCTGGTTCAGCCCGGCGGCGTCCTTGCCGCGAAGTTCGGATGCTTTCATCCCTGCTCTCCTTACGTCCCGACCTGGCGCACCACGAAATTGGTGGCGATCGGCAGCTTGGCGGCCGCGAGGCGGAACGCCTCACGTGCCAGGTCTTCGCTCACGCCATCCATTTCGTACAGCATCTTACCCGGCTGGATTTCAGCCACGTAGTACTCCGGATTGCCCTTACCGTTACCCATACGGACTTCGGCAGGCTTCTTCGAGATCGGCTTGTCCGGGAAAATCCGGATCCAGATGCGGCCGCCACGCTTGATGTGGCGGGTCATCGCACGACGTGCCGACTCGATCTGACGAGCGGTCAGGCGGCCACGGCCCATGGCCTTCAGGCCGAATTCGCCGAAAGACACGGCGTTACCACGGGTAGCCTTACCCGTGTTGCGGCCTTTCTGCTCCTTGCGGTATTTTCTGCGCTTAGGTTGCAGCATCGTTATTCTCCACTCTTCGCATCTGCGCCAGGCGCAGCGCGGCGACCGGCACCGGCACCGCCGCGGCGGTTGCCACCCGGACGGCCTTCGCCTTCACGGCGGCGGCCTTCCGGACGACCCGGGCGACGACGACGGTCGTCCTGCGGCTCTTCCACCACCGGCGCGTCGTTGCGGCCGAGGTGATCACCCTTGTAGACCCACACCTTGACACCGATGATGCCGTAGGTGGTTTCTGCTTCGGAGAAGCCGTAGTCGATGTCGGCGCGCAGGGTGTGCAGGGGCACACGGCCTTCGCGGTACCACTCGGTACGTGCGATTTCGATACCGTTCAGACGGCCGGCGCTCATGATCTTGATACCCTGGGCGCCCAGGCGCATCGCGTTCTGCATGGCACGCTTCATGGCGCGGCGGAACATGATGCGGCGCTCGAGCTGCTGGGTGATCGAATCGGCGATCAGCTGAGCATCGGTTTCCGGCTTGCGGATTTCCTCGATGTTCACGTGCACGGGCACGCCCATGCGACGCTGCAGTTCAGCCTTGAGCAGTTCGATGTCCTCACCCTTCTTGCCGATCACCACGCCCGGACGCGAGCTGTAAATGGTGATGCGTGCATTGCGGGCGGGGCGCTCGATCACGACGCGGCCAACCGATGCGTTCTTCAGCTTCTTCTTCAGGAAGTCTCGAACTTCAATGTCTTCCTTCAGCATGCCGGCGAACTTCGTGTTGCTGGCGTACCAGCGCGAAGCCCAGTTACGGCTGACAGCCAGGCGGAAGCCAGTCGGATGAATCTTCTGTCCCATCGTGACTCCTTAGTTGCCGAGCGTCACAGTGATGTGACAGGTTTGTTTCTCGATGCGGTTGCCGCGGCCCTTCGCCCGTGCGGTGAAGCGCTTGAGCGAGGTTGCCTTGTCGACGAAGATCGATTTGACCTTCAGTTCGTCGATGTCGGCGCCTTCGTTGTGCTCAGCGTTGGCGATGGCCGATTCGACCACCTTCTTCACGATCCCGGCAGCCTTTTTCGGGCTGAACGTCAGGACATTGAGCGCGCGCTCGATCGGCAGACCACGGATCTGGTCAGCGACCAGGCGCGTCTTCTGGGCGGAGATGCGGGCACCGCGATGAATCGCTTTCACTTCCATGATGGCACCTTACCTCTTCGCTTTCTTGTCAGCCGCGTGGCCCTTGAACGTGCGGGTAATCGCAAATTCACCGAGCTTGTGGCCAACCATGTTTTCCGTAACGTACACCGGCACGTGTTGACGGCCGTTGTGAACGGCGATCGTCAGGCCAATGAACTCCGGCAGAATGGTCGAGCGACGCGACCAAGTCTTGATGGGCTTCTTGTCCTTGCCGCTCGATGCGACTTCCACCTTCTTCAGCAGGTGGGCGTCGCAGAACGGACCCTTTTTAGCGGAACGAGTCATATCTTTAGCTCCTACCTACCGATTAACGCTTGTGGCGCTTCTGGACGATCATGCTGTCCGTGCGCTTGTTGCTGCGGGTACGGTAACCCTTGGCCGGGGTACCCCACGGCGAAACCGGATCGCGACCAGCAGCGGTCTTGCCTTCACCACCACCGTGCGGGTGGTCGACCGGGTTCATCACGACACCACGGACCGTCGGGCGGATACCGCGCCAGCGGGTCGCACCGGCCTTGCCGATGACGCGCAGGCTGTGCTCTTCGTTGCCCACTTCACCGATGGTGGCGCGGCACTCGATGTGCACGCGGCGCACTTCACCGGAGCGCAGGCGAACCTGGGCGTACAGGCCTTCACGAGCCAGCAGCACGGCGGAACCGCCGGCGGCACGTGCGATCTGCGAACCCTTGCCAGGCAGCATTTCCACGTTGTTGATCGTGGTACCGACCGGAATGTTGCGGATCGGCAAGTTGTTACCGGCCTTGATCGGCGCTTCCGAGCCGTTCATCAGCGGTTGGCCGGCAACCATGCCCTTGGTGGCGATGATGTAGCGGCGCTCGCCGTCGGCGAACAGCACCAGCGCGATATTGGCGCTGCGGTTCGGATCGTATTCCAGGCGCTCGACGCGGGCGGGGATGCCGTCCTTGTCGTTGCGCTTGAAGTCGACCACGCGGTAGTGGTGCTTATGACCACCGCCCTTGTGGCGGGTGGTGATATGACCGTTGTTGTTACGGCCCGACTTCTGGAATTGCTTTTCCAGCAGCGGAGCGTGCGGGGCGCCCTTGTGAAGGTCCTTGTTGACCACCTTCACCATCGAGCGACGACCCGGGGAAGTCGGCTTGGTCTTGACGAGTGCCATGATTACTTGGCCTCCGCTTCAAAATTGATTTCCTGACCCGGCTTCAGCGAAACGTAGGCCTTCTTCACGTGGTTGCGACGCCCCATGAAACGGCCAAAACGCTTCTGCTTGCCCTTCTGGTTCAGGATCTGAACGGACTGCACCTCGACCTTGAACAGCAGTTCGACGGCGGCCTTCACTTCTGCCTTGTTGGCATCGCGGGCCACTTCGAACACGACTTGTTCATTCTTGTCGGCGACCAGGGTTGCCTTTTCGGAAACCACCGGCGCGAGCAGCACCTGCATCAAACGATGATCGTTCTTGGCTACTTGCGTCATTTCAGCAACTCCTCGATCTGCGCGACGGCTGCCTTGGTCACCAGCACCTTCTTGTAGTGCACGAGCGACAGCGGATCAGCCTGGCGCGGCTCGACAACTGCCACGTGCGGCAGGTTGCGCGAAGCCAGGTAGAGGTTTTCGTCGAGGCTGTCGGTGATGATCAGCACCGAGTCCAGGCCCATGGCCTTGAACTTGTCGGCCAAGAGCTTGGTCTTGGGCGCGTCGACAGTGAAACCGTCCACCACGTTGATACGACCTTCACGTGCGAGCTGCGAGTAAATCGAGCGCATGCCGGCACGGAACATCTTCTTGTTGACCTTCTGGGTGAAGTTCTCTTCCGGCGAATTCGGGAAGATACGGCCGCCCCCGCGCCACAGCGGCGAGGAAGACATACCGGCACGAGCACGGCCCGTACCCTTCTGGCGCCACGGCTTCTTGGTCGTGTGCTTGACCTCTTCACGATCCTTCTGCTTACGGTTACCGCTGCGAGCGTTGGCCTGGTAAGCGACGACGATCTGGTGAACGAGGGCTTCGTTGTAGTCACGGCCGAACACTTCGGGCGAAGCGTCAACGCCCGCGCCGATCTGGCCATTGTCCTGGAGGAGCTTGAGTTCCATTACATGCGCTCCTTAAGCTTTGGCTTTGGCCTTGACGGCCGGGGTAACGATGACCTTGCCGTTCTTGGAGCCGGGGATGGCGCCCTTGACCAGCAGCAGCTTGCGCTCTGCGTCGATCTTGGCGATTTCCAGGTTCTGCACGGTGCGGGTGACATCGCCCAGGTGACCGGTCATGCGCTTGCCCGGGAACACGCGGCCCGGATCCTGCGCCATACCGATCGAGCCCGGCACGTTGTGCGAGCGCGAGTTACCGTGGGTGGCACGGCCGGAGGCGAAGTGATAGCGCTTGATGGTACCGGCGTAGCCCTTACCGATGGTCACGCCCTGCACGTCGATCTTCTGACCGACTTCGAACAGGTCGACCGACAGCGAACCGCCAGCTTGCAGTTCGGCAGCCTTGGCTGCATCGATACGGAATTCGCGGATGATTTCGCCGGCTTCCACGCCGGCTTTGGCGAGATGACCCGCCAGCGGCTTGGTAACGCGGCTTGCGCGTCGTGCGCCGAAGGTGACTTGAACCGCGGTATAACCGTCGGTCTCGTCCGTCTTGATTTGCGTCACGCGGTTGTCGCCGACCTCGACCACGGTAACGGGAATTGCTTCACCGTCGTCCGTGAAAATACGGGTCATGCCAACCTTGCGACCTACAAGGCCAAGGCTCATGGTTTGCTCCATTCCCAGCTGCGATTGGCCGGGGCTGATTGATACACGAAAACTGTGTTTGCTGTGGGCTTGCGCTAAAGAAGACTGCGCGCGGCCAAAGTGGCCAGCCCACTACCCGAGGAAACGGGTAGCCTTACACTATATCGCAGCGGTTTGGAAAGGGCAATATGAATTGCGGATTCGCCTGCAGGGTTGTAGGCAGGCGTGCCGCAGTAGTGGCGCTTGCGTGACTTGGGGTGTGGTGTGGAGGCGACGGGCGGTAGTTGAAGTGCCGTGAAGCGCATCCGGGGGATGGTTGCTCAGGCGGCGAGGCGCACGAAATCGCCACCATAGAATACCAGCGGTTCGCCCTCCCTTGCCTCGAATGCCTCGACGGCGCCGACGATCAGCAGATGATCGCCTACCGGGTCGGCCCGCTCCACGCGGCAGGCCAGGGTCGCCAGTGCTTCGTCCAGGTAGGGCACGCCGCGCTCGCAGCGCCCGTGGGCGACGCCCGCGAACTTGTCCGCCACCGGCGTGGCGAAGCGGCGCGCCAGTTCGCCATGGCCGGCGCGCAGGATGCTGACGCCGAAAGGCGCGCCGGGCACGAACAGGCCCGCATTCGGCGAGTGCAGCGCCAGGCTCCACAGGATCAGCGGCGGCGCCAGCGACAGCGAGGCAAACGAGTTCACCGTCAAGCCGACGGGCCGGCCCTGCGCCCCGCAGGCGCCGATGACGGCCACGCCGGTGGCATAGCGGCCGCAAACCCGGCGCAGTTCGCGGGGATCATGGACGGAAGTGGCGGGCGTGGCGGCGTGCATGTCAGGCGGCCTCGGCGACGTACTGGTTGATCAGCTGGTGGCAAGCCTGTGGATCCAGCCACCACGGGAAATAGTCCGGCGGATTGTCGAAACCGTTGGCGATGCGCGCGGCCAGTGCCGGCGCCTGCCCCGCGGCGCCCAGCAGCGCCAGGATATGCGGCGGCGGCGGGGTCAGCAGCGAGTTGGTCCACGCCACCACGTCGCCCGCGTACTGCCAGTACTGGTCGAAGGTGCGCTCCATCCAGTCCTGGTCGAAGGGCTGGTCGCCGCGTGCCAGGATCGCATCGAGATAGACCTTGCAGCATTTGGCGGCGTTGTTCGAACCCTGCCCCGTGATCGGGTCGTTGACCACCACGGCATCGGCCATGCCGAACACCAGCCGCCCGGACGGCAGCGTCAGCACCGGCTTGCGCACCGTTGGCGCGAAGCGTCCGGCAAGGATGCCGTTGTCGTCGGTCAGCGCGACCCGCTCACAGCGCTCAGCCTCCCATGGCAGGTAGGTCTGCAGGATGCGCTGGCTTTCCGCCAGGTGCTGCGCCGGCGTGCGCGCCTCGGCCCAACGGTCCATCGGGCCGCCCGGGATGCCTTCGAACACCATGATCTCGCACGGCCCTGACAGCGTCAGCGCGGGGAAGACGAAGTATTCACCCACGCCCGGGATCAGGTTGAAGCAAACCCGCGAGAACGGCGTGCGCGGCTGCATGCCGGTCACATAAGTCAGCGCCAGCGCGCGCTGCGGTTTGTCGAACGGGCTGCGGGAGGCATCGCGCTCGAAGCGGCTGACGATCTCGCCCTTGCCGGCGGCCAGCAGCACCAGGTCATGCTCGCGGGTCAGGTCCTCCAGTTCATCCAGGCCGACATCGGCGATGCGCAGGTCGCCGCCGCGTGCAACGAAGGCCTCCATCCACGCGGGCATCTTCAGGCGCTGGTCCACCGCCTGTGCCGGGCGGTCCAGCGGCGCGGCCCAGTCGATCGCGCGGGCACCGGCCTGCTCGGGATGCGGCACGGCCAGGCCGATGCCCTCCACCGGCGGGCAGGCATCGTCCCACCAGTTCAGCCCGAGCTCGCGCTCGGCCTGCAGCGCGCGGTCGAACATGCACTGGCTGGACATGACTTTCCCGCCGCGGATCTGCTCGGGGGTCCGGTTGGACAGCAGCGTGACCCGGTAGCCGTTGGCTTGCAGCCCGAGGGCCATTTGCAGGCCCGACTGGCCGGCTCCGACGATGGCGATGCGTTGGCTCATGACGTTTTCTCCTGAAGGATCGTTCGGCGGCGTTCAGCCGGCCAGCTTGCCGATGGCGGGCACGTTCTGCTCCGGCCCCATGGCGGAATAGCCGCCGTCGACGGCATAGTCGGCACCGGTGACGAAGCTGGCATGGTCGGAACAGAGGAAGAGCACCACCTGGGCCACCTCGTCGGGCTCGCCGACGCGGCCCAGCAGGTGGAACGGCGCGGCCACCGCATCGGTGCGGGCACGGTTGCCGCCGCTGACCTCGTCCATCAGCCGGCACCAGGTCCAGCCCGGCGACACCGCGTTGACGCGGATGCGGTCCGGCGCCAGGTCCATCGCCATGCTGCGCGTCAGCTGCGCGATGGCGGCTTTCGACACCGGGTAGAGCCAGCGCCCGGTCTGCGCCACGTTGGCAGAGATGCTGGTGAAATTGACGATCGCACCGCCGCCGCGCGCCCGCATATGCGGGTGCACCGCCTGCGCCAGCATCACGCCCGACACCACGTTGACGTCGAGCGCCGCCAGCCAGTCGGCACGATTCGAGCGGAAGCCGTCATCGAGATAGGTGCAGGCCAGGTTGACCAGGCAGTCCACGCCGCCAAAGCGCTGCACCACCTGCGCCACGGCATCGCGAACCTGCTCGTCACGCGTGATGTCGGTGGCGATGAAGAGCGCGTTCGCCCCCAGCTGCGCGGCCACGCGCTCGCCGTTGGCGGCATCGATGTCGAAGATCGCCACGCGCGCGCCGGCCTCGACAAAGGCCCGCGCCACGCCGGCACCGATCAGCGTGGCGCCGCCGGTGACAATGGCCACCTTGCCCTGCAGTCCTTTCATGCTTGTCTCCTGTGCCGGCACAGCCGGCGATGGTTGCGGGCGGGCCTCTGCGGGCCCGTTCCGGATCGATGCGGCGGGCGCAGCCTATTTGCCTTCGCTCTGCTGCCAGCGCGCCATCAGTGTGTTCGACGGCAGGGTCTCGTCCAGCAGCTTGCGCGCGGTCTCCACGCCCGCGACCGGCAAACCCGCCGGATCCAGCTTGCCGATCTGCACCAGCACGCTGGCCTGGTCCCAGTAGATATGCTCGTGGTACAGCTTGTCGCCGCGGAACTTGACGATGGCGATCAGCGGGATCTCCACGCGCTTGCCGGTGGGCGGCACGCCGGGCAGCATCCAGTCGATCTCGCAGCTATGCGTGAAGCAGAACAGCATCTCGTCGACGATCTGCGTGGCCCCGACCGTGCGCGACAGCGGGATCAGCGTGGTGTCGGGCGGATTGCTGTGCACGAAATGGTGCTGGTAGAAACGCCGCAGCTGCGCGTAGCCGACCCCGCCGGTCATGGTCGGGATATGGTTCACATAGGGCTGCGGCACCATCGTCGCCATGGTGGCGTCGACATCGCGGGTGGCAAATTCGTATTCGCAGTGCTTGTCCCACAGCGCGGAGAAATCGTAGTGCGGACCCATTTCACCGCGCAGCGCCGCGATCGAGCGCTGGTGCGCCATCAGCGCCGAGGGCTTGTCGAAGTGCTCGCCACCGGTGCGGGCAAAGGCATGGTCGACGCCGGCGTAGACGTGGACCTCGATGTTCTCGCGCCCGGCCAGGGCTGCGCGGATCGCAGCCTGCGCCTGCGGCGGGCAGAATCCGTCTTTCTCGGCGATATGCAGCACCAGGCGGCCGCGCACGTTGGCGGCTTCGCCCAGCGCGTGCTCGATGCCCACGCCGTAGTACGCCACCGCACAGGCCACGTCGGGCAGCCGGCAGGCCGCCAGGTAGGCCAGCTTGCCGCCCAGGCAGAAGCCCAGCACGCCGGTCTGGCCGACGCATTCCGGCCGCGCACGCAGCGCTTCAAGCGCGGCGCCCACATCCTGCACGCCCGCGGCTTCGTCGAACTGCTGGTACAGGCCCAGCGCCCGCTGGAAGTCCTCGCCGCGGTCGGTCAGCTCGATCCCGGGCGCGATGCGCCAGAACAGGTCGGGCACCAGCACCGTATAGCCCTCCTCGGCGTAGTAGTCCGCCACCTGCCGCATGGTCGCGTTGACGCCGAAGATCTCCTGGCACAACACGATGCCCGGGCCCTTGCCTGCCGCCGGGGTGGCGAGATAACCGCTGAAACTGCCTTCGGGGGTCTGGATCTGGATGGTCTGGCCCATGGCCTGCGCTCCTTGTCGTTCTTTCTCTTTCCGGTGTCTGGTGGGACTGCCGTGCTGGCTTCCATAATGGTGGCTCCGCACCGCAGCAAACTAGCCGCTGGGCGCAGCGGCTATCCGATTAGTGCAGGAAACTTCGGGCTCGGTCAACGCCGCAGCGCAGACGGCGAGGCCATCCGCTATAGTGGATCGCGTGGGAAACCGTGCCCCGGCCGTCATGCCGGGCCGGCCCCGGAATCAGCGGCGCGCACGGTCACCGGCAGCGCCGCGGCCCCGCCAGAGGAGCGAGACAATGCAGCTGCCCCCCGCCGCCGGACCGCTGGCGAGCGCCCTGCTCGGCGATCCCGCCCGGTGCGTGTTCGCCTCGACCGACCTGGCCGAGACGCGCGCCGCCGTCGGGCGCGTGTTCAAGCCGCACCGGCTCGAGATACGCGGCACCCGCTTGCAGGCACGCATGCATCATGCGCCGCTTGGCGCGGTCTCGTTCAACCGCCTCGCCTACGGCGCCGACGTCACCATCGACCCCGGCCCGCTCGGCGACTTCCTGCTGGTGCAGATGCCGCTGCAAGGACAGGCCGAGATCCGCTGCGGCGACCAGCACATCGTTTCCACGCCCGACTGCGCTTCGGTGCTGACGCCCAGCGATGCGCTGGCCATGCGCTGGAGCGCCGACAACGACCAGTTGATCGTGCGCATCGAACGCAGTGCGCTGGAACGCATCTGCGCGGCCCATCTGGGCCGGCGGTCCGAGCGGCCGCTGCGCTTTGCGCTCGGCATGGCCTGGCGCAGCGGCGCGTGGTATGAGCTGATGCGCTATCTCGCCGCGATGCTGGCGACCGCGCCCGAGACCGCACGCCATCCGCTGACCGCCTGCCAGCTGGAACAGCTGGTGATCGGCACGCTGCTGACGTCGCAGCCGCACAGCCTGTCGGATGCATTGCGCGAGCACGGCAAGCCGCTGGCACCGCGCCATGTGAAAGTGGTGGAGGAATATATTCACGCAAACGCCGCGGCGGAGCTAACCCCCGCCGTGCTGGCCGAGGTTGCCGGCGTCAGCGTACGCAGCCTGTTCGCCGGCTTCCGCGAGCATCGCGGCACCGGGCCGATGGCCTACCTGCGCACGGTGCGGCTGGAGCGCGTGCGGCACGACCTGCTGAACGTCGCGTCGGTGTCGTCAGTGAGCGCGGCCGCGCTGCGCTGGGGCTTTGCCCATCTGGGGCGGTTCAGCGCGGAATACCGGCGCGCGTTCGGGGAGTGCCCCGCGCAGACCTTGCGGCGGCGCGGAGCGGGCTAGGCTTGTGTGAATTCAGTGCTGCCGCTTCGGGCAGCCGCCGCGATCGCTCAGCTCATCGCGCAACTGTAGCTGGCGCGGCAGGGGAGCAATCCGGGGAGCAAGGCTGCTGTATGCAAGCCTTGAAAACAAAAACGGCGAACCATACAGTTCGCCGTTTTGCTGCAGCAGGCCGCGGGCGCGGCCCGAAGCATGATTACACCTTGATCTCGACGTCCACGCCTGCCGGCAGGTCGAGCTTCATCAGCGCGTCAACCGTCTTGTCGGTCGGGTCGACGATGTCCATCAGGCGCTGGTGCGTGCGGATCTCAAACTGATCGCGGCTGGTCTTGTTGACGTGCGGCGAACGCAGGATGTCGAAGCGCTGGATGCGGGTCGGCAGGGGCACCGGGCCCTTGACGATTGCGCCGGTACGCTTGGCGGTATCCACGATTTCGGCGGCCGACTGGTCGATCAGGCGGTAGTCGAAAGCCTTCAGGCGGATACGGATCTTCTGGTTCTGCATGATATTTCCTTAAAAGAGCGATTGGGCAACGTGCCCGTTGAATGGGGACATGCCCGACAGGCATGTCCCAGGAAGTGCTTAGTCGAGGATCTTTGCCACGACGCCGGCGCCGACGGTACGGCCACCTTCGCGGATAGCGAAGCGCAGGCCTTCTTCCATGGCGATCGGGGCGATCAGCTTGACGGTGATCGACACGTTGTCACCCGGCATGACCATTTCCTTGTCCTTCGGCAGCTCGATCGAGCCGGTCACGTCGGTGGTACGGAAGTAGAACTGCGGGCGGTAGTTGTTGAAGAACGGGGTGTGACGGCCGCCTTCGTCCTTCGACAGGATGTACACCTCGCCGGTGAAGTGGGTGTGCGGCTTGATCGAACCCGGCTTGCACAGCACCTGGCCGCGCTCGACGTCTTCACGCTTGGTGCCGCGCAGCAGCAGGCCAACGTTGTCGCCGGCTTGACCCTGGTCCAGCAGCTTGCGGAACATTTCCACGCCGGTGCAGGTGGTCTTCACCGTCGGCTTGATACCGACGATTTCGATTTCCTCACCGACCTTCACCACGCCGCGCTCGATACGGCCGGTCACCACGGTGCCGCGACCCGAGATCGAGAACACGTCTTCCACAGGCATCAGGAAGGTACCGTCAACGGCACGCTCCGGCGTCGGGATGTAGGTGTCCAGCGCGTCGGCCAGGTTCATGATGGCCACTTCGCCCAGCTCGCCCTTGTCGCCTTCCA
>NZ_KB944468.1:0-65377 GCF_000389805.1 Cupriavidus sp. GA3-3
GCTTCAGGAAGAGCTACTTCCCCGAAGAGCTCGGCGGCAAGCTCTACCTGGCCGGCGACGGCTCGATCCGCGACAAGGACACCGGCTACTTCACCATCATGGGCCGCATCGACGACGTGCTGAACGTGTCGGGCCACCGCATGGGGACGATGGAGATCGAGTCCGCGCTGGTGTCCAACCCGCTGGTGGCCGAAGCCGCCGTGGTGGGCCGCCCCGACGACATGACCGGCGAGGCCATCTGCGCCTTCGTCGTGCTCAAGCGTTCGCGTCCGACTGGCGAAGAGGCCGTCAAGATCGCGACGGAGCTGCGCAACTGGGTCGGCAAGGAGATCGGCCCGATCGCCAAGCCCAAGGACATCCGCTTTGGCGACAACCTGCCCAAGACGCGCTCGGGCAAGATCATGCGGCGCCTGCTGCGGTCGCTGGCCAAGGGAGAGGAGATCACGCAGGACACCTCGACGCTGGAGAATCCGGCCATCCTGGAGCAGCTTGGCCAGGCACGCTGAAGATGCGGCGCGCACAAGCCGTGCGCGCCGCGGCGCGACTATGCCCGATTCAGACAAGGTCGGCAATTGTGCAGTGCCGCCGAGCGCTGGCCCAAGGTGACCGCAGCCCCTTGAGCTTTCCAGACTTGACGCGCGGGATCATTCCGCAATGGTCTCGATCGTCAGGGTGACCTCGCCGCCCATCGCGGCCAGCATGGCCGGGCCGCCGCCCTTGTAGGCGACATGGGTCATGTCGAGCTTGGCCTGGGACTTGCGTGCGGCGTGCCGTGGTTGCCGGCAGCCAGGAACGAAGGGTCTTCGCGCAGGGCGCCAGGCATGCCTGCCGGCGCGGCGCACAGCAGCGCGTTCATCTGGGACAGCTCGCGCAGGGTGTCCAGGTGCAATGCGCTGGTTTCCACGCTCGCGGTGCGGCGCTGCGCCACCCGGGCAATGTGGCGGGCGGTGAAGCGCTCGGCGCGCGCCTGGAAGTCGCCGGCGCATTCGAGAAGCAATGCCGAAGCTGCGCGGTCGTTGGCAACAAAGAGCGACATCCTGGTACGCAGGTTGGCCACCAGCATGTCGCATAGTTCCAGCAGTTCGGCGCTGCCCTCGGCCGAGAAGCAGAAGTTGCGGGTGAGCTTGCGCTGGTCCAGGTCGACCAGGATCCGTTCGACGATATCGCCCGCGTACTCCAGGTTGATATTGACCAGCATGATCGCATCCCAGCGTTCCGCATCCTCACCGTCGAGGCTGCCGGCGTCGACGTCGGTCAGGTACATCTTGACGGACGAATAGAGGTCGTCGATGCGGTCGTCCAGCGCGCGGCAGCGGGCGTTAGCGGCGCGGTCGTTGCCCACGATCGAGAGCTTCATGCCATCGAGCATTTCCTCGATCACGTCGCCGATGCGCACGACCTCGCGCGTGGCATTGCCCAGCGCGACGGACGGGTGCCGCAGGTCGCCCTGGCTCAGGTAGCGCGCGCCGCCGGGCGCTGCGTCGTCGTGCGCCTCAGGCAGCCATCGGGTGCAGAGGGCCGCCACCGGGTTGACAAACCAGATCAGCGTTGCGGCCAGGGTCAGGTTGAAGGCCATGTGGAAGTCGATGGCCATGGTGCCGGCACTGCTGCCCAGGCGCGCCAGCAGCCAGGGGATGGCGTCCAGCAGCGGCAGGAATGCCAGTATCCCCGCGAACCGGAAGATCAGGTTCGCGAGCGATACCCGTCGCGCGGCAGGCGAACTGCCGGAATTGGCCAGGCAGGCAATCAGGCCACTGCCCAGATTGGCGCCAAGCACCAGCGGCAAGGCGGTGGCAGGTCCGATGACGCCGCCCATGGCCAGCGTTGCGGTGAGCAATACCGCGGCCAGGCTGGAGTAGGCCAGCAAGGTCACGAAGGCGCCGATCACCAGGGCCAGCAGTGCGTCGTTACCAAGCGAGGTGAAGATGGCGCGCACGATCTCGGCGTGCAGCAGCGGCGCGGCGTAGAGGCGGATCAGCTGCAAGGCCAGCGTGATCAACCCCAGTCCCACGATGACTTCGCCGGCCTGTCCGCGCAGGCTGGCCTTGCCGGACAGGCGCAGTGCGATGCCGATCACCAGCAGCAGTGGCGAGAGCCAGGAGATATCGACCGTCAGCAGACGCGCCATCAGGCTGGTGCCGACGTCGGCACCGAGCACGATCGGCAGTGCCGCCGGCAACGACACCAGGCCCCCTGCAACGAAGGCGCTGGTCATCAGCGCCGTGGCGCTGCTGCTCTGGATCAGCGCGGTCACGCCAAGCCCGGCCACGAAGCCACGCGCGGGACTGGCCGTGCCCGCGGCCAGCACCAGCCGCAAGCGCGGCCCCAACAGGTCCAGCATGCCGTGGCGCGTCACATGCGCGCCCCAGATCAGTAGTGCGACCCCGGACATCAGGGAAAGCAGGATTTGCATGGCGCCGCCCCCTGGTGGTGGCTGTCTTCGCGGCCACCTTTATCTGCTTGTTGAGGAAGCGTGCCGGCCAGGCCGGCACGCACCGGACTTAGTCCGCGTGGTTCAGCGCCAGCCGCAGGATGTCGAAGTTGCGCAGCCGCTGGCCTGCGGGCGCAGTGACCTTGCGGTTGAACAGCAGCGGCACCTTTTGCTCGGACAGGCCGCCATGCGAGCGCAGCGGGGCATCCAGGCCGCTCAGGTCATGGCGCGCCGGCGTGGTGCCGAGCACGGTCAGGCGTTCGCTGACCACCACCAGGTCGCCGATGCGGTCGGGCGGCAGTTCGAAGCGCTCGCTGGCGGCGCGCTTGTCCAGCACCAGTTCGATCCCGGGCAGTGCGGCGATGCCTTCATGCACGGCCTGTTGATCGGTGCCGGCAGGCAGGTACACGGTCGCGTAGGAGCCCAGTGCGCCATGGTGGGCGACGTAGGGATCGGTGATCGGCAGCAGCACGCGCGTGGCGTCCGTGCCGAAACGCTCGTCCAGCACCTGCTGCAGGAACAGGATGTTGGCCTTGCCCAGCGAATCGGTCTTGGCATTCATGCCGTGGTCGGCGGTGACGCCGATGACCGCACCGAGCGCGTCCAGGCGCTGCAGGTAGCTGTCGATCATGGCGTAGAAGGCATTGGCCTGCGGCGTTCCCGGGGCATGCTTGTGCTGGATGTAGTCCGTGGTGGACAGGTACATCAGGTCGGGGCGGACGGTTTCCAGCAAGGCCACGCCGGCGGCGAACACGAACTCGGACAGGTCGGCGCTGTAGACCGAGGGCAGCGGCATGCCGACCTTGCGCAGCACGTCGTCGATGCCGTTGTCTTCGATGGTGGCCTGGTCGGCCTTCTCCGCCGAGAAGCAGATGCCCTTGAGGCTGTGGCCCAGCAGCGCGCGCAGCTTGTCCTTGGCGGTGACCACCGCCACCGATGCGCCGGCCTGCGCTGCCGCAGCCAGCACGGTGGGCGCGCGCAGGTAGCGGGCGTCGTTCATCAGCACTTCGGCGCCGGCTTCGGTGTCGTAGAAGAAGTTGCCGCAGATGCCGTGCACCGACGGCGGCACGCCGGTCACGATCGACAGGTTGTTGGGGTTGGTGAACGACGGCACCACGCAATCGCCGGTCAGGACGGTGCCGCGTTTGGCCAGGCTGGCGAAGAACGGGGTGGCGCCCGCCTGCACGGCAAGGTTGATGTATTCCTGCTCGCAGCCATCGATGCAGACGATGACGGTGGGCCGGGCGGGAAGCTGGTAGTGGTGGCCGTTGACCTGGATCTGGGTGCTCATGGCGTCTCTTGCGGAAGGATTGTGAAGGGGATTTGCCTGAGACCCATGCTAAGTTAGGCGATAAACTCTCACAATCGAGTTTATTTTCCAGATTCTGTCAGGAAATCTCACAATGCCGCACAAGCTGCCCCCGCTCAACGCCCTGCGCATCTTCGAGGTTGCCGCCCGCGCCGGCAGCTATTCGGCGGCCGCGCGCGAGCTGCACCTGACCCATGGCGCGGTCAGCCGGCAGATCGAGATCCTGGAGCAATGGCTGGGGCAGCCGCTGTTTATCCGCCAGGGCCAGCGCATGGTGCCGACTGTCCACGCGCAGGCGTTCGCGCGCGAGATCAGCACGGCGTTCGACCAGATCAGCGCCGCTTCCGAGCGCTATGGCCGCATCGCCACGCGCAAGGTGGTGCGCGTCAATGCCCCGGCAACCTTTGCCATGCGCTGGCTGATTCCGCGGCTGGATGACTTCCGGCACCGGCAGCCCGAGGTCGACGTGCGTGTGTCGACCGCCTTCAGCAACGAGACAGGATTCAATGGCACCTTTGACGTGGCGATACGGCGCACCCTCGAACGTGGCGAACAGTTCGAGTCAGTGCCGATCTTTTCGGAGTACCAGACGGTGATCGCCAGTCCGGCGATGCTGGAGCAGGTGCCGTTGCAAGGTGTAGAGGACCTGGTGGAGGGCGTCTTCCTCTATACGGAGACCCGGCCGGGAAGCTGGGAATCGTGGCTGCAGCAGGCGGGACATGCCTCGCTGCTGCCGGTGCGAACGCTGCGCTTCGACCATTTCTTTGTCACGCTGCAGGCGGTGGTGGACAGCCTTGGCTTTGCCATCGGCACCTTTCCGACGCTGGAAACGGACCGCGCGGGCGGGCGCATTGCGACGCCGTTTGCCGCCATCCGCGCACCGGGCAATACCTATCATGCGCTGGTGCCGCGCGATGCCGACAAGCCGCTGCATCTGCGCGCGTTCCTGGAGTGGCTGCAGCAGCAGGGGCAGACGGCCGCAGCGACCTGAAGCGGCGCGAGCCGGGGAAGCGGGGCGAGTGTGGCGCGCGGCCCGCGCGATGCGGGCCTGCGCTGAGACGGGAGCTCAGGCCCCGTCGAGGAACGCGCTGCGCTGGCCCAGGCGCGAGCCGAGCGCATCGGGGGCCAGGCTCATGCTGGCGGGGTCCACGGCCGAGGCGGGGCTGCCTGCCATGGTCGGGTCGGCGGCTGCCGGCGCCATGCCCGGCTGGGCCGCCTGTATGGGAGCCTGGGCATAGCTGCCGCCCGCTGCGGGTGCCACCTGGGCCGACGGCGCTGCCGACGGCATGGCTTGCACGGGCTGGGCGGACTGCACCGGCTGACTGGATTGCATCGGCTGCATCGGCTGCGTCATTGGCATCGGCTGGCTCGGCTGCAGGGGCTGAGCCTGCTGCGCAAACAGCGGGTAGGACGCGATCATCGCGCCAGCCACGACCAGGGATTTCGCCAGATGTTGCTTCATTCGTGTACCTCCTAGAACGCCTACAGGCAAGGGAACAGTCACTGTAGCGCCGCAGCACCTGACATTCTGTTTGATTTTGCAACGGTCGTTAACCAGCCTTGCCATTGCGGCCAGGGCAGGTTAATTGCGCGCGCGGCCTGCAAATCTTGCGCGGCCGTCAACGCCGGGCCAATCGCTTGAGCGCCGCGGGGTCCAGCAGTTCGATCTGGCGGTACTCGCGGCGGATCAGGCCCGCATCTTCCCACGCCTGCAGGTACTTGGCCACGGTCTGGCGCGAGCGGTTGACCATGTCGCCAAGGTCCTCAGCGCTGATGCGCACGACATGGTCGGTGCGGTCGGCCAGTTCCAGCAGGCGCGCCGCCATGCGCGCGTCGATGGGCGCCTGCGCCGCGCTTTGCGCGTGGTCGAACGCTACGCGCAGGCGCGCGCAGATCTGCTGCACGATCAGCTGCATGCCTTCCGGATGCGCGGCCAGGATGCGGTGGAAGTCGCGCTGGCTCAGCACCATCAGTTCCGTATTGCCTACGGCGAAGGCGTCGTGCGTGCGCGGCTTGCCGTCCAGCAGCGAGATCTCGCCGAACCAGCGGCCACGCCCGATCACCGAGTACACCGACTCGCGCCCGCCCGTGCTGACCCGGCTCATGCGCACCCGGCCCGACAGCACCATGCAGAAGTAGGTGGGCGGATCGCCGCGCGCGAAGATCATCTCGCCGTCGCCAAAGCGCAGGCGGCGTGCGGCGTTCGCCACGGCATCGAGCACGCCCGGCGGCGCATTGCGCAGCCAGCCGCTGGCCAGCACGCTGCGCGGCAGCGTGCGCGCCGGCTCCACCGCTCTCGATCCACTCTTCACATCAGCCTTCACATCGCTCTCCTGCTGGAGCCGAGATTGTCCAATACTTAACAGACTTTGGCGCGGTGCGCCCGGACAATGCATCGATTCAATGACTCACATGCCCCCGGGAGGTACGCATATGGCGCAAATCCAGCTCGTCGATTCAATCAGGGACCGCGTCTCCGACGCCGAATGGCAGATGCGCGTGGACCTGGCGGCCGCGTACCGCCTGGTCGCCCACTTCGGCTGGGACGACCTGATCTTCACCCATATCTCGGCACGCGTGCCCGATGCGCCGGACCAGTTCCTGATCAACCCGTACGGGATGATGTTCGACGAGATCACGGCATCGAGCCTGGTCAAGGTCGACCACGAAGGGCAGCCCGTGCTGGAAACGCCGTATGACGTCAACCCGGCCGGCTTCATCATCCACAGCGCCGTGCACGAGGCGCGCCCCGAAGTCGGCTGCGTGATGCACACGCATACCTCGCACGGCGTCGCCGTCTCGGCGCAGCAGGCGGGCCTGCTGCCGATTTCGCAGCAGTCGATGTTCGCGCTGACCGGGCTGGCGTACCACGACTATGAAGGCGTGGCGCTGCGCGAGGACGAAAAGGCGCGGCTGGTGGCAGACCTGGGCCGCTGCAAGCAGATGATCCTGCGCAACCATGGCCTGCTGACGTGCGGGCGCACGGTATCCGATGCTTTCCTGACCATGTACACGCTCGAGTCCGCCTGCCGCATCCAGATCCTGGCGCAAAGCGGCGGCACGCCGCTGACCATGGTGCCCGAAGCCGCCAGCGCCAACATGGGCCAGCAGGCGCGCCAGGCCACCAAGGGCAAGGGCTCCAACCTGGCCTGGCCGGGCCTGCTGCGCCGCCTCGACCGCATCAACCCTGACTACCGCAACTGACCATGGCCATCCTCGTTCACCTGCCGTCGTTCATGGCGGTTCCCATCACTGCCGCGCTGCGCGAAGCCGCGCCGGACATCACCGTGTGGAACGGCCGCGAGGCCGCCGTCGCGGAACAGGTCGAAGCCATCATCGCCTGGGGCCTGAAGCCCGGCGTGCTGCCGGCCTACCCGAAGCTGCGGCTGGTCTGCGCTGCCACCGCGGGCGTCGACAAGCTGCTGGCGGCGCCGGACCTGCCGCCTGGCATGCCGGTCACGCGCATCGTCGATCCCGGCCAGCAGGCCGGCATCGCCCACTACGTGCTGGCGATGGCGCTGCGCCATACCCGCGCGCTCGGCCGGTACGCCGAACAGCAGCGCCGCGGCGAATGGAAGCGCCACCCGGGGCGCGATGTGTCGCGCTGCCGCGTGGGTGTGCTGGGGCTGGGCGAGATCGGCAGCGAGGTGGCGCGCATGTTTGCCGCCATCGGCTACCCGGTCAGCGGCTGGAGCCGCAGCGCCAAGCATCTGCCCGGCGTGACCAACTTCACCGGCGACGACGGGCTGGATGCCATGCTCGCGCACAGCGACATCCTGGTCTGCACGCTGCCGCTGACGCCGCGCACCGAGGGCATGCTGAACCGCCAGACGCTGTCGCGGCTGCCCAAGGGGGCGTTCCTGATCAACGTCGGGCGTGGCGAGCATGTGGTCGAGCCAGACCTGGTCGCACTGATCGACGAAGGCCACCTTGCCGGCGCGGCGCTTGATGTGTTCGCCAAGGAGCCGCCCTCGGCGGACGATCCGGTCTGGAACCATCCCCGCATCGAGGCCACGCCGCATATCGCGGCCGACCCCTCGTACGAACTGGTGGCGCGGCAATGCATCGAGAACCTGCGGCGCGCGCGCGACGGGCGTGAACTGTTGAACCAGGTGGACCGGCAAGCGGGCTACTGAGCGCCCGGCGTGCCGGTCCGTCCGGGTGGCTATGTCACGCTTACATCCGCGGTTCCCGCCGCCACCTCCAGCAGCCGCGTGCTCGCCGTGGCAGGTAGCGCCGGCGCCGTGCCGCCCTCGAGCGGCTTGAGCGTATGGAAGGTGCAGCTCAGCTTCTCGGGCGTCAGGGTGACCAGCGTGTAGCCCTCGGCGTTGGAGTCGGCATGGCGCAGCCACGCGTTGAAGGTGCGCAAGGTGGTGTCGAAGGTGTTCACCACCGTGCCGCCCACGTCGCTGTAGACCAGTTCACGCAGTGCGGCGAAGGCCTGGTCGTTGTCGACGATCGAGCGGAATGAACTGAGCAGGGAGTTGCTCGACAGTCCGGCCGTGACCAGGTCCACCATCACCGGCGCTGGCGTCGCCGCATCGTAGTCGTCCATCACCTGGCCGGCAAAGAATGCGTGGATATCGCCGCTCAGCGCCACCACATTGCGCACGCCGTTGTTCTTCAGGAACGCCATCAGGTTCTTGCGCTCGGCGTTGTAGCCATCCCACTGGTCGGCATTGAGGATAAAGCGGTCGAGCAGCGCGATGGCCGGCAACCGGCTTTCGATCAGCGGCTTGATGTTGGCATCGAACGTGGCGCTGTCGATGCCGATCTGCGCCAGTACATTGCGCAGCGCCGTGTAGGCCAGGTTGGCATAGGTGCCGGCGGTCTTGGCCGCGCGCAGGTCGTCGGCCAGCGCATTGGCAATGGCGCTCTCCAGCGAGGACAGGGAATTGTTGGCCAGCACCAGCGCCCTGGCGATCAGCCGTGCCACCGCCTGGATCACATCCACCTGCATGCGCAACAGCGACAACTGGTTGGCCCACAGCTTCCACGCGGTGGCGTCGGCGCCGACGCGGTCCTGCCACCACGCGCGCTGCGCATCGCCCAGCATCGACACCGGTGTCAGCGTGCCGCCGGCGGCGGCAATCTTCTGCGCTTCGGCCGCAGCCAGTGTCTCGGCCGGGACGAAGTACAGGGCGCCGACTGCGCGGCCGGTGGCTTGCTCGGAGATGATGTGGTCGGCGCGGTACAGGCGCTCGTCGGTCATCAGCAGGGTGGCGAGATTGCCGAAGGTGAACGAGCGATAGATCTGGATGTTCTGGAACGACGGGTTGTTGACGTCCAGGCTGACATCGGCCGGCATGAACTCGAACCACGCCTGGTTGGCAGCGCGCCGGCGCGCGGTGCGCGGCGTCAGGTCGTCGTCGGAGTCGTAGGTCTGCCGGTCCTGCCAGCAATTGTCCGAGAATTCATGGTCGTCCCAGATCGCAATCATCGGGAACGCGGCATGCAGGGCCTGCAGGCGCGCGTCGGTGCGATAGCTGCGGTACAGGTAGCGATAGTCGTCCAGCGTGGTGGCGTAGACGCTGCCGTCCGGCAGCGCGGTGCCATTGGGCAGTTGCAGCACGCCGTGGCGATCCTCCACATTGCCGGCGCGCGAGCCGCCCGGGACGGCCTCGTAGATGTAGTCGCCGACATGGACGATGAAGTCCAGGTCCTGCTGCGCCAGTTCTTCCATGCCGGCCCAGTGGTTGGCATTCCAGTCCTGGCAGCTGACAAAGGCGAAACGCAGCTGTGACAAGGGCGTGCCGGCCGCTGCTGCGGTGCGGGTGCGGCCGACGGTGCTGGGGCGGTTGCCCAGCAGGAAGCGGTAGTAGTAGCGGGTGCCGGGGCTCAGGCCCGTGACCTTGTTGCGGATGGTGTAGTCCCAGTCCGGCAGGGCCATCAGCGGTTGATTGACCAGCAGGCTCGGCGGCGGGAAGTCAGGCTGCGCCGACACCTGCAGCCGCACCACCACCGGCCGCTTGCCATTGCTGCCTTCCACCCGCGTCCATACCACCACGCTGTCGGGCTTGGGGTCGCCCGAGGCGACGCCATGGACGAAATTGAAATTTTCCGGATTGCCGGTGTCGGGTTCCGGGTCGTCGCCGCCGCCGCAGGCGCTCAGCCCGCCGGTGGCAACGGTGACGGTCAGGAAACTTCCCCACTTGAGAAACTGTCGGCGGTCCATGGCGCTCCTCCTGTGCTTGCGGTCTCGGTCCACGCAGCGCGCAGCCGCGGCCACGATGCCGCTTGCGGCACCAGGATTCGTGGGGGCGTGCTGGTTGCTGAATGCATACTAGTGGCTGGCCTGCACGCTCGCCGTCGGTGAGGTTCCGACATCGATATAGGAGGAAGTCGACTGGTTCGTGCCGGCGCTGGCGCACCGCGCACCACCATTGCTGGCGCGATCGGCAAGTCGGCATGCATTGCCTGCGACGCGGCCTAGACTGAAAGCAAAAGATTCGGACGCGAGGGCATCATGGCGTACGACAGCATCCTGGTCCATCTCGACGGCAACCGGCAGGCCATGCAGCGCTTGCAGGTTGCGGCACGCCTTGCCACCGCCAGCCAGTGTCCGCTGATCGGCCTGCTGGCCGGGCGCGTGCCAGACCCCAGCTGGTTCTACCGCATGAACAATGCCCAGCGCTGCCTGGCCGAAGACCAGGAGCGGCGCCGGCTGCAGCGCGAGAACATGCGTTGTGCCTTCGCGGCCGCCACGCGCGAGCTGGCGGTTGCCTGCGACTGGCGCACCGTCGAGCGCGATCCGGTGCCACTGGCGCTGCGCGAGGCGCGCGAGGCCGGCCTGATCGTCTCCGGCCAGTATGACGCCGACAACGCTGAAGGCCCGGTGGCGCGGCAGCTGTTGGAGGCGCTGCTGCTTGAGAGCGGCCGGCCGGCGCTGGTGGTGCCCTGTTCCGGCGCTTTCGCCACCGTGGGCACACGCGTGCTGGTGGCCTGGAACGGCAGCCGCGAGGCCGCGCGTGCCTTGCACGACGCGCTGCCGCTGATGGCCGGGGCACGCGCGCGGGTGCTGGGCGCCCATGCCGCCAGGGAGCCGCGTGCCGATGCCACTCCGGTCAGCCACGCCGTGCACGTGCTGGAGCGACAGGGTGTGGCAGTTGAGGTGGAGCACGGCCCGGGCGGTGGCGACCTGGCCATCGGTGAGCTGATCCTGTCGCGAGCGTCGGACTTTGGTGCCGACCTGATCGTGATGGGCGCCTACGGCCACGGCCGGCTGCGCGAGCTGGTGCTGGGCGGCGTGACCAGGGTGGTGCTGGAGTCGATGACGGTGCCGGTGCTGTTCTCGCACTGAAGCGCAGCGCCAGGGTTCATGCGGCAAGCCCCTCCAGCCGCGGCGCCCCCCGGTGGTCTTCAGTCGACCGTGATGTGGTTGGCCTGGATCACCTTGCCCCACACGCCCACGTCGTCGCGCACGGTCTGCGCGAACTGCTCGGCACTCCTGGCGGGCGCCATGCCCATGTTCAGCTGCAGGAAGCGCTCGCGCATGGGCGCGTCAGCCAGCAGGCGGGTCACTTCCGCATTGAGCCGCTGCACGATGGCGGCACTGGTGCCGGCCGGCGCGAACAGGCCATACCAGCTGTCGGTATCGAACCGGTAGCCCTGTTCAGTCATGGTCGGCACGTCCGGCGTGGCCGGCGCGCGGCGCGTGCCGCTGATGGCCAGCGCGCGCAGCTTGCCGGCGCGGATCAGCGGCAGCGACGACGAGGTATCGACAAAGGCCACCTTGACCACGCCGCCCTGCATGTCGGTCAGGATCTGCGCCACGCCCTTGTATGGCACGTGGCGCAGCTTCATGCCGGTCTGCATCTTGAGGGCTTCCATGGTCAGGTGGCCGCCCGAGCCGATGCCCCATGAGCCGTAGTCGTATGCATCCGGGCGCTTGAGCACGTGGGCGACGAGCTCCTTGAGCGTGCGTGCCGGGAAGTCCGGCGTCACCACCAGGAAATTGCCGCCCGCGCCGACCTGCGCCACCGGCAACAGGTCGCGCAGGCCGTCATAGGGCAGCTTGGGCTGCAGGGTCTGGTTGATCACCACCGTGGCGGCATAGGTGAACAGAAGCGTGTAGCCGTCGGGGCTGGCCTTGGCCACGGTATCGTTGCCGATGATGCCGGTCGCGCCGGGCTTGTTGTCGACCACGATGGTCTGGCCCAGCGCCTTGCCGAGCGATGCGGCCAGCGCGCGCGCGAACAGATCGGTGCCGCCGCCGGGCGGGGCCGGCACCACCAGCCGGATGGGCTTGGCGGGCCAGGCATTGCTGGCGCATAGCGGGCCGGCCGCAGCACCAAGACCAAGTGCGGCAAGCGCGCGCAGCACGTCGCGCCGGCGCGCGGCGTTGCCAGGCAGTTCCGTCGGAGCCGGGTTCATTGCTCGGGGCATGGCGTCTCCCTAGTGCATGCCGAAGTTGTCCGCCGCGTCGCTTTCCAGCGCGTCGGCGGCCGCGCCGTACAGGCTGCGCGACACATAGCTGCGGATCTGCGTGGCGCGCTGGCGCAGCCAGGCGGCCTTGAGTTGGCGGGCCTCGCGCACGGTGGGCGTTTCATCGGGCGCCAGCGCCAGCACGTCGATCACGTGCAGCGCCAGCTGCGTGTCGCCGCGCGCGGCCAGGGCCTGCGCGTGGCGGATCAGTGCGCCATGGTCGGCCACGGCCGCGGCGATCTCGGCGGCCGCCTGTTGAGGCGCGGCTGGATGCAGCGTGGTGGCATTGCGGTCCCACCAGCCGTTCTCAGAGCGGTAGATGTCGCGCGCGATGTAGCTGGGATCGCCATAGGTGGGGCGCATCCAGGGCTGGTCGAACAGGTCCGCCGGCGGCTTGAGCGCGGCCAGCACCTGGCGTTCGTTGCAGCCGGCGTTCATCAGCCGCACCACCTCCGCGCGCAGCCAGCGCAGGGCCCTGGCGGTCTGGCACAGCACGCGCTGGCACTCGTCCTCGCCCTGCAGCGTGGCGCCGAACTCTCGCACCACGGTGCGCGGCTGCAGCCCGGCCAATCGTTCCAGCGTATCGGCCCAGCGCACGGTGTCGCGCATGGTGCGGAAGGGGGTGCCGATGTTCGGGATCGAATCAATCACCGCGGGGCCGCCGTACAGCAGGCGCCGGCCCGGCAGCCAGACCGCCACGGCGTCGTCGGTCTCGGACGGCGCCCACAGGATTTCCGCGCGGCGCTCGCCCCGGCCCAGCGTCAGGCCATCGGCGAAGGTCTCGGTGGGTTCGATGTGGACCAGCTTTCCCGCCAGCGCGCCGGCCGGCTGGCGGAACTGGATCTCTGCCATGCGCTCCTGCATGCGCTGGGTCTCGCGGTAGCGCGCCTGCCGCGCCAGCACGTTGACGTGGGCCAGCACGCGTGGCGCGGGCTCGCCGCGCGCGGCGGCGTGGTCCAGCCATTGCCGCAGGCCGGCGTTGTAGCCCATATGGCCGTGGCTGTAGCAGATGGCCAGCACCGGCAGCCAGGTCTGCGTGCGCAGCGCCTCGATCATGCCGCGCGTGACGCGCCCGCCGGGGCCGCTGTCGACCACCAGCAGGCCGCCGCCCACGTCTGCAACAAAGCTCTGCCCTTGCCCGTGCAGCAACCACACGCCGTCGCCGACGCTTTCGATGCCGGTGCCAGTGACCAGTGCGGCCGGCCGGTCCTCAATGTCCTGCATGCTTGCCTCCTCCGCGAACCAGGTCGCGTCCAGCGCAACTGTCACGCAAGAAGGGACATCCCGGGGATTGGGGAAAATCCCGCCGGGATGCGGTGAACCGGCCGCAAACCAAGCGCCGGTGCGGCCCGGCGGAGGTTTTGGAATTTCATGTGTAAACCGCTGGTTAGCACCGCGCGGGTGCAGGGAGTTCCCCGCCGGCACGCGCTGCGGTAGCGGCTGCCTTCAGTCAAGTCGGCGCAGCGGACTGTCAGGCAGGTTGGACAGATAGTGGACTTCACGCCGCAGCAAGGTGGCGAACTGCGCCGCCACCGGCGTCATCGGCGAATCGGCGCGGTAGATCAGGCTGACGGTGTGGCTGGGCAGCTTGTCCTCGATCGGCAACGGCACCAGGCCATTGGCGGCCAGCCGGCCTGCCACCATCTGGCGCGGCAGCATGCACAGCAGGTGGCGGTCCTGCATCAGGTGCTCGATCATGCCGATGGTGTCGCAGCGCACTGCCACGCGCGGCAATGGCAGATCGCGTTCACGGAAGGCATCGAGGATGGCGGCGCCCGGGCCGTGCATGCGCTGGCCGGTCAGGATCCAGTCCGAGCCGATCAGTTCGCGCAGGCTGCGGGCGTTGCGCAGCGGATGCTCGCGGTGCGCCATCACGACCGAGTCGTTGTTGTAGAGCGGCTCGCAGGTGAATTCGCGCTCGATGCCCTCATCCGGGACCGGGCTGACTGCCATGTCCATCACGCCCGAGCGCAGTTCGTCCAGGTGGGTCGGGTAGCCCCAGCTGTCGATGCACACCAGCACGTCGGGGTGCTGGACGCGAAAGCGCTTGACCACCGCGGGCAGCAGCACATGCGCCGGGCCGCGGGTGGTGCCGACGCGCACCACGCCGTTGCGCGCGCCCAGCATCTGCGCCATTTCCTCGCTGGCCTTGCGGGCCTCGGTGGCGATCAGCCGCGCGCGCCGCAGGAAGGCATCGCCGTAGCGCGACAGCACCACGCCGCGGGTGGTGCGGGTCAGCAGCGGCACATGCAGCTCCTCTTCCAGCTGGCGGATGCTCTTGGTCAGTGCCGGTGCCGACACGTCGCGCGCACGGGCCCCGGCGCGGATGCTGCCGTGCTCGGCCACGGCGATGAAGTCCTGGACTTGGCTCAGACGCATGGATTTGGCTCCACTCAAACGACGCACTGGGCGCACAGCATAGCGGCATTCCGGTGGGTTCGGGATAACCCCAGGGTGCTAACCATTGGTTTGCACCGAGGCGGTTTTAGCATCTGCCGTGATGCGCCGTGCCAACGCATGATCGCTCCACATCGTCGCAAACCGCCGGCCGCGCCGGCATCTTCGAGGAGTGGCATCGCATGACGAACCGGCAAGACCTGCCGCTGGCAGGCATACGCGTGGCGGAGTTCGGGCAGTTCATCGCGGCGCCGGGCGCGGCCATGATGCTGGCCGACCTGGGCGCCGACGTGGTCAAGGTGGAGGCCTTGCGCGGCGACAGCGCGCGGCGCTTTGACGGCACCAGCCCGCAGAGCCCGATGTACCTGGCCTACAACCGCGGCAAGCGCGGCATAGCGCTGGACCTGCGCACGCCCGGCGGGCTGGACGCCGCACGGCGGCTGGCGCTGGCCAGCGACGTGGTGCTGCACAACACCCGCGCCGGCGTGATGGACGCGCTGGGGCTGGACGCCGCCACGCTGCGCGCGGCGCGTCCCGACCTGATCCATGCCTCCATCAGCGGCTTCGGCACGCGTGGGCCGTCGCGCACGCGCCCCGGGCTGGATATTGCCGCGCAGGCCGAGAGCGGCATGATGTCCGTCACCGGCGAGGCCGGCGGGCAGCCGCTGAAGGCCGGTTTTGCGCTGATCGACGCGGCCACCGCGCTGGCGACCGGCAACGCCATCCTGGCGGCGCTGTTCCGGCGCGAGCGCACCGGCGCCGGCGAGACCATCGAGACCTCGCTGCTGTCGGTCGGCGTGCAGATGCAGGCCCAGCTGTGGGCCGAGTACCAGTGCTCCGGCGCGCTGCCAGTGCGCAGCGGCAACAGCCAGCCCAAGGCCGCGCCGGCCGCGGATGTGATCGCGGTGGCGGACGGGCATATCGTGCTGTCGGCCTATCTCGACGAGCACTGGACGCGCCTGTGCGAGGCCATCGGCCAGCCGGCGCTGGCGCACGATCCGCGCTTTGCCTGCAACGCGCTGCGCGTGCAGAACCGCCCGGCGCTGCTGGCCATCCTGCACGACGCCATGCGCCACCTCAGCGGCGACGCCGCGCGCACGCTGCTGGAGCGCCACCAGGTGGTGGTGGGCGTGGTGCGCGACTACCACCAGGTCAACGCGAGCCCCGACGTGCGCGCCAGTGGGGTGCTGCAAGCCGTTGACGACGGCGAGGGCGGCCAGCTGGAGCTGCCGGGACTGCCCTTCACCATGGCCAGCATGCCGGCAGGCGCGATGCCCGCGGTGCCGCGCCTCGGCCAGCATACGACCGAGGTGCTGGCCGAGCTCGGCTTCAGCGCCGCGGAGATTCACACCATGGCCCGCGCCGGCGCGATCGGCGTGGAACAAGCCCGGCAGGAGCCCGCATGAACACCCCCCAATCCCCTGTACTGCTGCAGCGCCATGCCGGCTGGGCCGAGGTGGTGCTGAACCGCCCGGCCCGCCGCAATGCCGTCGACATGTCACTGGCACGCGCGCTGGGCGACGCCATCGAGACCCTGGCCGCCGACGACAGCGTGCGCGCCGTGCTGCTGCGCGGCGCCGACGGCGCCTTCTGTTCCGGCCTGGACCTGCAGGCACTGCAGGCGGAGCGCGGCGGGCTGGCCGCGTTTGCGCCGCTCTGGGAGCGCGTCCACCTAGGCCTGCTGCAAAGCCGCAAGGCATGGATCGTGGCGCTGGAGCGCCATGCCATCAACGGCGGCGCGGCGCTGGCGCTGGCCGGCGACCTGCTGGTGTGCGGCGCCGGGGCCTTCCTGCAGATCGGCGAGATCCGCCTGGGCATGGCCGCGCCGCGCAATGCCGACTGGCTGGCGCTGCGCCATTCCGAGGCCGTGGCCGCGCGCCTGTGCCTGCTTGGCGACCGCGTGCCCGCGCCGGAGCTGCTGCGCCTGGGCATTGCCACCGAACTGGTCGAAGACGCCGAGGTGCTGGACCGCGCGCGCGGCCTGGCCGCCACCATCGGGGGTTTTCCGGCCGATGGCGTGGCTGCGATCAAGGGCGGCATGCGCGCCGCGACGAGGCGCATGGCATCTGCTGCGCGCGACAAGAATTCCTGAGGACCGATATTTCCATGACAGATTCCATCACCACCGACGACGACGCGTCGCTGCAGGACTTCCGCCGCGAGGTGCGCGAGTTCGTCGCCCGGTCGCTGCCCCATGCCGTGCGCGAGAAAGTCCGCCTCGGACTGGAACTCAGCAAGCCAGAGCTGGTCGACTGGCAGCACCGGCTGGCCGAACGCGGCTGGCTGGCGCCGCACTGGCCGGCTGAATGGCAGGGCTGCAACTGGAGCGCCGAGCGCCGCGCCGCATTCCAGGAAGAACTGGTGCTGGCGCACGCGCCCGAGAGCGGCGGCATCACCTTCGAGATGATCGGCCCGATCCTGATCCGCTACGGCACGCCGGCGCAGCAGCAGTACTTCCTGCCGCGCATCCTGAACCAGGAGCACTGGTGGTGCCAGGGCTATTCCGAACCGAACTCCGGCTCCGACCTGGCTTCGCTGAAGACGCGTGCGGTGCGCAAGACGCGGCCCGACGGCACCGAGGTCTACGTGGTCAGCGGCAGCAAGATCTGGACCTCCTACGCGCAGTACGCGGACTGGATCTTCTGCCTGGTGCGCACCGATACCGAGGCGCGCGCGCAGCGGGGCATCAGCTTCCTGCTGATCGACATGCGCAGCCCCGGCGTCAGCGTGCGGCCGCTGGTGGGCATCCATGGCTGGCACCTGTTCAACCAGGTGTTCTTCGACGAGGTGGAAGTGCCGGTGCAGAACCTCGTCGGCGAGGAGAACGCCGGCTGGACCATCGCCAAGTCCCTGCTCGAGCATGAGCGGCTGAACCTGGCGCGCGTGGCGGAGAACCGCCGCCGCCTGGCCAAGGTGCGCGCCATCGGCAACGAGCTGGAGGAGGGCGGCCAGCCGCTGTCGCAGCGCCCGTGGTTTGCACGCCGGATGCGCGCGCTGGAGGTGCGGCTCGAAGCGCTGGCTGCAACCGTGCTGCGCTTTCGCAAGCGGGCGCGCGCCGGCGAAACGCTGGGGCCGGAGACCGGCATGCTCAAGCTGCTGGGCAGCCGGCTGATCCAGGACATCGAGAACCTGGCGGTCGATGCGCTGGGGCCGGACACGCTGGCCTATGACCGCGCCGCGCACTTCGAGCCCGCCGTGCCGCAAGCGGGACAGTCGGCGTACGCCGCGGCGGCATCGGCGCGCCGCTTCGTCACCCGCGGCTACTCCATTGCCGGCGGCTCCAGCGAGATCCAGCACGAACTGCTGGCCAAGCAGGTGCTGGGCCTGTAGTGGCTCCAATCGTGCCCGCAACCCAGGACAAGGAACTGAACACATGAGCGATCCAACGGACGATCGCCGCATGCTGCAGGAAAGCGTGCGGCGCTATGTCGAACGCGGCTACGGCTTCGAGCAGCGCCGCGCGGCGCTGGCCGAGCCCGATGGCTTCTCGCGCAAGCACTGGCAGGCGTTTGCCGAAATGGGCTGGCTGGCCGTGGGGCTGCCCGAAGCCTGCGGCGGCCTGGGCGATGCCGCGGACCAGGCCCTGCTGGCCGAGGAACTGGGCCGCGCCCAGCCTGCCGAGCCCTGGCTGGCCAATGCCGCGCTGTGCGCGCCGCTGCTGGCCGCCTGCGGCGATCCCGCCCACGCCGCGATCGCGGCGGCGATGGCCGAGGGTGGCGCGATGCTGGCGCTGGCCGCATGGGAAACGCAGGGACGCTATGACGCCTTCGATATCAGCACCACCGCGCAACAGCATGAGCCGGGGCAATGGACGCTGGACGGCCGCAAGACCCTGGTGCTGGGCGGCGGCAGCGCCGCGGTGCTGCTGGTGCTGGCGCGTAGCGGCGGCCAGCGCCGCGACCGCGACGGCCTGACGCTGTTCGCGGTGCCGGCCGACACGCGCGGCATCAGCGTCGATGCGCTGCCGACCTACGACGGCCGCCAGACCGCCAGCGTGACGCTGCGCCGCGCGACCGTGCCGGACAGCGCGCGCATCGGCCCGGTGGACGGCGCCTGGCCGATGGTGGAAGCCGCCATCGACCAGGCCACGGTGATGGCCTGCGCCGAAGCCGTGGGCACCATGTCGCGCGCGTTCGACCTGACCCGCGACTACCTGGTGACACGCGAGCAGTTCGGCCGCGCGCTGACGGCCAACCAGGTGATCCGGCACCGGCTGGTGGACCTCTATGTCAGCGTCGAGCAGGCACGCGCCATCACCGAGCTGGCGGCCAACGCCCTGCATGGCGATGCGGTGGCGCGCATGCGCGCGGTATCCCATGCCAAGGCCTTTGTCTCGGATGCCGGGCGCGCGCTCGGCGAAGACGTGGTGCAGCTGCACGGTGCGGTGGGCATGACCGACGAGATGGAAATCGGCCACTGCTACAAGCGCCTGGCAGCCCACGCCAACCTGTTCGGCGATGCCGACTGGCACTACGAACGGCTGGCGGCACTCGATCACGCGGCGCAGGCGCAAGCCTGAGCCGGTTCAGCCAGGGCGCCCGGGCCGCTGCCCGGTGCGCCCACCCATGACACGCCGGCAACGCACCGGCATGCGCGGCCAATGCGCCGCAACGGAGACAGCAATATGAGCAGCCAGCACACTGGCGCCCGCAGGGCTTGTGCCACGCGCACAGCAGCCCTGGCCGCGGCGCTGGCCCTGGCGGGCGCCGCCAGCGCGCACGCCGAGGCCCCATACCCCAGCAAGCCCATCCGCATGGTGCTGCCCTCGGGCGCGGGCACCGTCACCGACCAGACGGCACGGCTGGTGGCCGAGCGCCTGACCGCCGCGCTCAGGCAGCCGGTGGTGGTCGACAACCGCCCCGGCGCCAACGGCATCATCGCCAACGAGACCGTGGCGCGCGCCGCGCCCGACGGCTACACGTTGCTGTTCACCTATGCCGCGACCATGACGGTGAACCCGTGGACCACGCCGTCGCTGCCCTATGATCCGATCAAGGACTTCACCCCCATCGCACGCCCCAGCCAGCCCGGCGGCAACCTGCTCGCGGTCAGCGCCAATGTGCCGGTGCACAGCCTGCAGCAGCTGATTGCCTACGCCAGGGCCAGCAAGACGGAACTGGCGTACTGCTCTTGGGGTGTGGGCTCGGGCGGCCACCTGGCCATGGAATACCTGAAGGCCAAGACCGGCATCCACCTGCGCCATATCCCCTACAAGACCGCCACCCAGTGCAGCAACGACCTGGCCGCGGGCCACGTCACCATCGGCATCACCGACGCCATCTCGTCGGTCCCGCACCTGAAGTCCGGCCGCATACGGGGCATTGCGGTCTCCGGACCGGAGCGCCTGCTGACGGCTCCGGACGTGCCGACCATGTCGCAGCAGGGCGTGCCCTTCCAGCAAGCCAGCTGGGTCGCGATCTTCGGCCCCAGGGGCCTGCCCGCGCCGATCGTCAACCGGCTCAACGCCGAGGTGAATCGCATCCTGCAGACACCGGGCGACCGCGAGAAATTCACCGCCATGAACCTGCAGCCGGCCGCGCCGTCGAGCCCGGCCGACCTGGGCAAGCTGGTCAGCGCCGACCTGGCCGCGTGGGGCGAGGTGGTGAAGGTGGCGGGGCTGCAGGCGAAGTAAGGCTGGACCACAACAACAACGGGAGACAGGCAGCGTGAAGGTAAGACAGTGGATGGTGATGGGTGCGGCGCTGGCCGCGGGCAATGCCGTGGCGGGCACGATGCAGTTGTTCGGGGTGGTCGATGCATCGATCGAATACGCCAGGGGCTCGGAAAGCGTGGTGCGCATGCGCGAAGGCCAGCAGGCCGCGTCGCGCTGGGGCATCCGCGGCATCGAGGACCTGGGCGGCGGGCTCAAGGCCAACTTCCTGGTCGAGTCGGGCTTCAATATCGACAACGGCACCGAGTTCTTCGGCAACAACCGGCTGTTCGGGCGGCAGGCCTATCTGGGCCTGTCGGGCAACTGGGGCGAGTTCCGGCTGGGGCGGCAGTACACGCCGTCGTTCTATGCGCTGCTGCGGCTGGATCCGTTCCTGCTCAATGGCGCGGTGTCGCCGTTCAACCTGCTGAGCGCGACTGCATCGCAGGGCACCGGGCACGTGGCCTACGGCGCCCGCTTCGACAACGCCGTGCAGTATTTCTCGCCCAAGTGGGGCGGCTTTTCCTTCGGCGCAGCGGTGGCGCCGGGCGAGGTGCCGGGGTCGGCGCGCTCAGGGCTGAACTTCGGCATGAATGCGACCTACGAGGCCGGCAACGTCTACGCGTTCTACTCCTACCAGGGGATGTATTCGGGCGCCAACGTGCCGGTGGAACCGACGCTGACTTCCAACCATTTCGTCGGCGGCTCCTATCGCTTCAAGCCGGTGGAAATCGGCCTGCTGTACAGCGCCGCCAGCAGCGACCGGCCCGAGACCCGCTCGGCACGCCACTACGGCGTGACCTTCAGCTGGAACGTGACGCAGCGCGACACCTTCAAGGCCGCCGCACTCAAGCGCCAGATCCTGGGCGGCGGCCAGCGGCCGCTGGCGGTGACGCTGGGGTGGGACCATGACCTGAGCAAGCGCACCACCGCCTATGTGCGGGCGGTGCTGGTGCATAACAGCCCTGGCGGCAGCGTGAGCAACAACAGCATCGTGATCGATCCGGGTAGCGGGGATGATGCGAAGTCGGTGAGCGTGGGGTTGCGGCATCGGTTCTGAAACGGACTGCTGCCCGTTCATGCGGCGCTGAGGCCAAGCGGCTGAGGCTACGGAGACCCGGGGCGGGCTGCCACCTGTCCCGTGGCGCTCCCCGCAAAGTGGGGGAGGGCGCCAATCTCCAGAACGCATACCGGGCTGTCGCTCGTGTCGGGTCATTTTCCTTTGTGCTTACTCTTCGCGCTTCACAAGGCGAACGAAATCGCACGGAACGACCCTATAGATCATGGCGATACGAGATTGATATAGGACATCCCTTAATTTCTATTGGAATTCTCATTCAATCGAAAACAATGGCGATATCTGAATAATCCACCTTCCTTCCTCAACGCATAACGGCTACCGTACGCGACGAACGCATCTTCTTGACGGTCATGCAAATGACGCGAGAAGCAAAGCACCGGAACACTGGTGCTTCTGCGGCAAGAGAAAGTTCAACGCTACGGAGTGCTGCACTTGGATAACCGACCGCCGTTCCTTTCCTCCCGCACCGTCACCGTGTCTGGTCCGGCGTTGCCGGAACTCTTCGGACAGTCCCCCTTTACCTTCGTACGCCTGGATGGCAAGGAAGGCGTCTGCGGCCTGTTCGAATACGACATCGAACTGAAGACGCCGGACAAGGCCTACAACTTCCACGGCCCGGAAGGCAACTTCGACTTGCGCGAGATGAACGGGCGCGAGCTGACCGTTCGCATCGAACTGGATGGCATGGGCACCGGGATGGCAGGCGGCGTGGGTGCCGGCACGCGTGAGATCAGCGGCATAGTGGACCGCGCCCGCTACCTGCGCGCCGAAGGGCGGCACTTTGTCTACGGACTGACCCTGCGTCCCTGGCTGTGGATCGCCTCCCAGAACCGGGACAGCCGCGTCTTCGAGAACCGCACCGACATCGAGATCATCGAAGAGGTCCTGTCTGCATACTCCTTTCCGGTTGAGCGCAGGCTCGACGTGGCGAAATACCCCAGGCGGGTCTACCGCACCCAGTGCGACGAGAGCGACTACACCTTCATCGCCCGCCTCATGCAGCACTGGGGCATATCGTGGTTCTTCGAACATTCTGACGGCAAGCACCGCCTGGTTCTGGTCGATCACGTCGGTGGCTATTTCAGCATGCCGAGCGAGGCGTACCAGGTGCTGGAAATCCATCCGCCTGGCGTCAGGGTCGACCAGGAACACCTCGATGCGTTCTCGGTTGTCGATGCCGTGGTCGCAGGCAAGTACACGACCAATGCCTACAGCTTCACCCAGCCGCGCGGCAACCTGAGCGCCAGCAGTTCGGACCCGCGGGACACGGGCCTGAACACTGGCGCGCTGCACCAGGAGGTGTACGACTTCCCCAGCGAGCATGCCCAGCCGGCCACGGACAACCGCCCGTGGGACGAAGGCGACATGATCGCCCGCATCCGCATGGAGGAAATCCGTTCGCGTGGCCTGCGCTGCTTTGGCACCGGCAACCTGCGCGCGGTGGTGCCAGGCTGCACCATGAATGTGAAGGGACACCCCCAGCAGGCGGCCAACCGCGAGTACGTGGTGCTTGGCGCCAACCTCAGGCTGGAAGACGTGGCCGAGGCCTCCGGCGAGGGCCAGCGCTGGCATTGCCGCGTCGAGTTCGAGTGCCACCCCACCCATGAGGTCTTCCGTCCGGCGCTGAGCATCCCGTGGCCGGTGGTCGCTGGGCCGCAAAGCGCGACCGTGGTCGGGCCGGAAGACAGCCATGTCGTGTGGCCGGATCAGTATGGGCGCGTCCGCGTCCAGTTTCCGTGGGACCGCTTCAACAAGATGTCCTGCTGGGTGCGCGTGGCCACGCCGTGGGCGGGCTCACAGTACGGCCAGATCAGCATCCCGCGTATCGGCAGCGAAGTTCTGGTGATGTTCCTGGACGGCGGCGATCCGGACAAGCCCATTGTGATGGGGGCGGTGCCGAACAGCCTCAACATGCCGCCATGGCAGCTGCCGGACCAGCTCGCTCTCACCGGCATTCGCAGCCGCGAGCACGATGGTGGTCGTAGTAACCACCTGGTGCTGGACGACACCAAGGGAAAAATCCAGGCGCAGCTCGCATCGGACCACCTGCAGTCGCAGATCAGCATGGGGTACATCACCGGCATTCCTGACGTGCAGGGACGCCGCGACAAGCGTGGTGAGGGGCTGGAGGCGCGCACCGATGGACATGCCGCGCTACGCGCGGCGTTGGGCATGCTGCTAACCACCTACCCGCGCGAACGGGCCGAGGGCAACGCCATGAACGTGGAGGATGTCATCCATGTGTTCATGGAAGCCCTGACCCTGGCGGATTCGCTCGCCCAGAGCGCGGTCAATGCCCAGGCCCAGACCGGGCAGCAGCAGGAGGTTGCCAAGACTTTGCGCAGCCAGGCCGATGCGGTCAAGGGCGGCGGCAAGCTGGGGGAATTCACCGAGCCGCACATCACCGTTGCCAGCCGGGCGGGCATCGCCACCACCGCGCCGGGATCCACGCACCTTTACAGCGGCGAACACATTGCGCTGACCAGCGGCCAGCACCTCTCATTCTCCTGCGGCGGTGGCATGTACGCCACGATCAGCGACCGTTTCTCGCTCTTCGTCCAGCGCGACGGGATCAAGCTGTATTCGGCCAAGGGCAAGGTGGAGGTGCAGGCCCAGTCGGATGACGTCGATGTGATCGCACAGAAGGTGCTGCGCCTGCTGTCCACAACTGACTGGGTGGAGATCAGCGGCAAGAAAGGCGTTCGGGTCAATGTCGAAGGCAACGAGTTGCGCATCACGCCGGAGGGCATCGAGAACATTTCGACGGGCAAGTGGATTGTGTTCTCGGCCAGCAAGTCGCTCACCGGGCCAAAGAATGCTCCCTATACGATGCCCACCACCAAGATCTGCTCGCACCTGGCGGCGGGAGCGGCGGCATCCGGCGCCGGTGCCGTGCCTCTGCATTGAGGACGAACATGGCCGCACCCATCGGCAACCCATTGACCCAACTGCCCTGGCCGCAGGCCTGGGGCGACGGTTACCTGGTGCTCGATCCGCTAAATCACGATCCCATCCTCGCGGATCTGTCTGCCCTGACGCTACATCAGTGCTTGCCCGCCGGCATCGGCGACAACGCACACCTGATGCCCGCCGTGGTAGAGCTGGCCACCGTGTCGCCGGCAGACCGGCAGATGCTATTGAACGTGGCCCAGGATGAAGCCGCGCGTGGAGATCCGCCCCTCATCTGCGCGTGGCTGCAGAGCGTCGCCCCTGTCCAGGAAGTCAGCAGCCATCTGGCGTCCTGCCTCACCGGTACCGACCATGCCGGCGGACACGCGCTGTGGCGCTTCTACGACCCTCGCGTATTTGCGCACATGACGTGGCTGCTGCGTCCCGTCCAACTCCATGCGCTCCTTGGCCCGAGCGAGTCGTGGGGCTTCGCCTGGGCGGGCGATTGGTACCAGTTCGCCAGACCGACGCTGGCGGAGGCACCGCCGACGTTGCCGCGACCCTGGTGGCCAGACGCCAGGCAGTGGCCCACCGTCGAGCAAACCGCCGATATTGCGCAGGTCCTGACACGCATTGCCGGGCGCAACAAGCCGTCCCTGGCACAGGCCCGCACAGTGGACCGCGCCTTGCGGCACGCCGATGAAGTGCTGCATCTGACCCTGCCGGCGGATCGCCGTCACTACGCCACACACGTCGCGGCGTTTGGGCAGCCGTTCGAAGACCAACCGAAACTGCAGGCCGCATGGCCCGCCGTGGCCGCAGGCGAAATGACGCTGCGCCAGGCACTGGGATCGCTGTCCAGCGACGACTGGGAACTCATGAAAATCATGGCGCAGCACGCCAGGCAAATCTCATCGGAACGCCACCATGGTCATGTATAACGTTGACAGCACGCTGGAATGTTCATCCAAACCGGTGAAGGCGTGCAATTTTTGCCATCATGCGCCCGGCTTGGCCGTGCTGCCGGTCCGGTACGCCGTCGTCGGACCCGAGGACAAGAACGGGGCGCCGCCGCTCTCAGGGAATTTCAGGATCGAGAACGCCCCTGCCCAGCTCGGCAGCGGGGTGCAGTACATCCTTCGCACGATGCGCCCCGGCTTCCTGTACGTCTTCCATGAAGCCATGCAAATGTGGGATGCCTATGTGGTCATGAAGGGCGGTCACATGTGGAAGGTCATACCGGAGAATCCTGGCCCAGCCAAAGTCCCGGAGGCGTTCAGTTGCTGTGTTAGTTCGCACCACAGCCTTGAATCCCTGTATTTCACCATTCCCGATCCCGCGCACGCGACGCGTGTCTGGTACGCCTATTCGCATGTGGCCTGGACCAAGGCCCAACTGAACGACAACAAGCACAAAGTCGATGTGCGCAGGGCTCATATGCAATGCCTCGACGTGGCCGCCTGGATGGGCAACCAGAACCAGCCACACGCCGGCCGCGCGACGGAAATCAACAAGCGCGTGGCATCGTTCGCCATGACGCCCGAAGCGCAGCAACAAGCATTCCGGCATCTGAGCGCCACACCACCCGGAACCATTAACCTGGGCGAGATTGCTCCGATTGGCCCCATAAGCGGTTCGATGCTTGCGGATCGGATGGAGATCGTGTCCCCCGGCAAGGCGATGATGCTGGCGTTCAATGATCCGCTCGCAATCACTGAAGACCTGGGCATCCTGACCAATCCCAAGCTGCACGCTAAGGCAAACAACGGCGTCATCTGGGACAAGGCAACAGATCTGTTCCTGGATACGCTCGAAAAGAACATCCGGGCCAACGCCGAGGCGCAGCACACGAAAGAGGCGGAGGCCGCGGCGGCCGAGGCTGAGCGCATGAAGACCACGCCGGATGGATTTCCGGCTTACGAACTCATGTCGGTTCTGTTTAATGGAAAAGCGACGGCCGAGCGATGGAAACGCGAAGATGCGGAGCGTGAAGCCACGCGACTTGCCCGCAAGAAAGCCGCCAGTGACGCCGCCTGGAAACCCTACGAAGACGAACTCACGCCAGGCAAGCGCCACCAGGACCTGAGTCCCAGACTGAAGGCCCTCAACGAGGACGTGCTGGCACCCATTGCGACCTCGCTCGCACAGTGGCTCATGAGTCCTCAGCTTGCTTCCTACATGCAATACCGGCATGACAAGTTGGACCTGCCGCACGGCTATGTCTACAACGAATCCCTGACGCGCTGCCTGGAGAACGCGCTCGACACCGTGGAATGCCGTCGGGTCATCCAGCGTTGGTTCAACGAGGCGAATCCGGAGAACCACAGCAATCTGCTTGCGCGCGCCCTGTTGCTGGACCACAAGCCCATCATCGACACGGTGCCGGACCCGACCGACCAGGGCTATGCCGCCATCTTCGGCATCCTGAAGAGCGGTCTCGACAAGATGGACTCCATGGCAAAGGGCCTCACTCTTCCCGAAGCCCTAGCGAAGATGGGCCTGGTACCGCGCCTGACCTGGATACTGGCCGACCAGATCATCCCGACCCTTGCAAACAGCTTCAGCTCGGCATCGGCCAGGCTCGCCTTGTACGGGATGAGCCTGCTAGGCGGCGTGCGCCTGATCGCCCCGACGGCCAGCGTCATGCAAATCCGCGCGGTCGTGCTGAACGATCTCTCCACAGTGAATCCGGAGTTGTACAAGCAACTGGACCGCACCCGACGGCGCGAGGACGCCGTGGCACTCGGACGCGCGGCCAAGCGCATGGCTCAAACCGCCAGATTGGTGTGGTTCAAGACAGAGGACCTGGAGCGCATTCCGGAACTGAGCGCCCTCAAGCTGCGTACCGCCAATGACGTGCCTGGGGTGCGGCAAGTCAAGGCGGTCCTGGGTTCACGCTTCGTGAATGTCGGGGCGGTCGCCTGCATCCTGCAGGGACTGGCGCTCTATCACGCCACGCAATCGTTCCGCGCAGCGGGCGAGTTCGACGAACCCGAAAGAGGAATCAAGCTGGTCGGCGGCCTGGTGTCCATGGCCGGGACCCTTGCCGAGCAGACTGGCGTCGTGCTGGAGAAGGCGCCGACGCACATAATTGTCCGGCGCATCATGCGCTCGCCGCCGAAGGCGGAATGGCTGGAAATGGGCAAGAAGCTGGCTGTCAGAGGGCGTTGGATTGGTTTTGCCGGGGCTGCAGTTGGGGTGGGATGGGATGCGTACCATGCCTACGATGAAGGCATGAGGGGAAACCGGACAGTCTCAATACTATATTTTGGCTCTGCGATGTCCGGAGGCGCAGCAGCCGTCCTCCCGCTGGCGACTGAAGAATTCCTGGCCTTCCTCGTTGGCGTGCCTAGCTGGCCGTTCCTAGTCGTGTTGCTCGCGGTGAACATCGGCATCCTGATACTAGACGACCCGGCGACGCTCAAGTGGGCCAAGCGTTGCCGTTTCAGCAAGGGACCCGCCAGCGAACGCTACACCAGCCTGGAGACCGAGTCGTTCGAGTTCGTGCAACTGGGCCTCAAGGACGTCAAATAGGACTCTTCGATGAAATTCCCGACCAAGGATGAACGCACGCCTTTCTACTTCCGCCAACAGGGCAAACCGCTGGGCAAGTGGGAGCAAGAACACCGGCTCCATGTCGGCCAGCCTGCCAGCGAGCATGTGCTGGAGAGCGGCAATATCTACCGCATTGATTCGACCTGCCTGGAGATCACCGATGAGTCGCAGGCTCGGATGCAGAACGTTGGTCTGCTTTGGATTATCTGTTCAGCATTTGCGTCGTTTTCTCTCTTTTACGGATTATTGCTTGCAACTAGCCCATTCAGAGACTCTGAGGAAATGATGGCGAAGAACGGGTATTGGTTCGGTACGATCGTCGGCATATTACTTGGCTTTAGTTCTGCAGGCTTCTTCGGTCTGCTTGCCTTCGATCCGATGCGTCGCAACATGTTCACGCTGAAGCGCCGCCCCATCCGCCTGAACCGGAAGACCCGTCGTATCTATGCCATTCGCACCAAGGACCCGGGCGGCATCTGGGAAGTGCCATGGAACCATGACGAATTCTTCTGTGTGGGCCATCGGCGCATGGGCGGCTTGTCACGCGCCTATGACATGTACGACATCCGCCATTACCAGCTCGACGCGAGTGGCAACGTCGTCCGCGCATTCGTGCTCGGCCAGTTCGTCTTCACCCTGGAAGAAGCCTACGCGCAGTGGGAATACTACCGCCGCTACATGCAGGACGGGCCGGCTGGGCTGCCCGAGCCATATCGCTTCTGGGCGCCGCGGGAAACGTTCTGGGAAGGCTACAAGATCTGCAGAGGGGGTAAATTCTCCGGAGCGTTCTTCACCTTGACCGACGTCATCTTTGCACCGTTCGCACTGCTGGATGCGATCGCCCGCTGGCTCGTGCTCGTCACGTGCAGTGATCCCGTGTGGCCGCCGGAGATCGAGGCGGCGTGCAAGCCCATGCCCAATGACCCGTACGCGCGCCCGTACGCCGACGACTACATCGGCGTGCCGAGCGGCCCGGATGCCAGGCCTTCCCGCGAGGATCTGGCGCGAATGCTCGACCAGCAGCAGGAGCGACGCAAGGGTGGCGCGCTGACCCGCGCGGAAGCGGAAGCCCTGCTTCGAAGCACTACGGAACAGACCACATGACCGCCACTTCGCCGCTACCAGCGCCTCACGTTATCTTGATAGAGCAACCTTCCAAGGTACCGGGCAAGCGCGGAATGGAAGGCTTCTGGGGCATGCGCTACGGGAACAAGACGGTCCTGACTGCCTACCTGTCGCCGATCGACCTGCTGTTGGACTCAATGCGGGGCAGCGCCCCCAATCAAGCCTTCAAGTTTCCATCCCTTGACCGGCTGCCCGCAGCCCGCGTGAAGCAAACCTTCCCGACCGGCGTGGAGTTGGACATTGCCTGCGGCTTTCTCGCCCGCGACGGACAGCTCCTGCTCAGCCCAAGCGGCAAGTGGCGGCGCAACGTCTTGGTGCATGACGTGCGCGCGCCATTGCGGATGGGAATTCTTGTGCCTGAATACACCACCGATGGCCGACGCGCGATCAGCCGTCTCTTTGAGGGCGCAGGTCTCTTTGCCTGGCAGGACACACTGCAGTCGCTAGCCAGGATCTGGAAGGGCGACCGCATGAAGCACGCAATAGACAGCGCGCTGGCAACCGCAAGTACGGTAGTGCATTCGGCTGGCCAAGTCGTGAACCAGATCGCCGTATTCGATCCGGAGGCGGAACAATGGCATTTTGTCCCTTGCCAGACGATGGACGATGTGCCGGAGAACAATCACCCACATGGAGGCGGCGACAGCGCCACGGTAGGCTGACGTTGATTCGGAGCGTCTCGGCCAGACGACACGTTGTTCAATTCAGCCTTTCCTTGAGGCCATGTAATTTGAGACCCTCACCTCACCATGCAGACCGGCGAAATATCAAGGAAGTCGCGCCGGCACGGTATCCCGTGCCGGCGCCATTCACTTGCCGCAGCCTTACTTCAACTGCTGCGCAAACTCATCCAGCTGCGTAATGCAGATGCCCCAGCCTTCATAGAACCCCAGCTCCTCATGCTGCTTGCGCGTGGCCTCGTCCGGATGCATCACGCGCGCAATGTAGCGGGTGCCGTCACCCTCGTCGGCCATGGTGATGACCGCGGTCATTGACAGCCACGGCTTGTTGGGCCGGTACCCGGCCACCAGGGCCGAGGTGGAGACGATCTTCTCCATCGGCACGATCTCGAGGAAGCATCCCGGGTTGTCGCTGACGCCGCCGTCCGGGCCTTTCATGAGGGTATGGAAGGCGCCGCCGGGGCGCATGTCGAAGGCCAGGACCTCGGTGGTCCAGGGTTTGGGGCACCACCATTCCTTGAGCAGCTTGGGATCGCTCCATGCACGCCAGACCTTGGCACGCGGGGCCTTGAGCAGGCGCGAGATGACCAGGTCCTGGCTTTCAGGGCTGGCGGCGTTTTCATTCGGCATCTGACTGTTCCTCCTGATGAAGGGCTTCGACAAGAGCGGCCAGGCGGTCGGTACGGGCCTCCCACATGGCGCGCTGGTCGGCCAGCCATTGCTGCGCGTCTGACAGCGGTTGCGGTACCAGTTCGCAAGTGCGCACGCGCCCCGTCTTGCGCGAGCGGATCAGGCCGCTGCGCTCCAGCACCTGCAGGTGCTTCATGAACGAGGGCAGTGCCATCGTGAACGGTGCCGCCAGCGCCGAGACCGTTTCCGGCCCGCGGCCGAGCACGCTGACGATGGCGCGGCGGGTCGGGTCCGCCAGCGCGTAGAACACGTCGGAAAGCGGGGAAATATCGACAGCCTGGGACACGTCAGCAAACTCGGCACAATGGTTAGCCATGAGGCTAAGTATAGGGAGGCAAGCGGAAACTGCAAGCGCGAAATGCAAGACGCCCCGGCATCAGCCGGGGCGTCTTGTGATCGGGGAAGCGGGGCGCAGGCTATTGCTGCCGCACGTACGCCGCCAGCGCCTTGACCTCATCCGCCTTCAAGCCGGCAAACGGCGGCATCGGCACCGATCCCCATTTGCCGCTGCTGCCGCCGCGGATGCTGGCTTCCAGCTTGGCCTGTGCCTGCGCATCGCCCTTATAGCGGGTGGCGACTTCGTGATAAGCCGGGCCGACCACCTTCTGCGTCACGCTGTGGCAGCTCAGGCAGGCGTTCCTGGCCAGCAGGCCCTGCACGTCCACCGCGGCGGCGGCAGGCGCCGAGGCGGCCGCGGGTGTGGCCGGCGCGGGCTTGCCCGCCTTCTGCGCGATCGCCACGATCTCCGGGTCCTTGATCCTGGCGGAGCCGTAGGCCACCGCGAGGTAGGCGCCGAGCTGCTCGACCTCGCCATCGTCGATCGGCGCACCATAGGCCTGCTGCATTTTCTTCATCTCGGCGGTCCACTGCGTCAGGCTCAGGCCGGGCGGCTGGTAGGAGACGTAGTCGGCCGAATGGCAGATCGCGCATTTCTGCATGGCGATGCCGTAGCCGGGCAGCTTGGCGGGTTTGAGCTTGACGTTCTCCGCCGGCAGCTTGATGTCCTGGGGGGCCGCGGACGCGCTGCCCGCGCCCAGCAGGGCGAGCGCGAGCAGCACTGGGGTGATGGATCGATGCATGGTGCGCTCCTCAGGCGATGGTGACCGGCGTGGATTCAATGACGTTGCGGCGATAGCCGGCCGGGTTCCAGTTGGCCTTGGCGGGCTGCACCTCGCCCTGGACGCTAGTGGCGCGCACCATCAGCACCGCCGGGCCCTTGCGCGCGAACTTCACCGGCAGTTGCCAGGCGCGGAACGAGAAGCGCCCCAGGTCCTGGCCCAGCGTCGCGGCCTGCCAGCTCTGCCCGCCGTCCACCGAGACCTCGACGCCGCGGATGCCGGAGCCGCCATCGAAGGCAATGCCTTTCAGCTCCACCGTGCGCCCGGCGGGCAGCACGCCGCCGGCGCCCACGCTGGTGATGAAGCTGCGTACCGCCAGCGTCGAGATCGGTCGCGTCTTGCTGGCGGGGGTGCCCGGCGCCACGCATTGGCAGTCGTTATCCGGTACGCGATAGCCCTTGGTCATGAAGAACGCATCATGGCCTTCGAACGGGTGGTCCAGCACCTCGATCTCGGACAGGTGTTTGATCCAGTAGGTGCCGAAGTAGCCCGGCACCACCAGCTTGACGGGGTAGCCGTTGAGCAGCGGCAGGTCTTCGCCGTTCATGCCCCAGGCCAGCATCGGCTCGCCGTTCATGGCATGGGCGATATCGAGCGACTTGCGGAAGTCCGGCGTGCTCGGCAACACCGGCGTATCCATCCCGTTGAACGTGACCACCTTGGCGCCGGCCTTGACGCCCGCGTGCTCCAGCACCTTGCGCAGCGGCACGCCGGTCCAGCGCGCATTGCCCATTGCGCCGTTGGCAAGTTGGGCACCGAACACGCGCGGCTCGGAGAAGCCGCGGCTGTTGCCTGAACACTGGTTCACGGCGACGATGTCCACCGGATCGGCCAGCCGCTTCAGTTCATCGAGCGACAGCTTCAGCGGCTTGTTGACGTGGCCGCCGACCGTCAGGCGGAAGGTGGCAAGGTCTACAGACAGCGGAATGTTGGCCAGGTGGTAGCGCACGAAGAAGGCGTCGTTGGCGGTGATCGGCCCCTCGTTGAACGCGGAGAAGGGCGTCTCAAGGTGTGGCGGCCGGGTGCTGACGCGCACCAGCGGGCGCTTGCCCGGATAGCGCACCAGCGGGCGGGGGCCGTCGGCCAGCGTGACGCCGTCGCTGATGCGCGCGGCCAGTGCGCCGAGCGGGGTGGCGCCGAGGGCGAGCAGGCCCGCGCCCTGGACGATGCGGCGCCGGGCCGGCAGCGGCTGGGCGGGGTCGGCAGATTCCGCCGGACTGTTCTTGTCTCGCATGGGGCGTCTCCTTCAGGGGCTTGTTGTGTCTCGCAAGGCGCTATGGCGGGTACTTTGAGGCCGCGGCATCAACTTGTGAAACGTGTTTTGCTGCTAGCACTTATCGATTGAATCGATATAGGGGAAGACCACGGGCGTTCCGCCGAGAAACCGCTTGCATCGCGAATTCCATTTCCCTACACTTACCAAAACGTTTTTGTTGGCGGAAATCGATAATATCTGAGGCGAATTGCGCACAGACGCAGCAAGTGGCTTGCGAGCCACCGGCACAAACGCTCACACACCAAACGAGGAGCAAAGCATGTCCCACCCCGCCCCCGCGCCGGTGGATGAACGGCTGCCATGGCGGCGCCTGTTTGTCTTCGGGCTTCAACACGTACTGGTCATGGCCGCGTCGCCGATCGCGTCGGTCTTCCTGATGAGCAAGGCGCTGAACTTCCCGCCCGCGCTGGCGGTGCAGCTGCTGAGCGCCACCTTTGTGATCTGCGGCCTCGGCACGCTGTTGCAGTCGCTGGGCAAGCGCGGCATCGGTGCCCGGCTGCCGTTCGTGATGCTGCCCGGCGGCGCCCCGATCGTGCTGTTTATCCTGATCGCGCAGCAGACCGACGTGCAGACCGCTGCCGGCGCGGTGATCCTGACCGGCGTGTTCTACTTCTGCGTGCTGCCGGTGTTCCGGCGCTGTCTGCGCTATTTCCCGCCGGTGGTGGTGGGGACGATGCTGCTGCTGGTGGCGATCAACCTGGCGCAGGTATCCGGCAAGCTGGTTGCCGGCCACCCGGCCGCGGGCAGCACGGTGGACCCGCTCAACCTGCTGCTGGCGTTCGCCACCATTGCCTGCACCGTGGCGGCATCGCGCCTGCTGTCGGGCATGCTGGCGCAGCTGGCGATCCTGCTGGGGCTGCTGGGCGGTGCGCTGGTGGCCGGGCTGGCCGGCGCGTTCCAGCCTGGCCATGTGTCGATGTCGCCCGTGTTCGCGTTGCCCACGCCGTTCCCGTTCGGGTGGCCGCATTTCGATGTGGTGGCGGCAATCCCGCTGATGGTGTTCGCCGTGATCTCGATGGTGGAGGCCACCGGCCAGACGCTGGCGATCAGCGATGCCGTGGGCCGGCCGGTTGACCAGCAGCGCGACGTGCCGCGCACCATCCGCGCCGATGCGCTGACTTCGCTGCTGGGCGGGATGTTCGGCACCTCGCTGATCATCACCAGCGGCGAGAACATCGGCATCGTGCGTGCCACCGGCGTGCGCTCGCGCTTCGTCACGGCGATGTCGGGCGCGATCCTGGTGGTGTTCGGGCTGCTGGTGCCGGTGTCGTCGCTGATCAGCGCGATTCCCGAGGCCGTGGTCGGCGGCACCGGGCTGGTGGTGTTCTGCATCGTCGGCACCATGGGCATCGACATGCTGCGCAAGGTGGACCTGCGCGACCACGCCAATATGTACGTGGTGGCCGTGGCGCTGGCCGTGGGCCTGCTGCCGATCCTGGTGCCCGGCATCTATGGCGGCCTGCCGGCCAATGTGCGCATCCTGGTGGGCAATGGCGTGGCCATGGGTGCCATTACCGCGGCGCTGCTCAACTTCCTGTTTTTCCATACGGGCCTGCGAGCCGCGGCAGCGGGCGCGGTTGCCCGCGACGATGCCGCCGCCACGCATTGACCCGGCTTCCTGAATTGCAATGACTGATCGTTCTGACTCGACGCCGGCCTGGCCCGGCGATACCAAACCGGCCCTGGTGCCGGACAGCTTCAGGCAGCCGCGCATCCTGCTGCCGGAATGGACCTTGCTGCGCCAGGGCGCGGTACGCGGCCACGCGGTGGTGGTGGAGGGCGGCCGCTTCACGGCAGTGGGCACGGCCGCGGAAGTCGCCGCGCGCTTCCCCGAGCTGGAAACCCTGCCGCTGCCGCGCATGCTGCTGATGCCCGGCATGATCGACACGCACCACCACCTGACGCAGTCGTTCGGCAAGTCGCTGGTGTTCGGCGAACCATCGGAGATCTTCCGGCGCGTGTGGGTGCCGCTGGAAGGCAGCCTGAAGGCGGAGCACCTGTACCTGTCGTCCAAGCTGGCGGCGCTGGAAGCGCTGCGCGGCGGCTTCACCACCGTGGTCGATGCCGGCACGCGCAGCGACGCCGGGCTGGATGCGGTCGCGCGCGCGGTCGCCGATGCCGGCGTGCGCTGCGTGCTGGGCCTGATCTGCAACGACAAGCCCGGCGCCGAAACGCTCGACGCCGCGCCGATCCTGCGCCGCGCCGCCGCCCACCTGGACAAGTACGCCAGCGATCCGCTGGTGGCCCCGTCGCTGGCGATCTCGATTCCCGAGGTGGCCTCCGACGCGATGCTGCACCACGTCTACCAGTTGTGCGCCGAGTCCGGCCGCATCTTCCAGACCCATGCCAACGAGCACCTGGTGGCGGTGGAGCGCTCGCTCAACGCCTGCGGGCGCCGTCCGATCGAACATCTCGCCGCAGTCGGCGCACTGGGTCCGGCGGCACTGCTGGCGCATGCCACGCTGGTGACGCCGCAAGAGATCCGCTTGCTGGCCGACACCGGCAGCGCGGTGGCTTACAACCCCGTGGCCAGCGCCTGGAAGGGCAACGCCGTGGCACCGGCCGAGACCATGGCTACCTTCGGCGTGCGCCTGGGCCTGGGCACCGATGGCACCCGCAGCGACGGCTTCCGCCTGCTGGACTATGCCGAGGCCGCCCAGCGCTTCGCCTTCGGCATCGGCGTGGGCGATTCCTCCTGCGGCGCGGGCTGGCGCTGGGTCGACATGGCCACGCACGACGCGGCCGATGTGGCGGGTCTCGGTGCGCTCACCGGCGAGATCGCCGCAGGCAAGCGCGCCGACTTCCTGCTGGTCGACCTGGACGTGCCTGAGCTGACGCCGTCCTGGGACCTGACCTGGGAACTGGTGCGCCTGGCCAACCGCGACCAGATCCGCGCGGTCTTTGTCGATGGCAGCCTGCGCCTGTGGCAGGGCTGGCCCACGGACTGGGACGCACGCGCGCTGATGCGGGCGATCCACGCCATGGCCGAGGACACCGTCGCCAACGCCCCGATCCGCAAGCTGCATGAAGCCGCGGACGTGCACCGAGTCCGCCATGCCGGCACGGAGGCATCCTGACCATGGACATGACGTTGTTCAGCGTCGGCGTGGCGGTCTTTACCGGCGCGCTGGTCCAGGGTGCGACCGGCATGGGCTTCGCGCTGATCGTGGTGCCGGTGCTGGCGCTGGCCGCGCCGGCAATGCTGCCCGGCGCGCTGCTGCTGGCGATGCTGCCGCTCAACGCCTATGTGGCCTGGCGCGAACGCCATGCCATCGATATGCGCGGGGCCGGCTGGATCAGCGCCGGGCGGCTGGCCGGCACCTTCGGCGGGCTGTGGGTGCTGGTGGCGATGCCGATGGCATGGCTCAACGCGCTGGTCGGCGGCAGCACCATTGCCGCAGCGGTGGTGTCATTGCTGGCGCCGGCCTTTACGCCGGGGCGGCTGACCTTTGCCTCGACCGGCCTGATCACCGGCGTGACCGAGACCGCAACCGGTGTCGGCGGCCCGCCGCTGGCGCTGGCCTACCAGCATGCGCCGGTCGCGACGCTGCGCGCCACCGTGGCGCTGTGCTTCCTGGTCGGTGAAGCGATCTCGCTGGTGGTGCTGGCGCTGAGCGACCGGCTCGGCATGGAGCAGGTGCTCTATGCCATCGGGCTGCTGCCGGTGCTGATGGTCGGCATGGTGGCCAGCCACCTGGTGCACAAGCGCATCAACCAGCGCATGCTGCGCATCGGCGTGCTGGTGTTTGCGCTGGTTTCCGGTGCGGTGGTGCTGCTGCGCGGTTAGTGTCCTAGACGCTTGGCGTGGACGATGCCCGCACCACCAGTTCGGGCGCGGGCCCGGTGATCACGTCGCGGCTGCGGTCGCCGGACAGATGTGCGAACAGCAGCTCCACGGCCAGCGATGCCACGCGCTCCAGGTGCAGGTTGACCGCGGTGATCGGCGGCTGCGCGCTGCGGGCGCGGATGCCGTCATAGCGCGTCACCACCAGCACATCGTCGGGCACGTGCTTGCCCAGCGCTTGCAGGTGGGCCATGGCGCCCACCGCAAACGCATCCACCGGCGCGCACAGCGCATCGAGCGCCGGCATCTGCGCCAGCAATTGCGCGCAGGCGTCGGCGCCAGCGGCTTCGCCGTGTTCCTCGGCTGCCTTGACGATATGGCAGGGCAGGCCCATTGCCTGCGTGAACTCGCGGTAAGCGCGTTCGGTTTCCACATACGACTGGCGCGGCGCCGCGCCGATCATCAGGCCGATATGCCGGCGCCCGTGCCCGTGCAAGTGCGCCAGCAGCAGCCGGGCGGTGTCGGCCGATTGCAGGTCGACGCAAGGCACCGGCGTGTCGGTCAGCGGCTCGCGTCCGATCGACACGATGCTGACGCCGCGCTCGCGCAGCCGCGCGATATGCGGGTCGCCCGCAATCGGCTCGATCACGATCGCGCCGTCGATATCCAATGTATCGAGCAGGCCCCCCGCGCCTTCCAGCGGTGGCACCAGCACCACGCCCAGGCCGCGCCCCATTGCCGCCTCGGCGGCAATCGCCGCCACTTCCATCATGAAGCCGAGCCGCGATGTGCCGCCCGCCACCGCGAATGGCATCGACGACAACAGCGCGATGCAGTTGGCGCGGCCCGACTGCAGCCGCTGCGCGCGCACGCTGGGACGGTAGCCCAGCTCGGCGGCAACGCGCTTGACGCGCGCACGCGTGGCCGGGTCCAGCACGCCACGGTCGTTCAGCGCGTGCGACACCGTGGTCAGCGACACGCCGGCGGCGCGGGCGACGTCATGGATGGTGATGCGGCGAGGGCGGTCTGGCGTGGATTCGGTCATGCGGGACACGGGCGATGGTTCAGGGCGGAGCATACAACAGCGCGCGGCAAGGGGCAGGCTCAGCGGCGCGCGTTGGCACCGCCAGCTTCGGACGACAGCGCTTTCCAGTGTTCGCGCGTGAACCGATAGAGCACCTCCAGCGCCGGCGACAGCGAGCGCGCCGCCATGCGTGCAATGCCATAGCGGCCGCAGCGGCGCGGATCGGGCGGCATCGGCACTTCGGCCATCAGCCCCGCGGCGCGCTCCTGCCGCGTGATCGAGAGTACGCCGAACAACAGCGTATCGCTGGCCAGCGTCACGCTGCGCAGCATGTCGAGGTTGTCGCAATGCAGGGTGAAGAGCTTGTCCGGCGCGGCGCCCGGCCCCCATAGCTCCGCCAGTTGCCGGCTGATGACGGTGCTGAGCGTGGTGGTTGCCACCGGGTAGGCGCGGATGGTCTCGATATCGATGCGGCGCTTGCGCAGGATCGGATGCCCGGCGCGGCATACAAGACCTGCGGGCAATTCACCCAGTGGCTCCACGTCAATGTCGTCGGCCGCACGCAGCACATAGGCATCGCCGACGATGGCGTCGATGGTCTCGTTGCGCAGGGCCTCCAGCAGGGCGCTGGTGGCGCCGCTCTCGGTGCGCACCTTGACGCGCGCGTGGGCCTGCGCCATGTGGATCAGGAACGGCGTCAGCAGCAGCGCCGCCGGCGCGGGCGCCACCCCGATCGTCAGCGAGCCCTCCTCGGCGCCGCGCACCAGGTCCAGGTCGCGCCGCAACTGGCGTTCTTCCAGCCGCATGCGGCGCGCGCGTTCGGCCACCAGCTCGCCGAACACCGTCAGGCGCGCGCGCCGCGCGCCGCGGTCAAAGAGCGGCGCCTTGAGTTCGTCTTCCAGCGCGCGGATGCTGCGGCTCAGCGCCGGCTGGGTCAGGTGCACGGCACGGGCCGCTTCGGAGAACGTGCCGTGCTCGACCACGGCGAGCAGATGCAGAAGTTTCTGTGTGTCCATGCGGAAAACCATGCGCGTTGGTTATGGGAGCGGTTCAACATTTGCATTTGAATCATACCCCCGCGCTCCCTATGATGACCGGAACACAAGAGCGGGCCGGTGACAGCACACACGGCGTCCGCCATCCACCGTCCATCGGAAATCGGAGAGACATCATGCTCAAGCTGTTTATCGGCCTAGGCCTGCCGTTTATCGGCGTCATCGGAATGCTGCCCTGGGTGGCGGCTGTCGAGCGCTTCGTGCTCGGCGTGCCCTTCATCTACGCCTGGATCTTTGCCTGGTTCGTGCTGACCTCCGGCTGCATGCTGGCGTGCTGGCTGCTGTTCGACCGCCACGCCGCCGACGCGGCGCATGAAGCCTGAAGGGAGACCACCATGACCACAGCGGTATTCGTCGGCTTCATTGTCTTCTCGCTCTACCTCGCCATCCGCTCGAAGAAAGGCCACGGCGCGCAGAGCGTGCATGACTTCTTCGTGGCGTCGCGGCAGTTCGGCGCCTACCTGGTGTTCTTCCTGGCGGCGGGCGAGATCTACAGCATCGGCACGATGGTGGGCTTTCCCGGTGGCATCTACGCCAAGGGACCGACCTACGGGGTCTGGTTCCTCGGCTACATCCTGCTGGCGTATCCGCTCGGCTATTTCCTCGGGCCCAAGATCTGGCAGGCGGGCGCGCGCTATAACGCGATCACGCTGCCAGACCTGTTCAAGGGCCACTATGGCAGCCGTGCGCTGGAGCTGATCGTGGCGGGCTCGGCGATCCTGTTCCTGCTGCCCTGGGGCCAGCTGCAGTTCACCGGGCTGGTGGCGGCGCTCAAGGGGCTGGGCTGGGAGTTCGAGCCGGTGTACCTGGTGATGATCTCGGCGGCACTGGCCTTTACCTACATTGCCATCTCCGGCGTGCGCGCATCGGCCTATATCGCCATCCTCAAGGACATCCTGATGGTGGTGGCGATCGTCGTCACCGGCGTTGCGGTGGGCTGGAAGGTGGGCGTGGGCGAAGTGTTCCATGCCGCCAGCATGCAGGTCAGCAACCAGATGAATGACACCCAGCTGCGCTTCTCGATGAGCACCATGCTGTTCCAGGCGCTGGGCTTCTACGTGATGCCGTTCGCGGTGCAGAACTTCTTCACGGCCAGGAGCGCCAACACCATCCGGCGCACGCAGGTGGCGATGCCGCTGTACATGCTGATGTATCCGTTCCTGGTGCTGGCGTCGTACTACGCGATCAGCCAGAACCTGCAGCTCGCCTCCCCCAACGAGGCCTTCTTCGCGGCCGCGGTGCGGCTGTTGCCGGACTGGCTGCTCGGACTGGTGACCGCCGGCGCGGCGCTGTCGGGACTGCTGGTGCTGGCCGGCATCTGCCTGGCGATCGGCCCCATCGTCACGCGCAACCTGCTGCCGGGCATGCCCGAGGCGCGCCAGAAGCAGGGCGCCAAGGTGGTGATCGTGATCTACCTGGTGCTGTCGATCGCCATGACACTGGCCACGCCGAACCTGATGCTGACGCTGATCAATACCACCTACTACGGCGTGACGCAGTTCTTCCCTGGCGTGCTGGTGATCCTGTTCTCGCTGAAGGTGCGTCCGCTGGCGATTGCGCTCGGCATCGTCACCGGCCAGGCACTGGCGATCGCGCTGTATGTGCAGCAGGTCGACTTCGGCGGCATCAACCTCGGGCTGGTCAGCCTGGGCGTCAACCTGCTGGTGACCGCGCTGGTGAACTACACGCCCCGACTGGCCCGCGTGCAGGCGGCGTGAATGACCGGAATCATGCAATCCATGACACAAGACGACACGGCGCGCACGCAGGTATTCGTGGCGCGCAAGATCCTCACGATGGAAGCCGGCCAGCCCGAGGCGACACATGTCGCGGTGCGCGACGGCAGGATCCTTGCCGTGGGCGGCGCCGCCGAGATGGCCGGCTGGCCGGATGCGGTGCAGGTCGACACCTTCCGTGGCAAGGTGCTGATGCCCGGGCTGGTGGAAGGCCATTGCCACCTGATGGAAGGCGCGATGTGGGATGCGGTTTACGTCGGCTACTTCGACCGCCGCGATCCGGACGGCAAGCTGTGGCGCGGCCTGCGCACGCTGGAGCAGGTGATCGATCGCCTGGCGGGCGCGGCAAGCCAGATGCATGACCCGGACACACCGCTGCTGGCCTGGGGCTTCGACCCGATCTATTTCGGCGCCAGCCGGCTGTCGGTGCGCGAGCTGGATCGCGTCTCGGCCACGCGGCCCATCGTGGTGATGCATGCCAGCGTGCATCTGATGAATGTCAATTCCGCGATGCTGGCGCGGGCCGGCATCGACGAGGACACCGATATCGACGGCGTGCACAAGGACGCGCGGGGCTTGCCCACCGGCGAGCTGCAGGAATTCGCGGCGATGTTCCCGGTGCAGCGCGTGCTTGGCAGCGGCCTGTCGCTGGCGGCGGCCGAGAATGCCGACGCGGTGCGCCGCTTCGGCCGCGTGGCGCAACTGGCGGGCGTGACCACGGCGACGGATCTGGTCAACGACCTGTCGCCCAAGGGGCTGGAGACGCTGCAGGCGGTCACTGCCGACCCCGGCTTCCCGCTGCGCATCGTTCCGGCGTTCTCGCCGCAGCGCAATGCGCAGGGCGGCCCCGCCCGCGTGCAGGCCCCGGCGGCGGCCGGCACCGACAAGCTGCACTTCGGTCCGGTCAAGTTCATCGTCGACGGCTCGATCCAGGGCTTTACCGCGCGCTTGCGCGCGCCGGGGTATGCCGGGGGCCAGGCCAATGGCTTGTGGCTGATCCCGCCGGAGCAACTGCTCGACGCCTTCACGCCATTCCACCTGGCCGGCCTGCCGCTGCATATCCACACCAATGGCGACGAGGCGACGCAAGTGGTGCTGGACGTGCTGGAAGCCATGCTGTCGCGCCATCCGCGCGCGGACCATCGCCATACGCTGCAGCACTGCCAGCTGGCGGACGAGGCACAGCTGGCGCACGCGGCGCGGCTGGGCCTGTGCATCAACTTCTTCTCCAACCACCTGTACTACTGGGGCGATGCACATGCCGGCCAGACCGTGGGACCGGCGCGGGCCGCGCGCATGAACCCGGCGGGCACGGCGCGGCGGCTGGGGATTCCGTTCGCGATCCATTCCGATGCGCCGATCACACCGCTGAACCCGCTCTTTACGGCGTGGTGCGCGGTGCAGCGCCAGACCGCTTCCGGCCGCGTGCTGGGCGAAGCTGAGCGCCTGCCGGCCGCCGACGCGCTGTATGCCATCACCATGGGTGCGGCCTATACGCTGAAGCTCGATCACCACATCGGCAGCATCGCGCCCGGCAAGCTGGCAGACTTTGCCGTGCTGGAAGATGACCCGACCGCAGTGGCTCCGGAGTGCCTGAAGCACGTGCGTGTCTGGGGCACGGTGCTGGGCGGGCGCGTGTTCGCGGCGCCGGCACGATGAACGCGCGGGCTCCGGTCCCGCTGGTGGTGGTCGGCGGGTACCTTGGCGCCGGCAAGACCACCTTGCTCAACCGCCTGCTGGCCAACGCGCAGGGGCGCCGCATCGCGGTGCTGGTCAACGATTTCGGCGAGATCAATATCGATGCCGCGCTGATCCGCACGCGCAGCGACGACGTGATCCAGCTGGAGAACGGCTGCATCTGCTGCTCGATTGGCGGCCGGCTGGCCGAGGCGCTGGTGGCCATCGCAGCGCGGGAGCAGCGGCCGGACTTGCTGGTGATCGAGGCCAGCGGCGTCTCGGACCCGCAGCGCATTGCTCAGGTCGGCTTGCTGGATCGGGCCTTTGTGCTCAATGCCGTGGCGGTGGCCGTGGACGTGACCGAGGTCGGCCACAACCTGCACGATCCGCTGGTGGGCGACATGGTGCGGCAACAGATCGCGGGGGCCTCGGTAGTGGTGCTGACCAAGGCAGACCTTGCCGATGCGGATGCGCTGGCAATGGCTGCCGCCACGGTCGACGCCATCGCGCCGCATGCCGCGGTGCTGACCGCATGCGAGGGCGAGGTGCCCTTGTCGGTCTTTGTTGACGCCGCCCCGCCGGAACCACATGCCGATGCCGTACTGCAGGCGGGCGGGCACTGGCGGCGAGCCGTCGGCACCGTGCCCGCCGGCATCCGCAGCATTTCATACCAGACCGGCCGCGACTTCGACAAGGCGCTGCTGCGGCAGGCGCTGAAGGCGCTGCCGGTGCGGCTGTTGCGCGCGAAGGGCATGGTCAGGCTGGCAGCCGATCCGCGCCTGCACGAACTGCATGTGGTCGCGGGCCGCATGCGGCTGAGTCCGATGGCGCAAGGCGATGCGGCAGGGTCTGCAATGGTCCTGATCGGTGCCTTCGGTGCGGAGGAGGAGAGGCGTATCCGCGCCTGCCTCGATCTGGCGCTCGCCTGAGCGGGCGCGCGAACGGCGTCGCTGCGGCGCCGCTCAGGTGTGGAATTCTTCCGGTTCCGCATGCGCCGGCCTTCCTTCCCAGCCGCCACGCTCGAACTCCGCAATCACCTGCGCCCCAAACAGCAGCAAGGTCGCCGCGATCTCCAGGCTCAGCAGCACCACGATCGCCGTGGTCAGCGAACCATAGACCCGGCTCACTTGCGACAGCGTGGTGAAGTACCACGCCAGCACATGGCGGGAGATTTCCCACAGCACGGCCGCGACCAACGCGCCGCTCAGCGCATGCCGCAGCGACAGCCTGCCAACCGGCATCACCATGTAGATCGAGGTCAGCATCAGCACCTCGCCAATGAAGCCGAGCAGGTAGAGCAGGCCGGTCGAGAGCCGGTCCAGCGACCAGTCGCGGCCCAGCATTTCCACATGCCGTTCGCCGATGGCGAGCAGGCCGCCTGACACCACCGTGACCAGCAGCAGGCCCACGCTAAGTACCGCGATATAGCAGTAGGGCAGCAGCGCCGAGACCAGGAAATGCCGGCGCCGGATCGCCACGCGGTGCTCGAAGATGACCGACATGGCATTCTCCAGCACGGTGAAGGCGAGCGAACTGAAGAACAGCATGGTGACCAGCAGCACCCAGCCGATCGTGCCACGGTTGCGCAGGAAGGCGGCAAGCTCGGTGATCAGCGCCCTGGACTGCCCCGGCACCACCCACTCCAGGTAGCGCGCGAGCGTGGACAACAGCAGGTCTGGTTCGATCACGTGCGACAGGGCAATGATCATCAGGATCAGCAGCGGCACGATCGACAGCAGCGCGTAGTAGGCCACCGCGCCGGCCAGCAGCAGCCCCTGGTTGGCGCGGAACTGCCTGAGCGTGTGCCAGGCAAAGCGCCCCGGATGGCGGAGCAGGTCACGGACGCGGGCGTCGGGAAGCTGCATGGCAGACATCGGAGAGGAAGGGGTTTCGCCATTATGCGGCTTCGATGCCTGACATTCCACCGGGTTATGGCTCTATTCCGAATGCATCATTGTGGTCGGAATCCGCTTCCTCCAAGATGGCGCCCGCGGCCTGCACCATGCGGGCTTGCACCTCATGCATACAAGGCGGCGCACCGTGCGTGCAACCGCCTGGACAGGAATGGAGACAGCATGCAAGCGCAAACAGTGTCGCGCAGGACGGGATTCGGACGCAGTCGGGTGTGGCTGGCCGTGGCGCTGCTGGTGGCGCCGATGAGCGTTGCGCTGGCGCAGGGCACCGGCCAGCCTTTGGCCGTTGCCGAGGACGAGGTCATGCAGGGCTTTCCGCCGCCGCCCGACAAGCAGGTCAGCCGCGGCAGCGGGCTGCGTCCGCCGTATATGCGCTGGGCGTTCCGGCATGCACGCGAGATGTCGCCGACGGCGGGCATCCGGCATGCCAGCCAGCCGCTGGCCCTGGCCGGCCAGCCCGGCACGGAACTTGACGGCACCACCTTTGCCGTGGCCGGCAAGACGGTCCGACTGGCCGACTACCTGCGCGACACCCATACCGACGGCTTTATCGTGCTGCACCAGGGCAAGGTCGTCTATGAGCGCTACCTCGCGGGCTTTGGTCCTTACCAGCCGCATATCTGGGCCTCGATGACCAAGTCCGTCACCGGGCTGCTGGCCGCCATGCTGGTCGAGGAGGGCAAGCTCGATCCGCAGGCCCGGCTGGCGCAGTATGTGCCGGAACTGGCCGGCAATCCGTTCGGCGAGGCCACGGTACAGCAGAACCTGGATATGGAGGTGCCGGTGGGCTACCCGGAGGGGCTGCCGCCGGACCTGGCGCTGTTCGGGGCGGTGGGGATCGTGCCGCGCAAGGCGGAGGCGCCGGACACCATCTATGACTTCCTCAAGGTCGTCCACGCCACCGGCGGGCGCGACGATGGCGGCGTCTGGTACTACCAGAACGGCTCGCCGGAAGCGGTGGCATGGGCGCTGCGGCGCATCACCGGCAAGAGCTGGGCGCAACTGGTGACCGAGCGGCTGTGGGCCCGCTTTGCTGACGATGATGCCTACACCCAGGTGGACCGCCAGGGCACGGAAATGGCCAGCGGTGGCATGAATTCCACGCTGCGCGACGCCGCCCGCTTTGCCGAGGCCGTGCGCCGGGCGGCCGCGGGCGACGCCTCGGGCGGGATCTCGCCGGCGGCGGTTCGCATTGCGCTGCAGCCGGCCGGCAACCAGGCCCGCTTTGCGCGCGGCAACACCATGCCGGGCCGCGACGGCTATGGCTACCGCAACTACTGGTTCCAGCGCAACGACGGCGACGGCAGCATCGAGGCCAGCGGGCGCTTCGGACAGAAGATCTATATCAATCCGGCCAGGGGGCTGACGGTGGTGAAGTTCTCCGCCAGCCCGGACGGCGCCGCGCGTGCGACCAGCGCAGCCGCGGTGCGCAAGCGCGACGATCCGGCCCGGGCGCTGGAATCCGCCGAGGCCATGGTGGCCGCGGCGCTCGCGATCCAGCGCGCGGTCAGCCGCTGAGCCACGCCGGCAGCGGCCGGCAGAGTCTCCCGATCTGGACTAGGCCGGCGTTTCCGCCGGCACCTGCGGTGCCCCCGCCGCCCGCCGCAGGCAATCCAGCATGGCCATGACCGCCGCGCGCGACTGCGCGTCGTCACGCCAGTACATCGACACCGAGCCGAACCCCGCCAGCCGCAGCGGCACGATGCGCAGCGCGCCCAGCTCTTCCAGCCTGCGCGCGGTGCGGTGCGAGGCCAGGCCGATCATGTCGCTGTTGTTGAGTAGCGTGAGATTCAGCACAGTGGAATTGCTCTCCACGCAATCGGCCGGCAGGGCACGCTCGGCGCTGGCCAGCGCGCCTTCCAGCGCATTGCGGATGGGCGTGCCGCGCGGCCACACCACCCAGCGGTGGCGATACAGGTCGTCCCAGCCGATGCGCCCGCCTTGAAGCAGCGGGTGGCGCGGCCGGGCGACGAAGTGGATCGGCTCCATGTAGAGCGATTCGGTGCGCATGTGCGCGTCCTGCAGCTCGGGCGCCGAGCGGCCCACCACGATATCCAGCTCGCTGTGCGCCAGCTGGCTCATGAGCCGGTCCATGGTCGTTTCCACCAGCCGCACGCTGGCGCGGGGCATCTGCTGCAGCAATTGCAGCGCTGCCAGTGGCACGGTATCCGCCGACGACGCGCCCGACGTACCCACCACCACGATCCCGCTGCCGCCGTCGCGCATGGCCTGCAGGTCGTCGCGCGCGGTATCCAGCTGGGCCTCGATCCGGCGGGCGTGCTCGATCAGCGACTCGCCGTAGGGCGTGGGCCGCAGCCCGCGCGCCTGGCGCTCGAACAGGGGCAGCCCGATATCGTCCTCAAGGTCCTTCAGCCATTTGGAAAGTCCCGGCTGGGTCGTGTTCAGCATGGCCGCCGACTGGCTCATATTGCCGGTCTCGGCCAGGCTCAGCAGCATCTGCAGGTTGCGCAGCCGCAATCTCTGGGTCCAGTCCATGAAGCTACCTATATAAAAAAACGTATCGATAAGATAAAAAGTTCATTTCAAATCTTATAGGGCCGGGCGTATAACGACAACAAGACGGTGCGCATCGACACAGGCACCCGCAAAGAGCGCTCCCCAAAGCACCTGCAAAAGTCACGGAGACAGCATGTCCGAACACACCCCAGACCCGGCCCGCGTGGCCTATTACGAAGAAATCGGCCGCAGCCACATGACCCCGCTGTGGGAGTCGCTGCACGCGCTGGTGCCGCCGCAACCGCGGCCGCAGATCGTTCCCGCCATCTGGAAGTACGCCCAGATCCGCCCGCTGGTGATGCAGGCCGGCGGCGTCATCAGCGCCGAGGAAGCGGTGCGCCGCGTGCTGGTGCTGGAGAACCCGGGCATTCCCGGCAAGTCGAGCATCACCTCCACGCTGTACGCCGGCCTGCAGCTGATCCTGCCGGGCGAAATTGCGCCCAGCCACCGCCATACCCAGTCCGCGCTGCGCTTTATCGTGGAAGGCAAGGGCGCCTGGACCGCGGTCAACGGCGAGCGCACCACCATGCATCCCGGCGACTTCATCATCACGCCGTCGTGGACCTGGCATGACCATGGCAACCCCGCCGTCGAGGACGGAGGCGAGCCGGTGGTGTGGCTGGACGGGCTGGATATTCCGCTGGTGCAGCAGTTCGATGCCGGGTTTGCCGAGAACTACCCGCAAGCCCAGCAGCCCGTGACCCGCGTCGAGGGCGACAGCTTTGCCCGCTTCGGCCATAACATGGTGCCGGTGCGGCACCGCGTGACCGATCCCACTTCGCCGGTCTTCAGCTACCCGTACGAGCGCTCGCGCGAGGCGCTGGACCAGCTCTACCGTAACGGCGAGCTCGATGCCTGGGACGGCGTCAAACTGCGCTATATCAACCCGGCCACCGGCGGCTGGCCGATGCCGACCATCGCCACCTTCATGCAGTACCTGCCGGCGGGCTTCCAGGGCAAGACCTACCGCAGCACCGACGCCACCGTCTACAGCGTGGTGGAAGGGCGCGGCACGGTGCGCATCGGCGACGACCAGTTCCAGTTCGAGCCGCGCGACACCTTCGTGGCCCCGTCGTGGGCGCCGGTGCAGCTGGGCGCGCTGGAAGACGCGGTGCTATTCAGCTATTCCGATCGACCCGTGCTGTCCGCGATGAACCTGCTGCGCGAAGCGCGCACCTGAGCGTCTCGCGACCCTGATCCGACCTGCCCCGGGCGGTGCCTGCGCGCACCGCCTGAGGCTCCCGCTTACCTGACGACTTCCGGAAACCTCGAACCATGTCCTACGTCTTCACGCCCCCCGCCACCGTTTCCATCCCCGTTGCCGGCAGCGACGACCAGTTCGCCGTGCGCCGCGTCTATTGCGTGGGCCGCAACTACGCCGCCCATGCGCGCGAGATGGGCTTCGATCCCGACCGCGAGCCGCCGTTCTTCTTCTGCAAGCCGGCGGACGCGATCGTCCCGGTGCAGGCAGGTACCACGCTGGACCTGCCGTATCCGGCGCAGACGCAGAACTACCACTACGAGGCCGAGCTGGTGGCCGTGATCGGCAAGGCTGGTTCGGATATCCCGGTCGAACAGGCACTCGAACACGTCTGGGGCTATGCCGTCGGCCTCGACATGACCCGCCGCGACCTGCAGATGAAGATGCGCGAAATGGGCCGCCCCTGGGAAATCGGCAAGGCCTTCGATGCCTCGGCGCCGGTCGCCCCGATCCACCGCGCCAGCGAGATCGGGCATCCGCAGCAGGCCGGCATCTGGCTGACCGTCAACGGTGACACGAAGCAGCGCAGCGACGTGTCGCACCTGATCTGGTCGGTAGCCGAGACGGTGGCCTACCTGTCGCAGTTCTTCCGCCTGGAACCGGGCGATGTGATCTTTACCGGCACACCGGAAGGCGTGGGCGCGGTCAAGGCCGGCGAGACCATGGTCACGGGCGTGGACGGCCTCGGCGAACTGGCCGTGCGCGTGGTCTGAACCTCTGAATCGCAGCACAGGCATTACCGATCATGCAGCTCTATAGTTTCTTCAACAGCTCCACGTCCTACCGGGTGCGCATCGCGCTGGCCCTCAAGGGCCTGCCGTACGACTACCTGCCGGTCAATATCCGCACCGGCCAGCACCGCGAGCCGGAATATGTCGGAAGCATCAACCCGTCCGCGACCGTGCCCGCGCTGGTGGATGGCAGTTTTGCGCTCGGACAGTCGTTCGCGATCATCGACTACCTGGACGCGCTCCAGCCGGTGCCGCGCCTGCTGCCGCAAGACCCGGTGCAGCGCGCGCGGGTGCTGGAACTGGCCACGCTGATCGGCTGCGACATCCACCCGGTCAACAACCTGCGCGTGCTGCGCTACCTGCAGGACGTGCTGAAGGTCACGCCCGAGCAGAAGGATGCCTGGTACTGCCACTGGATCGATGAAGGCATGGCCGGCGTGGAACGCCTGCTGGCGCAGCACGGGCATGGCAGGTGGTGCTTCGGCGATGCGCCGACGCTCGCTGACGTCACGCTGGTGCCGCAAGTTGCCAACGCCCTGCGCATGGGCTGCGACCTGAGCCGGTACCAGCGCGCGATGGCGGTCTACGCACACGCCAGCGTCCATCCCGCCTTTGCCCAGGCCGCGCCAGCGCACCAGCCCGACTACACCGCCTGACGCCACCACGCAGGCCAGGAGACAAGCATGAGCAGTACCAACAACGCGACCGGCAAGGTCCTCATCATCGGCGGCGGCATCGGCGGCCTCGCCGCTGCGCTGGCGCTCGCACGCCAGGGCATCCGCATCGAACTGCTGGAACAGGCCGGGCAGATCGGCGAGATCGGCGCGGGCATCCAGCTGGCCGCCAACGCCTTTGCCGCACTGGATGCGCTGGGCGTAGGCGAAGCTGCGCGCAGCCGGGCTGTCTTTACCGACTACCTCAGCCTGCGCGATGCAATCGATACCAGCGTGATCGCCGAGGTTGACGTTGGGCAGGCGTATCGTGAACGCTTCGGCAACCCCTATGCGGTGATCCATCGCGCTGATATCCACGTGTCGATCCTGGAGGCGGTGCAGGACCATCCGCTGATCACTTTTCGCACGAGCACGCGCGTGGAGCGGTTACTGCAGGACGACAAGGGTGTGACCGTGATCGACCAGCACGGCGAGCATCACCATGGCGACGCGGTGATCGGCTGCGACGGCGTCAAGTCCGCCATCCGCCAGGCATTGATCGGCGATGAGCCCCGCGTCACCGGCCATGTGGTCTACCGCGCCGTGGTCGACGTCGCCGACATGCCGCAGGACCTGCAGGTCAATGCACCGGTGGTGTGGGCCGGCCCGCACTGCCACCTGGTCCACTACCCGCTGCGCGGCGGCCAGCAGTACAACCTGGTGGTGACCTTCCACAGCCGCGAGCAGGAAACCTGGGGCGTGCGCGACGGCAGCAAGGCGGAAGTGCTGTCGTACTTCGAAGGCATCCATCCGCTGCCACACCAGATGCTGGACCGGCCCACTTCCTGGAAGCGCTGGGCCACCGCCGACCGCGACCCGGTCGAGCGCTGGAGCTTCGGCCGCGCCACCATCCTGGGCGATGCCGCACACCCGATGACCCAATACGTGGCCCAGGGCGCCTGCCAGGCGCTGGAAGACGCAGTCACGCTGGGCGCCGCGGTGCAGGCCGCTGGCGGCGACTACGAGGCAGCATTCAAGCTGTACGAGCAGGCCCGCATCCCGCGTACCGCGCGCGTGCTGTACGCCGCGCGCGACATGGGCCGCGTCTACCACGCCAAGGGTGTGGACCGCCTGGTGCGCAACAGCCTGTGGACTGGCCGCACGCAGGCGCAGTTCTACGACGCGCTGCAGTGGCTGCATGGCTGGCGTGCCGACCAGTGCCTGAGCCCCACGCCGTGGCTGTAAGCCGCTGGCGCAACTTTTCTTCGCAGTCAATCCGAAACGATCTGGCGGCCGCGCATAAGGCAGCCGGACGTGACTCGCCCCTAATCCTGGCATCAAGGAGGAGACCACCATGCCTGCCAGCCAACCCCTGAACGTCACCGCGTTCATCGACCGCCAGCCGCTGTCGGCGTTCCAGGTGAGTATCGTCGTGCTGTGCTTCCTGATCGTTGCGGTCGATGGCTTCGATACCGCGGCGATCGGCTTCATCGCGCCAGCCATCCGCGCGGAATGGCAGCTGACGCCGGCCCAGCTGGCGCCGCTGTTCGGCGCCGGACTCGGCGGCCTGATGGTCGGCGCCTTCGTCTTCGGCCCGCTGGCCGACCGCTTCGGCCGCAAGGGCGTGCTGGTGCTGTCGGTGCTGTTCTTCGGTGCCGCCAGCCTGGCCTCGGCCTGGTCGCAGGACCTGTGGACGCTGGTGCTGCTGCGCTTCCTGACCGGCCTGGGCCTGGGCGGAGCCATGCCCAACGCCATCACGCTGACCTCGGAGTTCTGTCCGGAAAAGCGGCGCTCGTTCCTGGTCACGACCATGTTTTGCGGCTTCACGCTGGGCTCGGCTTTCGGCGGCCTGGCTTCCGCCGGGCTGATCGATGCCTTTGGCTGGCGCTCGGTGCTGGTGGCCGGCGGGGTCATGCCGCTGGTGCTGGCGGCGCTGCTGCTGTGGCTGCTGCCGGAATCGGTGCGCTACCTCGTGCTGGCCGGCAAGCAGCGCGAACGCATCGTCGCCACGCTGCAGAAGATCGCGCCGCAAGCCGACCTGCGCGACGCCACCTTCGTGGTCGGCGAACAGCGCAGCACCAGCTCGCCCGTGCGGCACCTGTTCCGGCCCGAGCTGCTGCGGGGCACGCTGCTGTTCTGGCTGACGTTCTTTATGAGCCTGCTGGTGATCTACCTGCTGTCCAGCTGGCTGCCGACGCTGCTGCGCACCGCGGGCCATTCGCTGCGCACGGCCGCGCTGGTGACAACCATGTTCCAGGTCGGCGGGACGGTGGGGGCGATTGCGCTGGGTTGGCTGATGGACCGGATCAATCCGCACTATGTGCTGGCGTCCAGCTATTCACTGGCGGCGCTTGGCATCGCGGCGGTGGGCAGCTTTGCTTCCGACCCGGTGGCTGCGGGCATGGCGGTGTTCCTTGCGGGCTTCTGCGTCTCAGGGTCGCAGGTGGGTGCGAATGCGCTGTCCGCCAGCTTCTATCCGACCGACTGCCGTGCCACAGGCGTGAGCTGGGCCAACGGCGTTGGCCGGATGGGGTCGGTGGTGGGGTCGGTCGGCGGGGCGACGATGCTGTCGATGGGGTTGGGGATGCCGGCGTTGTTTGCACTGATCGGCGTGCCGGCACTGGTCGCAGGGTTGTCGATGTTCTCGTTGGGGATGGTCAGGCGTCAGAGGGCGGTGGAGCGCCTGGCAGTCTGAAGGCGGGCGGCCGCGGGAGCCATTGACTGAGGGGGAGGCGCATGGTCGGTCGTCGGGAACACGCTGACCGAGGTCTTCTGCAACACCGTGTGATGCGCGGCCGGCTGCCTGCGCCATCAGCCGAACACCGCCTCCCAGTCGACATCCCCCTTGTCGCGCGGCCCGAGGTTCAGTTCGCGTTCCACGTGATCCAGGTGCGCAAGCATCCGCGCGCAGGCGGTAGCGGCATCGCCAGCCTCGATCGCATCGACGATGCCGGAGTGCTCGTCATCCGGGCAAGCCGGTGCGTTCGGTGCGTTGTAGAGCGCGATGATCAGGCAGGTGAGCGGGCAAAGCTCCCCCATCAGCTTGATGAAAAAACTGTTGCCGCCCAGCTCTGCCAGCAGCATGTGGAATTCGCCCGTGAGCTTGATCAGGGTGCGATGATCGTTATCCGCGCGGGCGCGGGCCTCCTTGGCCAGGTGTTGGCGCAGGCGGCGTAGCCCGGCCTTGCCAGCGCGCGCGACCACATTGCAGACAATGTCACGTTCGACCACGCGGCGCGCCGCGAACAAGTCTTGTGCTTCCTGTACCGACGGACTGGTGACATAGGCACCGCGGTTCGGATGCAGCTGCACCAGTCCTTCCTTGGCCAGGACCGTCAAGGCCTGCCGTATCTTCGTGCGGCTGACGCGAAAAGCCAGTGCGAGCCGTTCCTCGGCCAGCTTCATGCCAGGCGCAACGCGGTGCTCCATGATGGCCTGGCTGATGCGTTCCGCAATGGAAGGCGCCTCTGCTTTTGCGGCCATGCTGTGCTGGGTCGTCAACGTTATCTGCTCGATAGGTGGAGAAGTGGCGCCTTTTTGCCCGCATCCGGGATGCTGGTGAAAGCAATCCGGATGCCAGGCAACGGCTGGAAATATTGTATACAGGTTAAAACGGGCCGCCCACAAGAGCCAGCACAAGAAAACAAGGGATTTCCCTCTTCGTGTTTCGGCCGTTGGGCGAGATATTCTTAATGGCTTCCATCATGGTTGTACACAATTTTGTGCACTAAAGTCGGGCGAAGGGCGGGGCGGAGCGAGTGCATGTGGCACGGCGGCGGTGCGGGCTGACCGCATGCCCCATGTCCGGCGTGGGCCAGGCCCGTGACCGGGCAGTGGCCCGGAACTTGCGTCCGCGTGCGGCAACGCAAGCAAGGGGACTCACATGGCAGGCACCACGACCAGGACAAGGGAGGCCAGGAAGGAAGCCGCAACACGGGCGGTGGCGCCTGCCGCCAGCGCCGACCCGCCGTCACGGGAAGGGCGGGAGTGCCGGGACGGCGACAGCACCGTGCAGTCCCTGACGCGCGCGCTCCAGTTGATCGAGCTGTTGTCCGATGACGACGAGGGCTACCGGCTGGTGGATCTGGCGGCACGCAGCGGCCTGTCTACATCGACCGTCCATCGCCTGCTGACCACGCTCGAGCAGCGCCAGTTTGTCCAGTTCGATCGCGAGCGCAGCCTGTGGTACGTGGGCGTGCGTTGCTTCTCGGTGGGTGCCGCTTTCGCCCGCCGGCGCCGCATCAGCGAACTTGCCCTGCCGGTGATGCAACGGTTGAGCGCGCTGTCCGGGGAGACCGTCAACCTGGGCGTGGCCAGCGACGGGCAGATTGTTTTCGCCTGCCAGGCAGAGGGCCCCCACGGCAGCCGCGCGCTGGCCAGGCCGGGCCAGCGTGCGCCGCTGCATGGCACGGCCATGGGCCAGGCGGTGCTGGCAGCCAAGAGCGAACCCGACGTGCTGCAATACCTGCGCACCTTTGGCTTGCCGCGCCTGACCAACAACACCATTGCGCGCCCCTCGCGCCTGCATGAGACCCTGGCCGAAGTGCGCCGGCGCGGCTATGCGGTGGACGACGAGCAGAATGCGGTCGGCCTGTGCTGCATTGCCGCCGCGATTTGTGACGAGCACGGCCGGCCCTTTGCCGCGGTCTCGCTGGCCGGTTCCAGCCAGCGCATCGTGCGTGCCCGTTTCGATGAGCTTGGCGCCTGGGTGCGTTGGGCTGCCACAGAGATCAGCGCAGCCTACGGCGGGCGCTGCACCCGCGTGCCCTGCCCGATGCCAGTGCCCGCAGCGTCCTTGCCTTTCCACGCGGGCGCGCCGGAAAGCTGTTGATTCCTAAGGGTTTATTCAAGAAGTTCCGGCGTGCGGGAAAGCCACCGCGCGGGTCTGGCCATGCGCTTCAATGGAAGCAATGTCACGACCGGCCCCCGCACCATGAAGACCCTGCTTGCCGATACCCCCTGGAGCCGACGGCTTGCCGCCGGCATTGACCGTATAGCCATCCTGTGCGGATGGTGGCTGATCGTGCTGTCGGTGGCGACCTGCGTCGAAATGCTCGGGCGCAAGCTGGGTGGCTTCAGCTTGCAGGGTATCGATGAAATCGGCGGCTATACCTACGCCATCCTTGGCGCGTGCGGCTTTGCCTACACCCTGGTCGGGCGCGGCCATACCCGGGTGGACTTCCTGCTGACGCGCTTTCCGGTCAAGGTGCGGGCCGTGCTCAACCTGCTGGCGATGCTGAGCCTGGCTGCGGTGGCCGGACTCTGTCTCTGGCGCGCCGGCCATGTGCTGGTGGACTCCATCGACCTGCACAGCACCGCGTCCACGCCGCTTGCCACGCCCCTGTGGATGCCCCAGACCCTGTGGCTGGCCGGCTATGCCCTGTTCGCACTGGTGGCGGCCTGCGCCGCCTGGCACGCCCTGCAGCTGCTGGTGCGGCGCGACTGGGCCCGCCTGAACAGCCAGTTCGGGCCGCAGACCCTGGCCGAGGAGATCGAGGCGGAGGCGGACATCCGCGTCGGCAACGCCCCCCCTGATGGCAATGCCGCGGGCCAGGGCACTGCCGCAGGCAAGAGCGAAGGAGCGGCAGCATGATCGGTCCCATTGAAATCCTGCTCGGGCTGTGCCTGATGATGGGGCTGATGTTCGTCGGCTTCCATGTGGCCACGAGCATGCTGGTGGTGGGGTTGGCCGGGGCGCTGGCCTATTTCGGCATGCCCGCGATCGACGCATTGGGCGAACAGTTGTGGGCGGCCGGCGAGGACTACCTGTTGCTGTCGATCCCGCTCTATATCCTGCTGGGCGAGATCCTGATGCGCGGTGGCGCGACGGACAAGATGTACCAGTCGCTCGGCGACTGGCTGAACCGCCTGCCGGGCGGCCTGCTGCATACCAATATCGGCGCCTCGGCATTGTTCTCGGCGGTTTCCGGGTCATCGGTGGCCACCGCGGCGACGATTTCCACGGTCGCGCTGCCTTCCTTCCGCAATCGCGGCTATGACCAGCGCATGGTGCTGGGCTCGATCGCGGCCGGCGCCAGCCTGGGCAACCTGATCCCGCCCGGCGTGGCCTTCATCATCTACGGCTCGATGACCAATACTTCGGCGGCGCGGCTGTATGTGGCGGGCGTGCTCCCCGGGGCCATCATGACCGTGCTGTTCCTGGCCACGATCCTGCTGATCTGCCTGTGGAAGCCCGCCGCGGGCGGCCCGCGCGAGGCCCGTGTGCCGCTGCTCGCCAGGCTGAGCAACTCGCGCCACCTGGCGGGCCCGCTGCTGGTGTTCACGGTGGTGATGGGCAGCATCTACACCGGCTGGGCCACGGTCACCGAGAGCGCCGCGCTCGGCGTGCTGGTGTGCCTGCCGGTGGCGGCCGCCTACGGCAAGCTCAGCGTCGCCATGCTGCACGACTGCTTCCGCTCCACGCTGCGCCTGACCGCGATGACCGCGCTGATCCTGGTGGCCGCGCTCTACCTGAACTTCGTGCTCTCCATGCTGGGGGTGCCGCAGGCGCTGGCCGGCCTGATGAAGCAGGTGGACGTTTCGCCGGCAGTGTTGCTGTGGCTGCTGGCAGCCCTCTACCTGGTGCTGGGCATCGCGCTGGAGACCATGCCGATGCTGGTCGGCACGGTCCCGGTGGTCTTCCCGATCGTGCAGGCGGCCGGCATCGATCCCGTGTTCTTCGGCGTGTTCATGGTGCTGATGTGCGAGATCTCGCTGATCAGCCCGCCGATCGGCATGACGCTCTACGTGATCCAGGGCGTGCGCGGCGAAGGATCGATCAATGAAGTCTTCCAGGGCACGCTGCCGTTCTTTGCCGCCATGGTGGTAATGACCGCCGTGCTGATCCATTTCCCGGCGATTGCCACCTATCTGCCCAACCTGATGTTCGGGCATTGACCTCCAAGGAAGCTCCCATGAACGCCAAACGAATCGCCGGCGCGCTGATCGCGGCCGCCCATGTCGCCTGCGTTGCCGCCGTGCTGCTGCCGGGCACTGCCCAGGCACAGCCTGCTCAACCAGCCCAGCAAACGAAGCTGCGGGTAGCCGGCAACCTCGTCGCGACCGGCCTGATCCAGCAGAACAAGGAGCAGCCCTTTTTCGAGAACTTCGCCAGGAACACCGGCCTGCCGATCGATGCCGACTACAAGCCGATGGATGTGCTCGGCATCAAGGATTCAGACGGCCTGCGCGTGCTTCGCTCCGGGCTGTTCGACATCGTCAGCCTGCGCCTGGCCCAGGTCTCGCGCGACGAGCCATTCTTCCTCGGGCCGGACATCGTTGGCCTGAGCACCGACTACGGCTCGGCCAGCAAGGCCGTGGATGCCTACCGCAATGCCTTCGACAAGCGCCTGCAGGAACGCTACGGCGCCAAGCTGCTCGGGATCTGGCCGTTCGGGCCGCAGGTGGTGTTCTGCAAGTCGCCGATTGGCGGACTGGCCGACCTGAAGGGCAAGAAGGTGCGCGTCTATGACCAGTCCCTGGCCAAGTTCATCGAGAAGCTCGGCGGCATTCCGGTGACGATCCCCTTCGGCGAGACCCAGCAGGCGCTCGAGCGCGGCGTCACCGATTGCGCGATCACCGGCCCGAGCTCGGCGAACACGGCGGGATGGCCCGAGGTCACCTCATACTTCATGCCAGTTGGCTTCCAGATCGCGCTGAATGCGTACGCCATCAAGCTCAGCCGCTGGAACGCGCTGCCGCCCGACCAGCAAACGCGCCTGGCCGAGGCCTTCCAGCGTTTCGAGCGCGATACCTGGTCCTACTCGCGCGAGTTGTTCGAGGATGCCTCGCGCTGCAACGTCGGCAAAGAGCCGTGCAAGACCGGCAAGAAGTTCGCCATGAAGGAGGTGCCCGTGCGTCCGGCCGACCTGCAGCTGGTGCGCGACGCGCTGACCACGGTCTCGCTGCCGACCTGGACCGAGGTCTGCGACAAGTCTTACCCGCAATGCTCGGCCATCTGGAAGCAGACCATCGGGCCGCTGGTCGGGCTCAAGTGAACACTGAGGACGGCGGAGACGACGATGGATGATCTTTGGAAACTGCCGGCACATGCGCTCACCGACGGCTACGCCACCGGCCGCTTCACGCCGCAACAGGCGCTGGCGTCCTGCCTGGCGCGCACGGCGCACTGCAATCCGGCGCTGAACGCCGTGATCGCATTCGATACTGAAGGCGCCATGGCGGCGGCACAGGAGAGCACCGCGCGCTGGCGCCGTGGCGAGCCGCTGGGTGCGCTCGATGGCGTGCCGGTCACCGTCAAGGACAACCTGCACGTGCGCGGCCTGCCCACGCATTGGGGCAGCCGCGCGCTGGCGGGCTTTGTCCCGAACCGCGACGAACTACCGGTGGCGCGCCTGCGCGCGGCCGGGGCGCTGATCTTCGGCAAGACCAATGTGCCGGAGTTCGCCATGCAGGGCTATACCGACAACCTCGTCTTCGGCACAACCGGCAATCCCTGGCAGCCGGCCCTGACGCCGGGCGGGTCTTCCGGCGGCGCGGTGGCGGCGGTGGCATCGGGCTGCTGCCCGCTGGCGCTGGGCACCGACGGCGGCGGCTCGATCCGGCGCCCGGCCTCGCATACCGGGCTGGTGGGCTTCAAGCCGTCGCCCGGCCGGCTGCCGCGCGGCGATGGGCTGCCAGAGATCTTCATGCGCTATGAAGTGGTCGGCCCGCTGGCCCGCTGCGTGGCCGATGCGATGGCCATGGCCGAGGCGCTGGGCCAGCCCAACCCGCGCGATCCCGATTCCCGGCGCTTTGCCGGCGTGCCGCTGCAGATGCCGCCGCGGCCATGCCGGGTCTTGCACGTGCCCCGGTTCGGCGATCATCCGGTGGATGCGCGCATCGCTGCCTTGACCGGGCAGGCAGCGCAAGCGCTGCGTGAACTTGGCCACACGGTGGATACCGCGCAGGCGTTCGATCTGGCTGAAGCGACCAATGCCAAATGGTCGCTGTTGTCGCAGGCCGGCCTGGCCTGGCTGGTGGAGCAGGGCGGCGCGCAACTGCCGTTCTGCCCGCCGCTCGATGCGGGCACGTTCGGTGCTGCCACGCAGGCCAATGCATCGGCTGGCGCAGGCCTGCGTGCCGTGCAGCTGTTTGATCTGCTGATGGCCGTGGAGCGTCTGCGCAGCGAGCTTTCCTTGCTGTTCGCACGCTACGACCTGCTGCTGACGCCCGCCGCAGCGGCATTGCCATGGCCGGCCGCACAGTCGCACCCGCCTGTGATCGAAGGCCGCGAGGCCGGGCCGCGTGGCCATGCGGTGTTCACCGCATTCGCCAATGCTGCCGGCCTGCCCGCGATCTCGTTGCCATGCGGCGAGGCAGAGGGCTTGCCGGTTGGCCTCCAGCTGGTGGCGGCGCCGGCCGAGGATGCGTTGCTGCTGGCAATCGCGCGCCAGTTCGAGCAGGCCTTCCCGAGGGCGCCGGGATTCCCGCTCGACGGGCAGGGCCGATGAAGACCCTGGTTGCGCCAGGTACGCCGGCGGCGCTCGCGCAGATGCTCTGCGTCGCGCGTACGCGCGGCGAGCGCGTCGATCCGGCACTGTTGCACCCGCTTGCGCATGGCGGCAGCTACGCCGTGCAGGATGCCACGCTTGCCATGATCGGCCCGATTGGCGGCTGGAAGGTTGGTGCGAGGGGGCCGGGCCAGGAACCCGCCTGTGCGCCGCTGCCGGCGGCCGGCCTGCTGCCGGATGGCGTGGGCCTGCGGGGGCCGGCCTGGCGCCTGCGCGGCATCGAGGTGGAGGTTGCCTTTGTGCTCGGCGCCAGCCTGCCGCCGCGCGGCCGGCCTTATGAGCGCCGGGATATCGAGGCCGCGCTTGCGCTGGTGGTGCCTGCCATTGAAGTCGTGGAAAGCCGCCTGGAGGACTGGCTCGGGGCCGGCAGCGATGCGCAGCTGGCCGACCTGCTCAGCCATGGCGCACTGGTGACGGGGCGCCCCACGCCGTTCGCGCGCGAGTGGCTGCACCTGGGCGCGCTGGAGGCCACGCTGCGCTTCGGCCGGCGCACCGTGGCGCATACCGTCGGCGGGCACCAGAGCCCTGATGTCGGCGCGCTGCTGGTCTGGCTGGCCAACCACTGCGCCGCGCGCGGGGCGGGGCTGAAAGCCGGGCAAGTGGTGACCACCGGCACCTGCACCGGGCTGCTCTTTGCCTCTGCCGGAACCCGCGTCAGCGCCGGGATCGAAGGGCTGGGGACGCTTGCGGCGTGGTTCTGAGGGCGGGGGCTTACGGAACCCAGCCAGGCAGCTCCGATGCCTGCCGGACCCAGCTTGCCACCAGCGCCTCGTCAAGCTCGGCGTCTTCGTGGATGTGGAAGTAGCGCGTGTTCTTGTCCTTGGATTCGACAGGGGGAACAGGGCGCAGCGACATGCCACGGAAGAAGGCCACCTTGATGTACTTCGTCATGCAATGGAAGCTGAGGAACCAGCCCTGGCCCTCGATGCCATAGAACGGCGAGTTCCACTTCACTGCCTTGCGGACGTTGGGAACGTTGCGCTCGATGAGCGCGTCGAGACGGCGCCCGGCGTCTTGTTTCCAGCCCGGCATGGCGGCGATGTAGGCCTGCACGGGGGCATCTCCGTCGGCCTTCGCGATCTGGGGGTTGCCGCCTGCGAGCAGGGGCGGGCTGGCAGCGGCCCGCCTGGCCGGAGTCTTCGTTGCGGCGTGCGCCGGCTTCCTGGATGGTTGGTTCGCCATTGCCTTCACTCCATCGAATACACGCTGACCACCTGACAGACAGGCCAAGTCGCCCAGGGCAGACATAGCCGCTGACGACAGTGCTTGAAGCACGACAATCGGGCTATGCTAACCTGCTGAAGCGGATCGGGCAACGAACGAGGGATCGACCGGAACGCTCTCTGTCATGGCCGGACGCGAGCTGCCTCATGCGCGGGAAAAATTCGAGGAATAGGCATCCATGAATCCATCGGAACGTATCGACGAGCTGATCGCAGGACTCACTGACTGGCGTGGCAAGACGCTGGCCAAGCTCCGCAAGACCATCCTCGAGGCCGACGGCGAGATCATCGAGGAATGGAAATGGATGGGGAGCCCGGTGTGGTCACGCGACGGCATGATCGCGGTCGCCAACGCGCACAAGGAGAAGGTGAAGATCACCTTCACCAACGGGGCGAGCCTGCCGGATCCCGACAAGCTCTTCAACGCCGGCCTCGGCGGCAACAAGTGGCGTGCGATCGATCTCTTCGAGGGCGACAAGATTGATGCGCGTGCCATGAAGAATCTCATCCGTGCCGCGATTGCGTTCAATCAGGGCAAGTCGAAGAGGAAGGCACCGTCCGCGGCTACCCGGGCGAAAGCACAAGAGAGCAAAGAGTAAAGGGACACGAAGCATCCTGGCGTGCGGGCGCGCGCCTGAGCATCGCAAAGAACGTCCCGTCCGGCATGCTCCACGCATATGGAATGCCGGTTTTCTTCGTTGGTTTTCGCGTGCTGCGCGCGTAGGTTCGTGGGTTTCAATCTCCCCGCGAATGCCATGACCGCTTCCCGACGACAGTTCCTGCGCCAGGGCGCCGCCGCCACGGCCGCGCTCGCCTCCGGCCCCATCCTTTCCTTCACCACGTTCGCCACCGGCAATGCACAAGCGCAGGGGCGCCCGGTCCTGAAAGCCGGCGACCAGAAGGGCGGCCTGCGCGCGCTGCTCGAATCCGCCAACGCGCTCGACGGCCTGAACTACGACATTCAATGGACCGAGTTCCCTGCCGCGGCACCGCTTGCCGAGGCGCTGAACGCGGGCGCGGTCGACAGCGGCCCGATCGGCGATGCCCCGGCGATCTTCGCGCTGGCGGCCGGCACGCGGATCAAGCTGATCGGCGCCAACCGCTCTGATCCCTACGGCACGGCAATCCTGGTGCGGCCCGACTCGCCGCTGCGGCAGGCGGCCGACCTGAAAGGCAAGAGCATTGGCACCAACCGTGGCTCGATCGGCCACCTGGTGACGCTCAAGGCGCTGGAATCCGCGGGGCTGAAGCCGGAGGACGCCAACCTCCGCTTCCTGCCGCCGGCGGATGCCAAGCTCGCATTGAGCAGCGGCTCGGTGGACGCGTGGGCGACGTGGGAACCCTATACCGCGATGGCGGAAACCAGCGGCCACGCGCGCGTGCTGGTCAGCGGACGCGGGCTGTGGTCCGGCCTCAGCTACCTGGCAGCCACCGATGCCGCGCTGGCGGCCAAGCGCGCGGTGCTGCAAGACTTCCTGCGCCGGGTGGTGCGTGCGCAGCAATGGTCCTACCAGCACGTGCCGGAGTTCTCGGCGGCCCTCGCCCGCATCATCGGGATCCCGCCGCAGGCGGCACGGCTGCAGTTCGAGCGGCGGCACACGCAATGGCGGCAGATCGATGCCGAACTGATCGCCGAGCAGCAGCGCACGGCGGATTTCTACCAGAAAGCTGGGTTGCTCAAGCAGCGGCTCGATGTGCGGCAGACCTTCGACTCCGGGTTCTCCCTTACCGCCTGACTGCCGCGGGCGGCGCCAGGCCGTGCACTGAGTCCATCGACGGCCTCGGCAAGCGCCTCCGGCACGACCATGGCCTCGCCGGAGGCCGCTAAGGATTTCCATGATTGACGCCGACCCGCGCCAGCCCATTTCACGGCCTGGCGCGGCCTGCGCCGGCGCGGACCGTTCTGGTCCCAGCGAATCCGGGCAACTGGTCCTATAGGCCCGGAATGGCCCTCACCTATAAAGCCGTGACCCCCAAACATATTTCCCGTTCCGAGGAGCAAAACCATGCGGTGGATCAAGCAGATAGCGACGTATTTCGCCCTGGTGGCCGCGCTGGCGCCAGCCGCACACGCCCAGAGCAAGAATGTAGTAATTGCTTACCAGGACATGGTGGTGCCCTGGCGCTACGCGCAGGACATGAAGGAGCTGGAAAAGCAGACCGGCTACACGGTCTCGTTCCGGCAGTTCGGCGGCGGCGGGGACGTGATCCGCGCCATGGCTTCGGGCCAGATCGCCATTGGCGAGGCCGGCACCTCGCCGATTGCGTCGGCGCTGTCGCAAGGGCTGGATGTCGAACTGTTCTGGATCCTGGACGATATCAACGCGGCCGAGGCGATGGTCGCGCGCAATGGCAGCAAGATTGCCAGCGTCGCCGACCTGAAGGGCAAGCGCGTCGGCGTGCCCTTCGTGTCGACCACGCACTACCACACGCTGGTCGCGCTGGAGCGCGCCAGGATCAATCCGAAGGACGTCCGCATCGTCAACATGCGCCCGCCCGAAGTAGCCGCCGCCTGGGAGCGTGGCGACATCGACGCCACCTTTATCTGGGACCCGGTGCTGGCCAAGCTCAAGCAGTCCGGCACCGTGCTGATGACCTCCGGCCAGATCGCCGCCGACACCGGCAAGGCCACCTTCGACGGCATGATCGCCAACAAGAAGTTTGCCCGTGAGAACCCGGAGTTCATGGTCAAGCTGGTGCGCGTGCTGGCCGCCGCCGATGAAAACTACCGCAAGAACAAGGCGTCCTGGACCCCCGATTCGCCCATGGTGAAGGCGGTGGCCAAGGTGTCTGGCGCCAAGCCCGAGACGGTACCCGCGAGCATGGCGCTGTACGCCTTCCCCACGCTGCAGGAGCAGGTGTCGGAGCGCTGGCTGGGCGGCGGCGCGGCGCGCGCGCTGCAGTCCGCGGCGCAGTTCCTCAAGGAGCAGGGCACCATCCAGACCGTCCTGCCGGACTATGGCCCGGGCGTCAATGCGGAATGGGCAAAGCGGGCGTTGCGCTGACGCCGCGCCCATCGCGCTGAAGATGGCCGCCGCGCTCAAGCCAGTCCCGCGCGGCCCCGAAAGTCCTGTTGCGGAAACCCATCATGTACAAGCTTGAAATCGATAATCTCAGTGTCAACTACGGCGTCGCGGGCGGCGCCAAAACGCTGGCCCTGTCGCAAGTCAACCTCACCATGGAGCGCGGCGATTTCGTCGTGGCGCTCGGTGCCTCGGGCTGCGGCAAGACCACCTTGCTGTCGTGCATCGCAGGCTTCATGGAACCCTCGGAAGGCGAGATCCGGCTGTCCGGCAAGGTGGTGCGCGGGCCGGGTGCCGAACGCGGCGTGGTGTTCCAGAAGCACGCCCTGATGCCGTGGCTCAGCGTGGCGGACAACGTCGCGCTGGGGTTGCGCCTGCGTGGGGTGTCGCGTGCCGAACGGATGCGGGTCGCGCATGAGAAGCTGGCCGCGGTCGGGCTGGAAGATGTCGCCGGCAAGCCGGTCTATCAGCTCTCGGGCGGCATGCAGCAGCGCGTCGGGATTGCCCGCGCGCTCGCCTGTGATCCGGCGGTGATGCTGATGGACGAGCCGCTGGGCGCGCTCGACGCGCTGACGCGCGAATCGATCCAGGCGCTGATTCTCAAGCTCTGGGCCAAGGAACAGAAGATCGTCTTCTTTATCACGCACAGCGTGGAAGAGGCGCTGTTCCTGGCCACGCGGCTGATTGTCATGACGCCGTCGCCTGGCCGCATCGCGCACACCTATGAACTGCCGTTCGCGCGGCGCTTCATCGAATGCGGGGACGCCCGTGCAGTCAAGGCCGACCCGGAGTTCATCCGCTATCGCGAAGAGATCATTGATCTGATCCATGCCACCGCTTGAGGAACACGAGATGCCCGCTTCCGTCCAACGCATCGAACCCACGCCGCGCGTCACCAAAGCCGCCGCGGCCGGGGCCAGCCAGCAAATGAAGACCGTCTCGGGCTACCGCCTGCCCGGCGAGGGGTCAAGCTCACGCATCTCCACCATCACCGTGGTGCTGCTGCTCGCACTGTGGTGGCTCGCCAGCCACCTGCGCTGGCTGCCGCCGCTGTTCCTGCCCACGCCTGAGTCCATCGTCACCGCCTTTATCGATGCCTGGCAGGGCAACCTGCAAGGCGGCCAGCCGCTGACCGAGCATTTCGCGGCCAGCATGATGCGCGTGTTCGGTGCCTTCGGGCTGGCGGTGGTCACGGCGGTGCCGGTCGGCGTGATGATGGGGGTGTCGCGCATCGCACGCGGCGTGTTCGATCCGCCGATCGAGTTCTACCGCCCCTTGCCGCCGCTGGCGTACCTGCCGCTGATCGTGATCTGGTTCGGCATCGACGAGACCTCGAAGGTGCTGCTGATCTTCCTGGCCTGCTTCGCGCCGCTGGCCATGTCGGCCCAGGCCGGCGTGCGCTCGGTCACCATCGAGCAGATCAACGCGGCGTACTCGATGGGCGCCACGCCGTGGCAGGTGGTCCGCCATGTGGTGATCCCCGCCGCGCTGCCCGATATCCTGACCGGGATGCGCATCGCCATCGGCTTCGGCTGGACCACCCTGGTTGCCGCTGAAATGGTGGCCGCCACCGCCGGCCTTGGCCAGATGGTGCTCAATGCCTCCAACTTCCTGCGTACCGACGTGGTGATCATGGGCATCGTGCTGATCGGGCTGATCGCCTACGTGTTCGACCTGCTGATGCGCAAGCTGGCGAAGGTCCTGGTGCCCTGGAAGGGGCGGATGTGAGGCGATGGCGTAGCTCCGGGATCATCATCCCGGGGCACCCTCCCCAAGGACCACGATGACCCGTTCAGACTTGGTCAGAGTAGGCAGTGGAAGATAGCGCAGGCGGTATCTTCCGCTGCGGACTCCAAGGTGCGTCGCCACCCGTTGAAGCGGGGGCGACGCATCTCGATCCCGTTACAGCGTGGCCACCTGGACGCCGTTGCCGAAGTTCTGCATGGTGGGGATCTTCAGGCTGAGGTGCGAGCTGGCGTCGATGGTGTTCACGGTCGGCCCGACCTGCAAGCCGATGGTCGGGCTGGCAAAGCCACCGCCGCCGACGACGTTCTGGGCGTTGCCGCCGACAACAGAGAAGGCGCTGCCGCCGCGCACAGCGGACATGGTCTTGCCGTCCAGTTCCTGGTCGAGCGGCAGATCCTTGATCATGAGGGTCGATTGCATGGTAAGTCTCCTTGGGGGCGGTTGAAGGGGAGTTCCGCCTCGGCGGGCCTCCCGCATGCAGCGTTGTTACAGCGTGGCCACCTGGGTGCCGTTGCCGAAGTTCTGCATGGTGGGGATCTTCAGGCTGAGGTGCGAGCTGGCGTCGATGGTGTTCACGGTCGGCCCGACCTGCAAGCCGATGGTCGGGCTGGCAAAGCCACCGCCGCCGACGACGTTCTGGGCGTTGCCGCCGACAACAGAGAAGGCGCTGCCGCCGCGCACAGCGGACATGGTCTTGCCGTCCAGTTCCTGGTCGAGCGGCAGATCCTTGATCATGAGGGTCGATTGCATGGTAAGTCTCCTTGGGGGCGGTTGAAGGGGAGTTCCGCCTCGGCGGGCCTCCCGCATGCAGCGTTGTTACAGCGTGGCCACCTGGGTGCCGTTGCCGAAGTTCTGCATGGTGGGGATCTTCAGGCTGAGGTGCGAGCTGGCGTCGAT